>NZ_LRUJ01000007.1 GCF_001548475.1 Bordetella hinzii LMG 13501
GAGGCCCGCCACAAGCCCATGATGGTGCGCAGCGTCGTGGTCTTGCCGGCGCCGTTGCGCCCCAGCAGCATGGTGACGGCGCCTTCGGGGACGTCGAGATCCACGCCATGCAGGATGTGATAGGCGCCGATATGCGTGTGGACATCGCGCAGTCGCAGCAGCGGTGTCATGAGGGGTTTCCCGTTCCGAGATAGGCTTGCTGCACCAGGGGCGAGGCGATGACCTGCGCGGGCGGGCCGTCGGCCATGAGGCGGCCGTTGTGCAGCACGACGATGCGGTCGGCCAGTTCGCGCACGACATCCATTTTGTGTTCGACCAGCATGATGATCTTGCCGGGATCGCGCTTGAGCTCGCGTATCAGGTCGAGCACGACCGGCACTTCGTCCACGCTCATGCCGGCGGTGGGCTCGTCGAACATGAAGACCACCGGATCCAGCGCCACCAGCATGGCGATCTCGAGCTTGCGTTGGTCGCCATGCGGCAGGTCGGCGGCCGCCTGGTCGCGCCGGTGTTCGAGCCGCACGCGCGCCAGCAGCATGTCGGCGCGCTCGATCAGCATTCGATCATCCTGCCAGCAGCGCCAGAGACGGATCTGCCGCGGTCCTTGCGAGCGGGACTGCAGGGCGAGCCGCAGGTTCTCATGGACGGACAGCCTGGGGAACAACTGGGTCAGCTGGAAGGCACGGCCCAGGCCCGCATGCAGGCGCGCGGCGACGCCCAGGCGGGTCAGGTCGCGCCCGCCCAGCCGCACGGAACCCGCGCTGGCGCGCAGCTGCCCCGATATGAGGTTGAAGTAGGTGGTCTTGCCGGCGCCATTGGGGCCGACGATGGCCGTGAGCGTGCCCGGCGCATAGCGCGCGCTGACGTCCTCGACGGCCGTGTGGCCGCCGAACCGGATGGTGAGCGAACAGGTTTCCAGCATGCCGTCAGCGCTTGTTGAGGATGGGCACGTCCATCTGGTCGGGCGTGATCTCGCGCACCAGGTCCTGCACGGCCCAGGGCACGGCGGGATCGTTCTTGATGCGGAAGTGGTACATCGACTGCATGGCCTGGTGATCCTGAGGGCGGAAGGTCATCTTGCCCTTGGGCGTATCGAAGCTCATGCCTTCCATGGCCTTGATGAGCGTGTCGGTGTCCGAGTTGCCCTGGGTTTTCTTCAAGGCCTCGACAACGGCGATGCCGGCCGACATGCCGCCAGCGGTGAAGAAATCGGGGGGCTGGCCATAGCGTTTCTGGTGCTCGGCCACCAGCCAGTCGTTGATGGGATTCTTGGGTATGCCGTAGTAGTAGTAAGTGGCGCCCTCCATGCCGGCCAGGTTCTTCAGCGGCGTCATGGCCGCCAGGGTGTTGCCCCCGGTGGCGATCTCGATGCCATAGCGTTTGGGATCGAGATCGGCGATCTTGAAGGGATTGCCCGCGCCGGCCCAGAGGATGAAGATGATCTTGCGGCCCGGCTTGTCCTTGAGCGCGTCGAACAGGCGCTGCGCGCCGCCGGTGAAGTCGGTGGCATTGGCCGGCAGGTATTCTTCATGGACGATCTTGGCGTGCTTGAGTGCGCCCTTGAACGCGCGTACGCCATCGCGCCCGAAGGCATAGTCCTGGGCCAGCATGCCGATGGATGTGCCCTCCTGGTCGAAGGCCACGGCGTTGGCGATGGCGTCCTGCGACGAATTACGGCCCGTGCGGAAGATATAGCGGTTCCATTTTTCGCCGGTGATGGAGTCGGCCACGGCCGGTTCGACGAGCAGGATTTTTTCGTACTCCTCAGCGATCGGCAGCATGGCCAGCGCCACGCCCGAGGAGGTCGGCCCCACGGCCAGGTCGGCGTTGTCATCGGCATAGGCCGAGGCCAGCTGCGCGCGCGCGACATCCGGCTTGCCCTGGTTGTCCTTCTCGATCACGCGGATCTTGCGGCCCGCCACCGTCATGCTGCCCTGGGTGGCGTATTCCAGGCCCATCATCAGGCCGTTGTGGGTCTGCTTGGCATAGGCTTCCAGGGGACCGGTCTTGTCATAGACATGCGCCACCACCAGATCGGCGGCCAGGGTGGGGGCGGCAAGGGCGAGGCTTGCCAGGGCGGCTGCCAGGATGCGTTTCATGCGGATTCTCCTTCGGCGCGATGCTGGGCCAGGAATTGGCATATGGGTTCAATTTGCGCGGGGACGTTCAGGCTGGGGGCGTGGCCGCAATCGGCAAACGTCAGCAGGCGCGCGCGCGGCCCGCGTTCGGTCATGGCCCGGGCGGTGTCTTCGAGCAGCAGGTCGGATTGCTCGCCGCGCAGCAGCAGCAGCGGCTGCCTGATGCTGTCGTATTCGGCCCAGCGCTCATAATCGTCGGGGTAGTGCTCAAACTGCCCCACGATGGCCGGATCGTAGTGCAGGGTGACACGGCCATCGGGCAGGCGCCGCGCCGAGGTTTCGGTCATGCGGCGCCATTGCTCATCGCTCTGCCAGCCGTAGGGCTTGTAGGCGCCGCGCAGCCAATCCTCCAGCTCCGTTACCTTGTCGAAGGCCGGCGGCTTGCCCGTATAGGCCTGGATGCGCATCATGGCCGGACGCGGCAGGGTGGGCCCGATATCGTTGATCACCAGGCGGGTGAGGCGGCCGCGCAGGCGCGTGGCGGCGGCCAGCATGCCGATGGCCCCGCCCATCGACGTGCCCACCCAGGCGGCGCGGCCGATGCCCAGGCCATCGAGCAGGTCCTCGGCCAGCCGGACATAGAAAGACAGCTGGTACTCCTGGCGCGGCGCCGGGCTCCATTGCGACAGGCCGCGGCCCAGGGTGTCGGGACAGATGACGCGCCAGTCGGCGCTCAATGCGCGGGCCAGGTCGTCGAAATCGCGCCCGGTGCGCGCCAGGCCATGCCACAGGACGATGGCGGGGGCGCCGGGCTCGCCCCACTCGACGTAATGCAATTCGCGGCCCTGCGCGCCCAGATAGCGCGAAGCCGGCTGGTTTGCCGCCATGTCTCCTCCCGGATTTCCCAGGTTGTTCTCCGTTGGGGCCGAATATAGACTTGTCGGTGCGGCCGGGACAATGCGCCGCGGCCCGCAAAGAGGCACAGTCAAGAGAATGTGGACGCTCAGTCAAATCCCGGGCGTGCCTGGAGGCAGACACCATGGTTGATACGCGATTTGCCACGACGCAGGTTGATGCGCGCCGGCGGCTGGACAGTTGGCGCGATGCGCTGGCGCACGCCTTCGGCCCCTTCGAGGTCCATGCCGGCCAGGGCGCCGGGGTGTTTGCCGGCAGCCTGCGCTATGCGCGCCGGGCCAATCTGCAATTCAATGACCTGCACTACCAGGGACAGAAGCTGGAGCGCACGCGCGGCAACGTCTCGCAGCTGGACGAAGAGTTCTACACCTTCGGCATGCCGCTGGCCGGGCCCCTTGCCGTCACCCAGTCGGGCAGGCACTTCGAGGTCGAGCCCGGTTGTGTCTATCTCATGAACCAGAGCGCGCCCTATCAGGCGGTGGCGCTCGGGCATGGCGGCTATCGTAGCCTGAGCATCTCTTTTCCGCGCTCGGCCCTGGCCCAGCGTGCCGCGCGGCTGGAGTCTTTCTACAAGCTGCGGATCGACGACGGCGCGCCCGGCGGGCAGCTGCTGAAAAGCTATCTGGACCATCTGCTGGGGGGCATGGCCGCCTGGAGCGATGCCGAAGTGGGCGTCCTGGGCGAGCACCTGATCGATCTCATCGTGCTCTTCCTGGTGCAATCCCAGGCCGCCCAGGCCTCGGAGAACGACAGCAGCGTGACCCTGGCGCATCGTGAACGGGCCCTGGCCTATATGCGCCGCCATCTGTCGGACACCGCATTGACGCCGGCCCATATCGCCCAGGCCTGTGGGCTGTCAGCCAGCTATCTGCACCGGGTCTTCCAGGCCGCGGGCCTGGGCGTGGAGTCGCAGCTCTACGCGCTGCGCCTGGCGCATTGCCAACGCCTGCTGCGGGATCCGGCCCACGCCCACCGCTCGATTGCCGAGCTGGCCTATCAAAGCGGGTTCGCCCATCCCGCCCATTTCAGCCGCCTGTTCCGTCAACGCTTCGGCATGACCGCGCGGGAATGCCGCAAGCTGTCCATGAACGCGCGCGTTTCCGCCTGATTTCCGGACTTACTTATTTGGAGCGGGCGCGGGGTCTTGCATAGTAGGCACTCGTCAATCACGAGACAGGTGTCGCGATGTTGTTGTACCGGGCCGATCAGCGCACCCCCGAACTGATGCGTCGGCAGTTCCCCGAAGGATTCAAGCCCTGGCGCAGTCTTGGCCTGGCGGAGGTGCGTGCCCTGATCGGTCTATTCATAGGCATGAAAAGCGCCGGGGCCATACCGCGTGATCTGGCCCAGCAATTCGGACCGGCGCCACAGCTCAGGGATCTTTCCGTCTACATCAAGTGGACCAAGGACAAGTCCAGCACCTTCTGGGTGTCGACCGCGGTCAACCCCGAGTGTGGCGGCCAGGGCAGTGGCGCGCCTATCTACGAAATCCGCGATGAGACGCTGGGCCTGTACCAGGCAGTAAAGGGTGGGGTTCAGGCCATAGGCGCCCGCAGCAGCAATCTCAAGCCGGCCTTGGTCTTGAACAGTCCCTCCCTATCGAGTGCCACGCTGATAGGCCTGCACCATGGGCCTGTCCACGATGCCGAGGTCTCTTTCTTTACCCCGATCCCTTTGTCTATTGTTTCTAGCCGAGGGAGGGATTAATCCCTCCCTCGACGTCGGTCAGACGTGGGTGATGTACTTGGTGACCAGGTAGCCGTCAAAGGTCTCCAGGCCGCCTTCGCTGCCGATGCCGCTGTCCTTGATGCCGCCAAACGGGGTCTCGGCCAGGGCGCTGCCGAAATGGTTGATGTTGACCATGCCGGCTTCCAGCGCATTGGATACCTTGGTGGCGGTCTTCAGCGATTCCGTGAACACATACGAGGACAGGCCGAAGGGCAGGCTGTTGGCGCGCTTGATGACCTCGTCGGTGTCCTTGAATCGCACCACCGGGGCCAGCGGCCCGAAGGGTTCTTCGGTCATCAGCATGGCGTGGTCCGGAATGTCGGTCACCACCGTGGGGCTGAAGAAATAACCCTTGTCCGAAGGCGCTTCGCCGCCCAGCACCACCTTGGCGCCATGCTTGCGGGCGTCATCGACGAATTGCTTCATGGCCGGGACGCGGCGCTCATGGGCAAGCGGGCCCATTTCAACACCGGCCTCCAGGCCGTTGCCCACCTTGATGCCGGCCAGCACCTCGGTAAAGCGCGCCAGGAAGGTTTCATAGGCGCCTTCCTGGACATAGAAACGGGTGGGCGAGACGCAGACCTGGCCGGCGTTGCGGACCTTGAAGCGGGCCAGCATCTCGGCGGCGCGCTTGACGTCGGCGTCATCGAACACCAGCACGGGCGAATGGCCGCCCAATTCCATGGTGACGCGCTTCATGTGGGCGCCGGCCAGGGCGGCCAGCTGCTTGCCCACCGGCACCGAGCCGGTGAAGGAAACCTTGCGCACGATGGGCGAGCGGATCAGGTAGTCGGAAATCTGGGCCGGTTCTCCCCAGACGATATTCAGGCAGCCCTTGGGCAGCCCGGCCTCATGAAAGAGGCGGGCAATCGCCATCACCGCGCTGGGCGAATCTTCGGGGCCTTTGAGCACCATGGTGCAGCCGGCGCCCAGCGCCGCGCAGATCTTGCGGATGGCCTGGTTGTACGGGAAGTTCCAAGGCGTGAAGGCGGCGCATACGCCGATGGGTTCGCGCACCACCAGCTGGCGGGCGTCGGGATTGCGAGGCGGCACGACACGGCCATAGATGCGGCGGCATTCTTCGGCGTGCCAGTCGGCATGCTCGGAGCAGCTGGTCACTTCGCCGATGGCTTCGGCCAGGGGCTTGCCCTGGTCCAGCGTCATGTTGTGGCCGATTTCCTTGGCCTGCTCGCGCGATAGCGCGCCCACCTTGCGCAAGATGGCCGAGCGCTCCATCGGGGAGGTGCGCTTCCAGGTTTCGAAGGCGCGGGCGGCCGCTTCGAGGGCGCGGTCCAGATCCGACTGGGTGGCATGGGGCAGCTGGCCCAGCACTTCGCGCGTGGCCGGATTGACCACGTCCTGGGTCTTGCGGCCGTCGCCGCTCAGAAATTCACCATCGATATACAAAGCCAACTGTTCGTACATGCCAGTCTTTCCTTGGGGAAGAGGGGATTGGGGTGAAGCGCAGGGACGCGCGCCGCGCCCGGTGTGGCGCCAGTCTAAACCAGCTTGGTTCCCTCGGAAGGGGCCACTCCGGACACAAGAGGGGGATCCAATGCACGCCCGGGGGGGATAGCCCGTAGAGGCGGCGGCAGGGCGATTCGGTATGATCGTTCCCTACTAATATGGAAATTCAGCGCGTTTGGGCCCATCACTTCCGAATCCGGCGAGAGCCGGGCGACCGGTCAAACCTACTTTGACAGCCGACCTCAGACCGTGCAGCCAGAAACCGAGACCAAGCAAAGCCTGTTTTCGAAAATCCTCTTTCGTTTCATCGATTGGCTCCATGTCAGGATAGCCCGGGCCTCCAAGGTGGGAGACCGGCCCATCTTCGAGAATCACCTGTTCCCCTGGGTGCCGGCGCTGGAGGCGCAAACGCCCGCCATCCGCGCCGAGCTGGAGCAGCTGCTCGCCGAACGCGAGCGCCTGCCGGCGTTCCACGAGATATCGCCCGACGTGGGCATGATCACCGGCGATGACCAGTGGAAGACCTTTGTGTTCATGGGCTATGGCATGCGCTCGGAGCGCAACCTGGCGCGCTGCCCGGCCACGGCCCGCGCCCTGCGGGGCATCCCCGGGGTCCGTACCGCTTTTTTCTCCATCCTCGAGGCCGGCAAGCGCATCCCCCTGCACAAAGGGCCCTATAACGGCGTGCTGCGCCTGCACCTGGGCCTGCGCGTGCCGGAGCCGCGCGAGCAGTGCTGGATCGAGGTCGACGGCCAGCGTTACGCCTGGCGCGAGGGCGAGGCGGTGATCTTCGACGATCTCTACCCCCACCAGGTGCATAACGACACCGAGGGCCTGCGCGCCGTGCTCTTTGTCGACTTCGAGCGCCCGTGCCGTGCCCCGGTGCGGTGGCTCAACCGCCTGGTGCTGGCCGCCGCACCCATGAGCGACGAGATCCGGCGCGGCAAGGCCAACCACGACGCCTGGGAAAAAGCCTATTACGGCAAAAACAGGGCCGGTTAGGGGCGCGCCCCGATGTTGTGCGGCGAGGACAAGCCCTTGTTTTTTCGCCCAAAAGCTGCTTGCTTTACCTGGCGCACTGGGATAGAATAAACAGCTTTCCCAAATTGTTAGTTGGGTGGCCCAGGCCAATAGCCGCAGCGCGACCACAGTTGCGCCGCGCAAAACGGATCCCAGGGATTAGTCCCGGGGGAAGATAGGCTTGGCGCCGGTTTGACTGACTTGCGGGAAATCCCCAGCAGGATTTCAACCCAGGGTCGTTGCTGCCAGCAGGCGGCGCGGACCTGACGGGACCAAAACTGGCAGGAAACGCGGGCCTATCCAACCGGGAAGGACGTGTTTTCAGTTAAGTTGGAACAGGAAAAATCATGATCCAAATGCAGACCACGCTGGACGTGGCCGATAACACTGGTGCGCGTGCTGTCATGTGCATCAAGGTGCTCGGTGGCTCCAAGCGCCGCTATGCCGGTATCGGCGACATCATCAAGGTGAGCGTCAAAGATGCGGCCCCGCGCGGGCGCGTCAAAAAAGGCGAAATCTACAACGCTGTGGTGGTTCGTACCGCCAAGGGCGTGCGCCGCAAAGACGGTTCGCTGATTCGTTTCGGTGGCAATGCCGCCGTGTTGCTCAATGCCAAGCTGGAGCCCATCGGCACCCGCATCTTCGGACCCGTTACGCGCGAACTGCGTACCGAGAAGTTCATGAAGATCGTGTCGCTGGCCCCGGAAGTGCTGTAAGGAGCCCGCGATGAACCACATCCGTAAAGGCGACGAAGTCATCGTTCTGACCGGCCGCGACAAGAAGCGTCGCGGCGTTGTGCTGGCCCGCGTTGACGCCGACCACGTGCTGGTCGAAGGCGTGAACGTCGTGAAGAAGCACATGAAGGCCAACCCCATGGCCAACAACCCCGGCGGCATCGTCGAAAAGACGCTCCCGATCCATATCTCGAACGTGGCGCTCTTCAACCCCGCCACCGGCAAGGCCGATCGCGTGGGTATCAAGGAAGAGGACGGCCGCAAGGTTCGTGTGTTCCGTTCCAATGGTGCCGTTGTCGGCGCCAAGGCGTAAGGGGCGAAAGACATGTCTCGTTTGCAAGATTTCTACAAGAGCAAGGTCGCTGCCGACCTGCAAGCCAAGTTTGGCTACAAGAGCGTGATGGAAGTCCCCCGCATCACCAAGATCACCCTGAACATGGGTGTCTCGGAAGCCGTGGCGGACAAGAAGGTCATCGAGCATGCCGTCTCGGACCTGACCAAGATCGCCGGTCAAAAGCCCGTCATCACCAAGACGCGCAAAGCTATCGCGGGTTTCAAGATCCGTGAAAACTACCCGATCGGCTGCATGGTCACGCTGCGCGGCCAGCGCATGTACGAATTCCTGGATCGCCTGGTCGCGGTCGCGCTGCCGCGCGTGCGTGACTTCCGCGGTATCTCGGGTCGTGCTTTCGACGGCCGTGGCAACTACAACATCGGGGTGAAAGAGCAGATCATTTTCCCCGAAATCGAGTACGACAAGATCGACGCGCTGCGTGGGCTGAACATCAGCATCACCACCACCGCCAAGACCGACGAAGAAGCCAAGGCGCTCCTGACCGCCTTCAGCTTCCCGTTCCGCAACTAAGGGGCTGATGACGTGGCTAAACTCTCCCTCATCAATCGCGACATCAAGCGCGCCAAGCTGGCTGACAAGTTCGCCGCTCGCCGTGCCGAATTGAAAGCGATCATCGACGATCAGTCGAAGACCGACGAAGAACGTTACCAAGCTCGGCTGAAGCTGCAGCAACTGCCGCGCAATGCCAACCCGACGCGCCAGCGCAATCGCTGCGTGGTGACCGGTCGTCCGCGCGGCGTGTTCCGCAAGTTCGGCCTGACCCGTCACAAACTGCGTGAAATGGCCATGAAGGGCGAAGTGCCCGGCATGACCAAGGCCAGCTGGTAGGAGAACGAATATGAGCATGAGCGATCCCATCGCCGATATGCTGACCCGCATTCGCAATGCGCAGCAAGTTGACAAGACTACGGTGAACATGCCCTCCTCGAAGCTGAAAGTGGCCATCGCCACCGTGCTGAAGGACGAAGGCTACATCGACGGTTTTGAAATCAAGGGCAGCCAGGCCAAGCCTGAGCTGGAAATCACCCTGAAGTACTACGCCGGCCGCCCGGTCATCGAGCGCATCGAACGTGTCTCGCGTCCTGGCCTGCGTATCTACAAGGGCCGCAGCAACATTCCTCAGGTCATGAACGGCCTGGGCGTGGCTATCGTTTCGACCTCGCGCGGCGTGATGACCGACCGCAAGGCTCGCGCCAACGGCGTGGGCGGCGAAGTGCTTTGCTACGTGGCCTAAGGAGACTCGAATGTCACGTATCGCTAAGTATCCGGTCGAACTGCCCAAGGGTGTTGAAGCCAGCATCCAGCAGGATCAGATCACCGTCAAGGGCCCGCTGGGCACCTTGGTGCAGACGCTGACGGGCGACGTCAACGTGGTTCAGGACGCCGGCAAGCTGACCTTCGCCGCCGCCAACGAATCGCGTCACGCCAACGCCATGTCGGGTACCGTGCGCGCGCTGGTCGCCAACATGGTGACCGGTGTGAGCAAGGGCTTCGAGCGCAAGCTGACGCTGGTCGGCGTGGGTTACCGTGCCTCCGTGCAGGGCGACGCCGTCAAGCTGCAGCTGGGCTTCTCGCACGACATCCTGCACAAGCTGCCCGCCGGTGTTAAGGCCGAGTGCCCGACCCAGACGGAAATCGTCATCAAGGGCGCCAACAAGCAAGTCGTCGGTCAAGTGGCCGCGGAAATCCGTGCTTACCGTGAACCCGAACCCTACAAGGGCAAGGGTGTGCGTTACGCCGATGAGCGCGTCGTCATCAAAGAGACCAAGAAGAAGTAAAGGCGACAAGGACGAATCATGGACAAAAAAGTTACCCGTTTGCGTCGTGCGGTTCCGACCCGCCGGAAGATTACGCAGCTGGGCGTTCATCGCCTGTCGGTCTTCCGCTCGAACCTGCACATCTACGCCAACATCATTTCGCCGGAAGGCGATCGTGTGGTCGTCAGCGCCTCGACGCTCGAGGCCGAAGTGCGCTCGCAGCTGGCTGGCCAGTCCGGCGCCGGTGGCAACACCGCTGCTGCCGCGCTGATCGGCAAGCGTGTGGCCGAAAAGGCCAAGGCTGCCGGTATCGAACTGGTTGCCTTCGATCGCTCGGGCTTTCGTTACCATGGCCGCGTCAAGGCGCTGGCCGATGCCGCGCGTGAAGCCGGCCTGAAGTTCTAAGCGAGGATCAGTCAAATGGCTAAAGTACAAGGCAAGAACGCCGCGGAAAAAGAGAACGACGACGGTCTGCGCGAAAAGATGATCGCGGTCAACCGCGTGAGCAAAGTGGTCAAGGGTGGTCGCACCATGAGCTTTGCCGCGCTGACCGTGGTGGGCGATGGCGATGGCCGTATCGGCATGGGCAAGGGCAAGGCGCGTGAAGTGCCGGTGTCGGTCCAGAAGGCGATGGAACAGGCCCGCCGCGGTATGTTCAAGGTGGCCCTGAAGAACGGCACGCTGTATCACACCGTGGTGGGCAAGCACGGCGCCTCGACGGTGCTGATCTCGCCGGCCGCTGAAGGTACCGGCGTGATCGCCGGCGGCCCGATGCGCGCCATTTTCGAAGTGATGGGCGTGCGCAACGTCGTGGCCAAGAGTCTTGGCTCGAGCAACCCGTACAACATGGTTCGCGCCACGTTGAACGGCCTGCGCAATTCCCTGACCCCGTCGGAAGTTGCTGCCAAGCGCGGCAAGACCGTCGAAGAGATCCTGGGGTAAATCATGGCTCAGAAGCAGATCAAAGTTACGCTCGTACGCTCGGTGATCGGTACCAAGCAATCCCACCGCGACACGGTTCGCGGCCTGGGTCTGCGCGGTCTCAACAGCAGCCGCGTGCTGCTCGACACGCCGGAAGTGCGCGGGATGATCCGCAAGGTGGATTATCTCGTCTCCGTGTCGGAAGCCTAAGGAATCACGATGTCGGATATTCAACTCAATACGCTGAAGCCCGCCGAGGGCTCCAAGCACGCCAAGCGCCGCGTCGGCCGTGGCATCGGTTCCGGCCTGGGTAAGACCGCCGGCCGTGGTCACAAGGGTCAGAAGTCGCGTTCGGGCGGTTTCCACAAGGTTGGCTTCGAAGGCGGCCAGATGCCGCTGCAGCGTCGCCTGCCCAAGCGCGGTTTCACCCCGCTCGGCCAGCATCTGTACGCCGAAGTCCGTCTGTCGGACCTGCAGCGTCTCGACGTCGAGGAAGTCGATGTCCAGGCCCTGAAGGCCGCCGGCGTGGTTGGCCAGGGCGTGCGTTATGCCAAGGTCATCAAGTCGGGTGAACTCTCGCGCAAGGTGGTGCTGCGTGGCATCACCGCGACGGCTGGCGCTCGCGCCGCCGTCGAGGCCGCGGGCGGCTCGCTTGCTTGATCGCGAGGTGACGCGTGGCTAAAGCGCAGGCACTGGGCAAGACCGGTACGCGATACGGCGATCTGAAGCGCCGTCTCGTGTTCCTGGTCCTCGCCCTCGTGGTTTACCGTCTCGGTACTCACATCCCTGTTCCGGGCATCAATCCGGACGCGCTGGCGGACTTGTTCCGCCAGAACCAGGGCGGGATCCTGGGCCTGTTCAACATGTTCTCGGGCGGTGCGCTTTCGCGCTTTTCGATCTTTGCCCTGGGGATCATGCCGTACATTTCGGCATCCATCATCATGCAGTTGATGTCGGTGGTGGTGCCGTCGCTGGAAGCGCTCAAGAAAGAGGGCGAGGCCGGCCGGCGCAAGATCACCCAATACACCCGCTACGGCACGGTCGTGCTGGCGCTGGTGCAGGCCGTGGGCATTTCGGTGGCGTTGGAGTCGCAACCCGGGCTCGTTGTCGATCCGGGCATGTTGTTCCGCTTCACCACGGTGGTGACGCTGGTCACCGGCACCATGTTTGTCATGTGGCTGGGTGAACAGATTACCGAACGTGGTCTGGGCAATGGTATTTCGATCCTGATCTTCGCTGGTATCGTCGCGGGCTTGCCCACGGCCTTGGCCGGGCTGCTGGACCTGGTGCGCACCAACTCGATGTCGGTGGTGTCCGCCCTGTTCATCATCGCCCTGGTGGTACTGGTGACGGCCTTCGTGGTGTTCGTCGAACGCGGGCAGCGCAAGATCACGGTCAACTACGCCAAGCGCCAAGTGGGCAACAAGGTCTACGGTGGCCAGAGCTCGCACCTGCCGCTCAAGCTGAACATGGCCGGGGTGATTCCGCCGATCTTCGCGTCGTCGATCATTCTGTTCCCGGCCACGATCACCAGCTGGTTCTCCAGCGGCGACCGCATGGTCTGGCTGCGTGACCTGGCTGCCGCGCTTGAACCTCGTCAACCGCTCTACATCACGCTGTATTCGGTCGCGATCATCTTCTTCTGCTTTTTCTACACGGCTCTGGTGTTCAACAGCCGCGAAACGGCGGATAACCTGAAGAAGAGCGGTGCGTTCGTCCCGGGCATTCGTCCTGGTGAGCAAACCGCGCGTTACATCGACAAGATTCTGATGCGTCTCACGCTGGCTGGTGCCCTCTACATCACGCTGGTGTGCTTGCTGCCGGAATTCTTGGTGATGCGTTGGAACGTACCGTTCTACTTTGGTGGAACGTCCCTATTGATCATTGTGGTGGTGACGATGGATTTCATGGCGCAGGTTCAGGCCTACATGATGTCTCACCAGTACGACTCGCTGCTCAAGAAGGCCAACTTCAAGGGTACGGGTTTGCCCATGCGGTAAGCAAAGAGTATGTCAAAGGACGACGTTATCCAGATGCAAGGTGAGGTTCTCGAGAACCTCCCCAACGCGACATTTCGCGTCAAGCTCGAAAACGGCCACGTGGTGTTGGGCCATATTTCCGGCAAGATGCGCATGCATTACATCCGGATTCTGCCCGGCGACAAGGTCACAGTGGAGCTCACGCCCTATGACCTGACACGAGCAAGGATTGTCTTCCGCTCCAAATGATGCGGAACCGGGTTACGGAAAATTAGGAGTCAACCATGAAAGTAATGGCATCGGTTAAGCGGATCTGCCGCAACTGCAAAGTTATCAAACGTCACGGCGTGGTGCGTGTCATCTGCACCGACCCGCGTCACAAGCAGCGTCAAGGCTAACCCCGGTTAGCGGTACGCAACGGATTAAATCAAGGAACAGTCATGGCCCGTATTGCTGGCATTAACATTCCGCCGCAACAGCACGCCGAGATCGGCCTGACCGCCATTTTTGGCATCGGTCGTACGCGCGCCCGCAAGATCTGCGAAGCTGCTGGTGTGCCCGTTACCAAAAAGGTCAAAGATCTGACCGACGCTGAGTTGGAACGCATCCGTGAACACCTGGGCGTGTTCACTGTCGAGGGTGACCTGCGTCGTGAAGTACAGCTCTCGATCAAGCGTTTGATCGACCTGGGAACCTACCGCGGTATGCGTCATAAGCGCGGTCTGCCCGTGCGCGGCCAGCGCACTCGCACCAACGCCCGCACCCGCAAGGGCCCGCGTCGTGCTGCTGCGTCCCTGAAGAAATAATCGAGGATTTAGATTATGGCGAAAGCTTCCACCAGCGGCGCTTCGCGCGTACGCAAAAAGGTCAAGAAGAACGTCTCGGACGGCATCGCGCACGTTCACGCATCGTTCAACAACACCATCATCACCATCACCGATCGCCAAGGCAATGCCCTGTCCTGGGCGACTTCGGGTGGTGCCGGCTTCAAGGGCTCGCGCAAATCGACCCCGTTCGCCGCTCAGGTCGCCGCCGAAACGGCCGGCCGCGTGGCGATGGAATACGGCATCAAGACCCTCGAAGTTCGCATCAAGGGCCCTGGTCCTGGCCGCGAATCGTCCGTGCGCGCCCTGAATGCGCTGGGTATCAAGATCTCGAGCATTGCCGATATCACGCCCATTCCGCATAACGGCTGCCGTCCGCCGAAGCGTCGTCGTATCTAAGGGGAACCTTCATGGCTCGTTATACTGGTCCCAAGTGCAAACTCTCGCGCCGCGAGGGCACCGATCTGTTCCTGAAGAGCGCCCGCCGCTCGCTGGATTCCAAGTGCAAGCTGGATTCCAAGCCCGGCCAGCATGGCCGCACTTCGGGCGCCCGCACCTCCGACTACGGTCTGCAGCTGCGTGAAAAGCAAAAGCTCAAGCGCATGTACGGCGTGCTGGAAAAGCAATTCCGCAAGTACTTCGCCGAAGCCGAGCGCCGTCGTGGCAACACCGGCGAAACGCTGATCCAGCTGCTCGAATCGCGCCTGGACAACGTCGTCTACCGCATGGGTTTCGGTTCGACCCGCGCTGAAGCCCGCCAACTGGTGAGCCACCGCGCCATCGAACTGAACGGCCACACCGCCGATATCGCTTCGATCCTGGTCAAGGCCGGCGACGTCATCACGGTGCGCGAAAGCGCCAAGAAGCAAGCCCGTATCCGCGAATCGCTGGATCTGGCTTCGAGCATCGGCATCCCCCAGTGGGTGGAAGTCGATACCAACAAGATGACCGGTACGTTCAAGTCGGCCCCGGATCGCGCTGATGTCGCCCGCGACGTCAACGAATCCATGGTCGTCGAACTGTACTCGCGCTAATCGCGTCGCGGGCCTTGTGCCTGCGAACGAAGCGTCCCAGCCCGCCCAGGCCTGTTGGCCGAGGCGGGCTTTGCGGTGTTCTACGCCGCTGTTTTACTCCGCTGCCCGCAGCATTTACTTCCATCAGCCTTATCGGTGTAACGAGCCGAGGGTATTGAAAAGGAACCCAGTACATGTCCACTCAAGGTTTTCTGAAGCCGCGCTCCATCGAAGTCGAGCCGGTCGGCCCCAACCACGCCAAGATCGTGATGGAGCCGTTCGAGCGCGGCTACGGCCACACGCTGGGCAACGCCCTGCGCCGCATCCTGCTGTCCTCGATGACCGGCTATGCGCCGACCGAAGTGCAGATGACCGGCGTCGTGCATGAATACTCGACCATTCCGGGCGTTCGCGAAGATGTCGTCGACATCCTGCTGAACCTGAAGGGCGTGGTGTTCAAGCTGCACAACCGCGACGAAGTCACCCTGATCCTGCGCAAGAACGGCGCCGGCCAGGTGCTGGCCAGCGACATCGAATTGCCGCACGACGTCGAGATCGTCAATCCCGATCACCCCATCTGCAACCTGACCGATGCCGGCAAGCTGGAGATGCAGATCAAGGTCGAGAAGGGCCGCGGCTATGTGCCGGGCAACGTGCGCGCGCTGTCGGAAGACCGCACCCACACCATCGGCCGCATCGTCCTGGACGCCTCCTACAGCCCCGTGCGCCGCGTGAGCTATGCGGTTGAAAGCGCCCGCGTCGAACAGCGTACCGACCTGGACAAGCTGGTGCTGGACATCGAGACCAACGGCGTGATCTCGCCCGAGGAAGCCGTGCGCCAGTCCGCCCGCATCCTGATGGACCAGATCTCCGTGTTTGCCGCCCTGGAAGGCGCCGGCGACTCGTACGAAGCCCCGGTTCGCGGCACGCCGCAGATCGATCCGGTGCTGCTGCGTCCGGTCGACGACCTGGAGCTGACCGTGCGTTCGGCCAACTGCCTGAAGGCCGAGAACATCTATTACATCGGCGACCTGATCCAGCGCACCGAGAACGAGCTGCTCAAGACCCCGAACCTGGGCCGCAAGTCGCTCAACGAAATCAAGGAAGTCCTGGCCGCGCGCGGCCTGACCCTGGGCATGAAGCTCGAAAACTGGCCCCCGCTGGGCCTCGAGCGCCCGTAAGCCATGCGGTGAGCCATGGGCCTTCTGGCCCATGGCCGCCCGAGAGGCATCTCCGGATGCCATTTTTCCACCGGACCGCGGCCCATCAGATCGAAAGGGCCGATAGAAGAGCCGGCTAACCCGGCGGCGGAAACGCCGTCTTTAGATTCAAAGGAAATCACCATGCGTCACGGTAACGGCCTGCGCAAGCTCAACCGCACCAGCAGCCATCGTCTCGCCATGTTCCGCAACATGGCCGTTTCGCTGATCACTCACGAAGCGATCAAGACCACGCTGCCCAAGGCGAAAGAACTGCGCCGCGTCATCGAACCCCTCATCACCCTGGGCAAGGAACCCACCCTCGCGAACAAGCGTCTGGCTTTTGCCCGTCTGCGCGATCGCGACGCCGTGGTCAAGCTGTTCGCTGAAATCGGTCCGCGTTACGCGAACCGCAACGGCGGCTATACCCGTGTCCTGAAGATGGGCTTCCGTCAGGGCGACAACGCTCCCATGGCTTTCATGGAGCTGGTTGACCGTCCGGAAGTGGATGCTTCCGAAGCGGATAGCGCCGCCGAATAAGGCAGCGCCATAAGCGGCAAAAGCGGACCTCCGGGTCCGCTTTTGTTTTTCCGGCTCAACCCAGCGCCTGCCGCAGCGCTTCGGCAGTCGCGCCGAGTTCCTCGTTGCTGGCCTGCGGCGGCATGATGAAAGTCAGGTCCTGCTGCGCGATGTAGTGCGTGGACGTGATGTCATGCGGGTGATGCATGGGCACGATGTGCGCATGCGCGTGGGCCACGTGGATCCCCGTGAAAGCCAGGCCCACGCGGTCCACGCTGTACAGCCGTTTCATGTGGCGGGCCAGCCGTTGGCCCAGGTTGACGATATGTCCGGCCAGGTCGGCCGGCATGTCCTCGAAGTAGGGATAGTGCTGCTTCGGGATGATCAGCACATGGCCGCGTCTGACCGGATGGATGTCCAGAAAGGCGAAGATACGGCTGTCTTCATGGATGGCGTGCGCGGGGAGTTCATGCCGTGCGATGCGGCAGAACAGGCAGTTGTCCGGCATTTCCTTGTCTCCTGAGGGCCGTGGCAGGCGAAAAGCGGCGTCCGCGGCCAATCCCATAAAATACCCTGAGTTCCCTGGCGTAGGTCTCAAATTAGGAGGTCACATGTTGCGCGATGACGACGTTGTACTGATCATCAGCAATGCTCCGGACGGCCTGCTGGCCAAGCGTATCGCGCATGTGCTGGTCGAGGACGGCCTGGCGGCCTGCGTGAACCTTGGGCAGGCAGTGCTGTCTGTCTATCGTTGGAAGGGAGAGATCGAGGGTGCCGAGGAGGTTCCGCTCACGATCAAGACCACCTACGGCATGCATCAGGCCGTGGTGCAGACGCTGGCGCGGCTGCACCCCTACGACGTGCCGGAGATCATTGTGATTCCCGTGATCGGGGGGCTGGCCTCCTATTTGGACTGGGTGCGTGAGCAGGCCGGTCATCCGGGATCGGAATAAGCAGAGGACGTTATGCGGGCAGTCGTGATGGGTCAAGGTCGCCGGACGGGCTGGCAGGTTTTCTGGCTGCTTGCGCTCTGCCTGCTGGCCGTGCTGGCGGGCTCGCGGGCCACGGCCGGCGAAGCGGATTTCCTGGAGCCCGAGCGGGCCTTCCAGCTGAGCGCGGACCAGCCCGCAGCCGATCTGCTCGAGCTGCGTTTCAAGGTGGCGCCGGGCTACTACATGTACCGCGAGCGATTCGAGCTGGCCAGCCAGCCGGAGTCGTCGATCAATAGCGCCGCCGCTGTCTTTCCGACGGGTGAGGTCAAGTACGATCCCACCTTCGAGAAAGACATGGAGGTCTATCACCAGGACGTGCTGATCCGCGTGCCGTTGGCCTTGGCGGGGCAGCCGGCGCGGCTGCGCGTGACCAGCCAGGGCTGCGCCGACGCCGGCCTGTGCTATCCGCCGATGTCGCACCTGGTGACGCTCGCGCCGCAGGGCGCGGGCTATGCGATCCAGGTCTCGGCCATCGAACCCGGCCAGGAGGCCGCGGCGCTCGCGGGCGCGGCCGCCGCGCCTGCCGCCGCGCCGGCCTCCGGCCTGGGCGCCTTGCTCGGCGCCGGCGATGTCGGCCTGGCCGGGGCCATCGGCGGCCTGGGCATCCTCGGCACGGCCGGCGTGTTCTTCGTATTGGGCCTGCTGCTTGCCTTCACGCCCTGCGTGCTGCCCATGATCCCCATCCTGTCGTCCATCATCATCGGCCGCGAGGGGCAGGCCGCCGTCTCGCGCGGGCGCGGCCTGGGCCTGGCCGCGGCCTATGTGCTGGGCATGTCCATCGTCTATACCGCCCTGGGCGTGGCCGCCGGCCTGAGCGGCGCGGGTCTGGCCGCCTGGCTGCAGACGCCCTGGATCCTCACGCTCTTTGCCATCCTGCTGGCCTTGCTGGCGCTGGCGATGTTCGACGCCTACACGCTGCAGCTGCCCGCCTCATGGCAGGCCCGGCTGTCGGCGCGCTCCAACCGCATTCCTGGCGGGCGCTACACCGGCGCCCTGTTGATGGGCGCGATTTCCGCGCTCATCGTCGGTCCTTGCGTGGCCGCGCCCTTGGCGGGCGCCTTGCTCTATATCTCCCAGACCGGCGATGTGTGGCTCGGCGCCGCCGCACTGTTGGCCATGGCCTGGGGCATGGGGGTGCCGCTGCTGGCCGTCGGCGCGTCCTCGGGCGCGCTGCTGCCCAAGGCCGGCGCCTGGATGGACGGCGTCAAGCGGCTTTTCGGCATGCTGCTGCTGGCCACCGCCTGGTGGATGTTGATACCGGTGCTGCCCGGCTGGGCGCTGATGCTGGGCTGGGCCCTGCTGGCCATGGTGGCGGCCGTCATGCTGCGCGCCTTCGAGGCGCTGCCGGCCGGCGCCGGGGCGGCCCGCATGTTCGCCAAAGGCCTGGGCCTTCTGCTCGCCCTGGCCGCGCTGGTGTGGATCGTCGGCGCGGCCAGCGGCGGGCGCGATGCGCTCGCACCGCTGAGCCATCTCGCGGCGCGCCAGGACAATGCGCCGGCGGGCGCGCATCCCTCGTTCACGCGGGTGCGTTCGGTGGCCGAGCTGGATGCCGCCCTGGCGGCGAGCACACGGCCGGTGATGCTGGACTTCTATGCCGACTGGTGCGTGTCCTGCCGCGAGATGGAGCGCTTTACCTTCACCGATCCGGGCGTCGCGCAACGCATGGCCGGCATGCTGCTGCTGCAGGCGGATGTAACCCAGAACAATGCCGAGGATCGCGCCCTGCTCAGGCGTTTCAAGCTCTTCGGTCCTCCGGGCATCATATTCTTCGCACCGGGCGGCCGTTTGCTGGAGCAGCCGCGCGTGGTGGGTTTCCAGGACGCGGCGCGTTTCTCGGCATCCTTGGACCAGGCCGCGGCGTCAGCACAACAGTAGGCAGGAAATCCCCGCGCGGCGCACGCCGCGCCCCGGCACGCGGAGTAGTATGGCGATTCGGTCCGCCAACCCTCATCCGCCGTGAACACCTCAAGCCCACAAGCCACGCCGCTCCCGCCGGGACCGGTGTATGTCCAGCTGTTCTTCGTGATGGCGGCGTGGGGGGTGAACCTGGTGGCGGTGAAGTACCTGCTGGGCCAGATGGACGTCTATGTGGTGGCGGCGGTGCGCATCCTCGTGGCTTTCACGGCGGTGACGTCCTTCATCATGCTGCGCTTCGGGCAGGTGCCGCGCCTGACGCGCGCCCAGCTGGCATGGGTGTTCTCGGCGGGTTTGCTGGTTGTCTACGGACACCAGATCGCGCTGGTGGCGGGCCTGCGCATGACCACGGCGGCCAATGCCACGCTCATCATGGCCACCAGCCCCTTGTTCTCGGTCGTGCTGGGCGCGCTGTGCTATCGCGAAAGACTCACGCCGGCCCGTATCGGGGCGGCTGTGCTCGGCCTGGGCGGGGTGGGGCTGGTGGTGGCCGGCAGCGGCGGCCAGCTGGCGCAGGCGGGCCTGGGCGATCTGCTGGCCCTGCTGGCCGTGGTGGTGTTTGTCGTCGGCGGCCTGGTCATCCAGCGCGTCTCGCGCGCGCTCGATCCCTTGACCATTCTTTGGTACACCTATCTGGCCGGAGCGGTGGCGCTCACCACCCATGCGGCCCTGTCGCCGGCGACTTATCGGGCCGCGTCCTGGACGACGGATCCCTGGGCTTGGACCGTGGTGTTCTTTTCGGCGGTGATCGCCTCGGGAGCCTGCAACCTGCTATGGAATCGCGGCATCGCGCGCCTGGGCATGAGCCGGGCGGCGATGTTCGTGAATTGGCTGCCCATCTTCGGCCTGCTGGCCGCCGCGGTGTTCCTGGATGAGCGCATCACCGCGGTGCACCTGGGAGGCCTGGTCTGCGTGCTGCTGGGGACCTGGCTGGGCCTGCGCCCGAGCCGGTCCGCCGCCTGAGGCCGGTCTTCAGCGGCCCTCGCGCAGCTTTTCCGCCGCGTCGATGGCAAAGTAGGTCAGGATGCCGTCGGCGCCGGCGCGCTTGAAGGCCAGCAGCGCTTCCATCATGACTTTGTCATGGTCCAGCCAGCCGTTGGCGGCCGCGGCCTTGATCATGGCGTACTCGCCGCTCACCTGGTAGGCGAAGGTCGGCACGCGGAAGGCGTCCTTTACGCGGCGCAGCACGTCCAGATAGGGCATGCCGGGCTTGACCATCACCATGTCGGCGCCTTCGGCGAGATCGCCGGCCACTTCGCGCAAGGCCTCGTCGATATTGCCGGGATCCATCTGGTAGACCATTTTGTTGGACTTGCCCAGATTGCTGGCCGAACCCACGGCGTCGCGGAAGGGGCCGTAGAAGGCGCTCGCGTACTTGGCCGAATAGGCCATGATGCGGGTATGGATGTGATCGGCCTTCTCCAGGGCCTGGCGGATGGCGCCGATGCGCCCGTCCATCATGTCGCTGGGCGCGACGATGTCCACGCCCGCCTGGGCCTGCACCAGGGCCTGGCGCACCAGGATCTCGACCGTGGGATCGTTGAGCACATAGCCGTCGTCATCGATCATGCCGTCCTGGCCGTGGCTGGTGTAGGGGTCCAGGGCGACATCGGTGAGCACGCCCAGCTCGGGGAAACGCGACTTCAGGGCGGCGACCACGCGCGGAATCAAGCCCTCGGGATTGGTGGCCTCGATGCCGTCCGGCGTCTTGAGCGCGGGTTCGATGACCGGAAACAGCGCCAGCACGGGGATGGCCAGCTTGACGCAGCGTTCGGCCACGGCCAGCACGGTATCGGGCGAATAACGCACGACGCCCGGCAGCGACGGCACGGGCTGCTGCAGGCCCTTGCCTTCGGCCACGAAGACCGGGTAGATCAGGTCATCGACGCTGAGCGCGTTTTCGCGCACCAGCCGGCGCGTGAAGTCGTCACGGCGCAGGCGGCGGGGGCGCGAGGCCGGGAAAGCGGGCGAAATGATTTGGGGTTTCATGGCACTACCTTGGGAGAGATCCAGTTCTCGATCTGCGCGGTGGCATCGTCGAGGCCAATGCGTTCGGTCGCCGAGAAGGGCACCGTGTTCAGGGCGCCGATATCGGCCAGTTGCTTGCGCACGTCGAATACGGCGCGCACGCGCTGGCCATAAGGCAGTTTGTCCGCCTTGGTCAGCAGTGCCAGCACCGGGCGTCCGGTGGGGGCGATGAAGTCGGCAAGGCGGCGGTCCAGCTCGGTGACGCCGCGGCGGATATCGATGAGCAGCACGATGCCGGCCAGCGAGGGGCGGTCGCGCAGATAGCCGCCGAGAATGTCGGCCCATTTTTCTTTCTCGCGGTGCGCCACCGAGGCATAGCCATAGCCCGGAAGGTCCACCAGAAAGCCCAGGGGTTCCTCCGGATTGAGCGGATCCGGCAAGCCGAACATATTGATCAGGCGCGTGCGCCCGGGCGTCTTGCTGGAGAAGGCCAGCCGGCGCTGGTTGCACAGCACATTGATGGCCGAGGACTTGCCGGCGTTGGAGCGGCCCACGAAGGCGACTTCGGGCGCACCGGCAGGCGGCAGCTGGTCGAGGCGGGCTGCCGAAATGAAAAAGGAGGCGCGGTGTAGAAGGGACACAGGTCGACTTGGTGGGTGATTGCAAACCCTATTGTATAATCGCCGGTTTGCAACAGTGGCAACAGTAGTCCCCGCGCGTGGGGGCGGCTCCCAAGGCTTGAGGAGGGCTGAGGGGCTGGCAAAAAAGCCGCATCCGGCTGCGCGGGCAGGCGTCAGGCGCAGTGTGCATGAGCACGCTGCCTGAGTTCGACATACGATCGTCGAGGTCTACATGAAGCGTGTGCTGTCCCGGATGGTGGTTGCAAGCGGGCTGATGCTCGGTCTGTCCATCACTACTACTATAAGTTTCGCTGCCGAAGGGCCCGCAGGCCCCGCCAAGCCCGATGCGGCCAAAGGCGCCCAGTTGTTCGATCAAGGCGATCCGTCGCGAGGCATCATTGCCTGTGCGTCCTGTCATGGGGCGGCCGGCAACAGTAGCATTCCCGCAAATCCCAACCTGGCCGCCCAGCCGCACGAGTATCTGGCCAAGCAGCTGCACGACTTCCAGGTCCAGCCAGGCGCCAAGCTGCCGGTGCGCAAGGGCCCGCAAGGCGCACCCACGCCGATGACGGCCATGAGCCAGGCCCTGACGCCGGCGGACATCCAGAACGTCGCCCTGTATCTGGCGCAGCAGCCCCTGAAAGAGCCCGCCACCGCGGGCTACGAAAAACTCGTCGAGCATGGCCAGAAACTCTGGCGCGCCGGCGCGGCCGATCGCGGCGTGCCGGCTTGCGCGGCCTGTCACAGCCCCAACGGCGCCGGGCTGCCCGGCCAGTATCCCCGCCTGTCCGGCCAGTTTCCCGCCTACATCGAGGAGCAGCTCAAGCTGTTCCGCAGCGGCGACCGCGCCAACAGCCAGCCCATGCACGATATCGCCCTGCGCATGACCGATGACGATATCAAGGCTGTGGCAGACTATGCGGCAGGTTTGCGCTGATTGATCCGACCGCCGGTTCGCGCCGGCGGGCCGGCCCGGGAAACCGGGCGATGCTGTCCAGGAGGGGGGGCCGGCGGCTCACCCTCTTTTGCTATTGATGACTTCTACTGTTTCCCGCACCGCCTCGCGCAGCCTGCCGCGCGATCTGTTCGAACTCCTGGGCTCGATGCGCTTCGCCATCAGCCTGCTGATGTTTATTTGCGTGGCCAGCCTGGTAGGCACGGTGTTGCCGCAGAACCGGCCGGCCAGCAACTATATCGACCAGTTCGGCCCTTTCTGGTACGAGGTGTTCGACAAGTTTTCCATCTGGCATGTGTACAACAGCTGGTGGTTTCTGGTCATCATGGGCTTTCTGGTGGTTTCCACCTCGATCTGCCTGATCCGCAATGCCCCCAAGATGCTGCGCGACGCGGCGTCGTTCCGCGAGCATGTGCGCGAGAACAGCCTGCGCGCCTTTCCCGACCGTGTCCAGATGACTTCGGCCGAGAGCCCGCAGGCCGCGCAGGGCCGGCTGCAGGCCTTGCTGCGGCAGCAGGGCTATGCCGTGCGGCAGCGCCAGGACCCGGGCGGCGTGCTGCTGGCGGCCAAAAAGGGCAGCAGCAATCGCCTGGGTTACATCTGCGCCCATGCGTCGCTCATCATCATCTGCGTCGGCGGCCTGATGGACAGCGAGCTGCCCGTGCGGCTGCAGGTCATGTTCGCCGGCAAGCAGCCGATCACCGAGAACATGTTGATCGCCGATGTGCCGCCCAGCGGCCGGCTGCCCCTGGCCAATCCCAGCTTCCGCGCCAATGTGCTGGTGCCCGAGGGGGCCGAGCGCAATACCGCCTTGGTCATGGTGGGCGATGGCGTGCTGGTGCAGCCCCTGCCTTTTACGCTCAAGCTGAAGAAATTCGAGGTGGAGTATTACTCCACCGGCATGCCCAGCCGGTTCGCCAGCCATGTGGAAGTCACGGATCCGGACGACGGCCATACCTTTGAGCGCGTGATCGAGGTCAACGAGCCGCTGCGGTACAAGGGCGTGACGGTCTATCAGTCCAACCTCGATGACGGCGGCAGCAAGGTGACGCTGACCGGCTATCCGCTGCGCGGCACGGCCGGGCAGACCTTCTCCGTGCAGGGGACGGTGGGCGAGAGCAACGACCTGAGCGCCAGCGTGGCGGGTCAACCGACCGAGAGCCTGAAACTCAACATCACGGCCCTGCGGCCCATCAACGTCGAGGACATCACCAGCGGCGATCCGGGCAGGCAGAGCTTCGGCGAGCACGTCGCGGCCGTGACAGGCAGCGCGGCGGGGCGCAAGAACGAGCACCTGCGCAATCTCGGCCCCACGATCGAGTACCAGCTCGTGGACGCCGCGGGCCAGTCGAACGAATACCGCGTATACATGCTGCCCGTCCAACTCAACGGCCTGCCTGTCATCCTGGCCGGCGTGCGCCAGAATGCCTCGCAGAATTACGCCTACCTGCGCATTCCGGCCGACGCGAACGGCTCGCCGGGCGAGTTCATGAAGCTGCGCGCCGCGCTGGCCGATCCGGCCGTGCGGGCCGAGGCCGTCAGGCGCTTCGTGGAGCGCAACCTGCCGCCCGGCGCCGACCGCCAGGCCCTGACCGCTGCGGCCAGCCGCGGCCTGGATACCTTCGCCTCGGGCGGTTTGCGCGCCTTGTCCGAACTGCTGCAGGCCAGCACCGAGCCAGCGGACGTCGAGCGCGCCGCCAGCGTGGTGCTGCGACTGCTCAACAGCACGCTGTACGACGTGCGCGCCATCATGCGCGAGCGCGAGCAGCTGCCCGCCTTGCCCGAAGAGGGGCCCGAGGCCGAGGCGGCCGCGATGTGGCAGCAGGCGGCGATGGGCGCCTTGTCGGATCTGTCGATCTATCCGGCCCCCATCCTGTTGACGCTCAGCGACTTCCATCAGGTCCAGGCCAGCGGTTTCCAGGTGAGCCGCACGCCGGGCAAGAACGCGGTGTATCTGGGCTGCCTGCTGCTCATCGTGGGCGTTTTCGCCATGTTCTATATTCGAGACCGGCGCATCTGGATCTGGATCAAACCGCAAGGCGCGGGCAGCGAAATCCAGGCGGCGATGACGTCGCAGAAGCGTACACTGGACTTTTCCCAGGAATTCGAGCGTTTCCGGGCCGCGCTGACGGACCCGTCCCGAGGTGAACGATGAATACCTCCACTCGCGGCCAGATGTGGCACGGCGGCTTTTCCCAGACCGGCGACCAGCGCAGCGTGCGCGGCCGTCCCGATTGGACCGATGCGGTTTTTTTCCTGCTGCTTGCAGTGGGGGCGGGCTATGCGCTGACGCGCTTTAGCCAGTCCATGGACTATTACGAGAAGATCATTCTCTGCGGCACCGTGCCCGCCCTGGTCTGGCTGGGCTGGCTGTGGCGGCCGCTGCGGCACCTGATGCTGGCCTGTGCGCTGGCCGTCGGCCTGGCCCTCATGCTCTACCAGAACGACTTGGCCCGGGCCGAGCAGGTCTTTTTCCTGAAATACCTATTCTCTTCGCAGTCCGCCATCCTGTGGATGAGCGCGCTCTTTCTGCTGGCCACCGCCTGCTACTGGATAGGCATCGTGAGCCCCACGGCGGCCTGGCTGGGCACGGCGCTGACCTGGGGCGCGGTGTTCGCCGGCGTGACCGGCCTGCTGGTGCGCTGGCGCGAAGGCCATCTGATGGGGCCGGATCTGGGCCATATCCCGGTGAGCAATCTGTACGAGGTCTTCGTGCTGTTTGCGCTCATCACGGCGCTTTTCTACCTCTATTACGAGCGCAAGTACGCCACGCGGGCGCTGGGCGGCTTTGTGCTGCTGGTGATTTCATCGTCCATGGTGTTCCTGCTCTGGTATGCGTTCACGCGCGACGCCGGCCAGATCCAGCCCCTGGTGCCCGCCCTGAAAAGCTGGTGGATGAAGCTGCATGTGCCGGCGAACTTCATCGGGTATGGCACGTTCTCGCTGGCCGCCATGGTGGGTTTCGCCTATCTGGTCAAGCAGCATGGCGAGACGGCCTCCTGGCGCCGGCTGGCGCCGCTGTTCGTGCTGGGCGTGCTCCTGTGCGCCGAGCCCATGGTGTTCCGCACCGAGGGCCTGTCGGCGACCTGGATGATCTACGGCGGCGTGAGCGTGGTGATCGTCGGCGCCATCCTGCTGGCGCGGCGCCGTATCGCGCAGGCGCTGCCCGCGCTGGAAGTGCTCGATGACATCATGTATCGCGCCATCGCGATCGGCTTTGCCTTCTTCACGGTGGCCACCGTGCTGGGGGCGCTGTGGGCGGCCGACGCCTGGGGCGCCTATTGGCAGTGGGATCCCAAGGAGACCTGGGCCCTCATCGTGTGGCTGAACTACGCCGCCTGGCTGCATATGCGCCTGATGAAGGGCCTGCGCGGGACCATGGCGGCCTATTGGGCGCTGGTGGGCCTGTTGATCACCGGCTTTGCCTTCCTGGGCGTGAATATGTTCCTGTCGGGACTGCACTCCTACGGCGAGCTGTAGCCGGAGGCGGCAAAGCCCCGCGAACGGGGCTTTGCCGGCAGTCTGGCCGCGGTGCTCAGGGCAGGGTGGATTCGCCCCTGAGCAGGTCCTCGATGGATTCGCGCTGGCGCACGATGTGGTATTGCTCGCCGTCGACCATGACCTCGGCCGCGCGAGGACGGGTGTTGTAGTTGCCGGCCATGACCATGCCATAGGCGCCGGCTGATTCCAGCGCGAGTACGTCATCTTGTTCGATGGCCAGGCTGCGCTCTTTGGCCAGCCAGTCGCCGCTTTCGCACACCGGGCCGACCACGTCATAGACGCGCGCCTCGGCATGGCGCGGCACCACCGCGCGCACGCCGTGATACGCCTGATAGAGCGTGGGGCGCAGCAGGTCGTTCATGGCGGCGTCGACCACGGCGAAGTTGCGTGCCTCGTTGTGCTTGAGGAATTGCACCGTCGTCAGCAGGATGCCGGCATTGCCGACCAGCGAGCGGCCCGGCTCCAGCACCAGGTGCAGATGGCCGTAGCCACGCGCCTGCAGGCGCGTGAAGACTTCGTCCAGCAGGGTCTTGGGCGAAGGCGGCACTTCATCCGTGTAGCGGATGCCCAGGCCGCCGCCCAGGTCCAGGTGCTCGATGGCGATGCCTTGCGCGGCCATGCGGTCGATGAGGTCGAGCAGCTTGTCCAGCGCATCGAAATAAGGGCTGACATCGATGAGCTGCGAACCGATATGGCAGTCCACGCCCACGACTTTCAGGCCAGGCAGGCTGGCCGCGGTCTGGTAGGCGTGCAGCGCCTCGTCGATCGCGATGCCGAACTTGTTTTCCTTCAGGCCGGTGGAAATATAGGGATGGGTTTGCGCGTCGACATCGGGATTGACGCGCAGCGAGACACGCGCCACCCGGCCCTCGGCCTGGGCGACCTTGGACAGGCGGTGCAGTTCGGCGACGGACTCGACGTTGAAGCACTTGACGCCGGCGGCCAGCGCCTCGCGCATTTCCCATTCTTGCTTGCCCACGCCCGAGAACACGATCTTGGCCGGGTCGCCGCCCACGGCCAGCACGCGCTGGAGCTCGCCGCCCGACACAATGTCAAAGCCCGCGCCCATGCGGGCGAACTCTTTCAGCACCGCCAGGTTGGAATTGGCCTTCATGCCGTAACACACCAGCACCGGGCGCTCGCCGATGGCCTCGCGATAGCTGTCATAGGCCGCGCGCAGGGCCGCGCGCGAGTAGACGTACAGGGGCGTGCCCAGCTTGGCCGCCAGGATGTCCAGGGCGACGCCTTCGGCGTGCAGCACGCCATGCTCGTAGTGGAAATGCGGATGGCCAGCCAGTTGGGGCTGGGAGGAAGGCGCGGTCATGGCAGGGTGGGATTGGTGGGGATACGGGGCCGGTTTTCGGTTTGCGCGGAGGGTGGTTTCGCGCCGGAGCTACCCTGCTGATCCGAGGGCACCGGCATGTACAGGGGGCCTTTGTAGCCGCAGGCCGCGATCAGACCGGTGGCCGAAAGCGTGGCTACAATGCGAAAAACCCTGTGGCTGAAGGCCATGTGGGACACTGGTAACTCCGTAATCGTTGCAGGTTGGATTATGACCGAAACCGAATTTCTTGCGTTGACCGAACAAGTGCTCGACAGCATCGAGAGCCAGGCCGATGACTGGATGGCCACGCATGATGTGGACATCGAGGCCAATCGCAGCGGCAATGTCCTGACCCTGATTTTCGAGGACGACACCCACGTCGTCATCAACAGCCAGGCGGCCATGCAGGAGCTTTGGGTGGCGGCGCGCAGCGGCGGTTTTCATTACCGCTTTGACAGCCACCAATGGCACGACACGCGCGGCGGCCCCAATCTGCCCGACGCGCTGTCCCAGATCTGCTCGGCCGCCGCCGGCGTGCCCCTGACCGTCCGGGTCTAGGAGGGGCGCCGGCCCGGGCGCGGCCTCAGAAGGGAATATTCTGCGACCAGGGCTGCTGCGAGCTGCTGCCGAAGCTGGGGGCGGTGCGCACATTCTGGTTGCTGCCGCCCAGCCCGTTCAGGAAGTCGCCCAAGGCATCCTCGCCCGGCTGCGGCAGGCCCAGGCGGGCCACGGCCTGCCCGGGCGGGAATTCCGTGAAATAGTAATCGCCGTTTTCGGCCAGCAGGCCGTCCGGCCTGGGGCGTTGCTTGCCCTCGGGCACGCCTTTGAGGGTGTCCTGCATGTAATCCAGCCAGATCGGCAGCGCCACGCCGCCGCCCGTCTCGCGCGAACCCAGGGACTTGGGCTGGTCAAAACCCAGCCAAGCGGTGGCCACCAGATTGGGCGTATAGCCTGAGAACCAGGCGTCGACCGATTCGTTGGTGGTGCCGGTCTTGCCGGCGACATCGTTGCGCTTGAGCACGGCGCGGGCGCGCGCCGCGGTGCCGCTGGTGGCGACGCCGCGCAGCATGTCGTCCATCACCCAGGCCGTGCGTGGATCGATGGCGCGCGCGGCCTCGTCGCCGGCGATGACGGGACGGGCCTGCATCAGCACCTTGCCGCTGCTGTCGGTGACGTGATCGATCAGATAGGGCGTGACGCGGTAGCCGCCGTTGGCGAAGACCGCATAGGCGCCGGCCAGCTGCAGCGGCGTGACCGAGCCGGCGCCCAGGGCCAGCGGCAGCACCGCGGGCTGGCGCGCCTTGTCAAAGCCAAAGCGCGTCAGGTAGTCCTGGGCATATTGCGGGCCGATGGCCTGCAGGATGCGGATGGACACCATGTTCTTGGACTTGTACAGGCCCTGGCGCATGGTCAGCATGGGCTCGTACTGGTTGCCGTAGTTCTTGGGATGCCAGGCCTTGGAGCCGGTCTGGGCGGCCGACAGCTCGAAAGGCTGGTCGGAGATCTGCGTGCCCGGGGTCAGGCCGCGCTCCAGCGAGGCGGCGTAGATGAAGGGCTTGATGTTAGAGCCCGGCTGGCGCCAGGCTTGGGTGACGCGGTTGAAGTTGCCGCGGTAGAAATCAAAGCCGCCGACCATGGCGCGGATGGCGCCATCCTGCGGCGAGAGCGCCACGAAAGCGGCCTGCACGGCGGGCATGTTGATGACTTCCCAGCCTTCATCCCCCAGCTTGTGGATATAGACCACCGAGCCGCGCTGCAGGCGCTGCTCGGCCGAGGCCTTGGGATTCAGGGCGCGGGCCACCACGCCCAGCACCTTTTTGTCGGTGATGGTGATGATCTCGCGCGAACTGCGCGCCAGCTTGATCTCGGTCGGCGAGGCCGAGAGCACCACGGCGGTCAGCAGGTCGCCGCTGTCGGCGTACTTGTCGAACACGCCGTCCAGGAAGTCGTCCAGCGCCTGCGGATCTTTTTCGGTGCCCGGGGGCAGGTCGAGCTGGTCCTCCGGGCCCGGGTAGGGCGCGCGCCGGGTGTATTCCAGCACGCCGTCGCGCACGGCGCGGTAGGCCGACTCCTGGTCTTTGGAGGACACCGTGGTGTAGACATTGATGCCGCGCGAATAGACGTTGTCCTGGTAGACGCCGTAGAGCAGTTGCCGCGCCAGCTCGGCCACGTATTCGCCATGGACGGCGTAGCCGCCGGCCGGTGTGCCTTCGGCCGACTTCATGATGATGGGCTGGGCCAGCGCGGTCTTGTACTCGGGCTCGGTCAGGTAACCCAGCGAGTACATGCGGCCCAGCACATAGCGCTGGCGCAGTTCGGCGCGCGGACGGTTGGAGATGGGATTGAAGCGCGAGGGCGCCTTGGGGATGCCGGCCAGCATGGCGGCTTCGGCGGGCGTGACCTGCGACAGCGGCTTGCCGAAATAGGTGCGCGAGGCCGCGGCGAACCCGTAGGCGCGATGACCCAGATAGATCTGGTTCATGTAGAGCTCGAGGATCTGGTCCTTGGTGAGCTCGGATTCGATCTTGAAAGTGAGTAGCAGTTCGTAGAACTTGCGCGAATAGGTCTTCTCGGACGACAGATAGAAGTTGCGCGCCACCTGCATGGTGATGGTGCTGGCGCCCTGCGTCTTGGACATATTGATGAGGTTGGTCAGGCCGGCGCGCACCACGCCGGTCCAGTCGATGCCGCCATGCTGATAGAAGCGGTCATCCTCGGCGGCAAGCACCGCCGACTTCATCACATCCGGGATCTCGTTGAAGCGCAGCACATTGCGGCGCTCTTCGCCGAATTCGCCGATCAGGACCTTGTCGGAGGTGTAGACGCGCAGCGGCACCCGCGGACGGTAGTCGGTCATGGCGTGCAGATCGGGCAGATTGGGCCAGGCCAGCGCCAGCGCCATGCCGCCTAGCACCAGGCCACACAGGGCCAGGCCGCCGAAAAAAATACCGGTCTTGACCAGAAACCGCAAAAACATCGAGCCGCCGGGGGCGGGCTGATCCTGCTTGGAAGAATTCGGACGCTTGCTCATCGCGGCGATTTTACGGTGATCTCTGTGTGCCTTCCGAGGTCTAATCGGAGGCGATGTAACAAAATAAATCTTTGTGGTAAGCGGGCAACTTGCGGCAATGGGATAATGCCGGCATGAATCTTTCCGCTAACTTGTGCGCCGGCGCCGACGAGGGGCCGCCAGATCCGGCAGCCGCCCCCGCCGCGGCGGTCGGCGAATGCATCGAGCCCCTGGCGCAATTGCCTCACGATCTGCCGATTTTCCTGGTCGGCATGATGGGTGCGGGCAAGACCACCATCGGGCGCGGCCTGGCGCGGGCGCTGGGCCGTGAGTTTATCGATCTGGACCATGAGCTGGAGGCGCGTTGCGGCGTGCGCGTGCCCGTTATCTTCGAGATAGAGGGCGAAGCCGGCTTTCGCAGGCGGGAGTCCGCCGCATTGCAAGAGTGTACTCAACGCCGGGGGATAATTCTCGCCACCGGTGGCGGCGCCGTGCTGGCCGAGGAAAATCGCCGCTTCCTGCGCGAACGCGGCATCGTCATGTATCTGCGCGCCAGTGTCGACGAGCTCTATCGCCGGACCTGCCGCGACCGCAACCGCCCGCTGCTGGCCACCGCCGATCCCCGCGGCACGCTGCGCGACCTGATGGTCAAGCGCGAACCGCTCTACAACGAAGTGGCCGACCTGGTGATCGAGACCGGCTCCACGCCCATCGCCACCCTGGTCAAGGCCATCCTGCCCAAGCTGCAAGCGTACGAGAAGAAGCTATGAATGTTGTCGAGGTCGATACCCCGGGCGGACGCTATCCCATCCGCATCGCCCCGGGTCGCCTGGATCGCCTGGATGAAAGCATCCCCGCCGATGCCACGGCCATTGCCATTGTCACCAATCCCACCGTCGCCGCGCTCTACGCCGAGCGGGCCGAAGCCGCGCTGGCGCGCACCGGCCGCAAGGTGCTGCGCATCGAACTGCCCGACGGCGAGGCCCACAAGGACTGGCAGACGCTGAACCGGATCTTCGATGCCCTGCTGGAGCATCGCCTGGACCGGCGCGCCGTGCTGGTGGCGCTGGGCGGCGGCGTGATCGGCGACATGGCCGGCTTTGCCGCCGCGGTCTATATGCGCGGCATCCGTTTCGTCCAGGTGCCCACCACGCTGTTGTCCCAGGTCGATTCCTCGGTGGGCGGCAAGACCGCGGTCAACCATCCGCTGGGCAAGAATATGATCGGCGCCTTCTACCAGCCCGTTGCCGTGGAGATCGACACCGACGTGCTGGCCACGCTGCCGGCGCGCGAAGTCTCGGCTGGCCTGGCCGAGGTGATCAAGTACGGGCTCATCCTCGATGCCGGTTTCTGGGAGTGGTGCGAGGCGCATGTCGGCGAGCTGCGCGCGCTGCAGCCCGAGGCGCTGGCCTATGCCATCCGCCGTTCCTGCGAACTGAAGGCGCAGGTGGTGGGCAAGGACGAACGCGAGTCCGGCCTGCGCGCCATCCTCAACCTGGGCCACACGTTCGGCCACGCCATCGAGTCGGGCCTGGGCTATGGGCAGTGGCTGCATGGCGAGGCCGTGGGCTGCGGCCTGGTGCAGGCCGCCGAGCTCTCGGCCGAGGTCGACGGTTTTCCGCCGGCCGACGTGCGGCGCGTGCGCGCCCTGGTCCAGGCCATAGGCTGTCCCGTCGCGGCGCCGGACCTGGGCTTCGATCGCTGGATTTCGCTCATGATGGTTGACAAGAAATCCGAAGCAGGTGAAATACGCTTTGTCTTGATGCCGCGTATCGGGCAGGCCGGTATGCGCACGGCGCCGGCGGCGGCCATACGCGCGGCGTTGGATCGAACAGTTCAGGCCAGCTAAACGCAAGGAACGGGACGGTGATGTGCAAATGAGTGAATTGGCTTCCTACGCATCCGACCCGGCCCTGACGCGCGGCAGGCAGCACAAAGAGCCGGCCGCGCAAAACCGCAGCGAATTCCAGCGCGACCGCGACCGCATCATCCATTGCAACGCCTTCCGGCGCCTGGAGTACAAGACCCAGGTCTTCGTCAACCACGAAGGCGATCTGTTCCGCACGCGGCTCACGCACAGCCTGGAGGTGGCCCAGATCGCCCGCACGCTGGCGCGCAGCCTGAGGCTGTCCGAAGATCTCACCGAAGCCATCTCCCTGGCCCATGACCTGGGGCACACGCCTTTCGGCCATGCCGGCCAGGACGAGCTCAACGCCTGCATGCGCGAGCTGGCGCCGCAGGCCGGCGGCTTCGAGCACAACCTGCAGAGCCTGCGCGTGGTCGATGAACTCGAAGAGCGCTATGCCGAGTTCAACGGGCTGAACCTGTGCTTCGAGACCCGGGAGGGCATCCTGAAACATTGCTCGGTGGCGCATGCGCGCCAGCTGGGCGAGGTGGGCGAGCGCTTCCTTTCCCGCACCCAGCCTTCGCTGGAGGCGCAGCTGGCCAACCTGGCCGACGAGATCGCCTACAACAATCACGATATCGATGACGGCCTGCGTTCCGGCCTGCTGACGCTGGAGCAGATGGGCCAGGTGGATTTCTTCGCCCGGCACTATGCCGAGGTCCGCGCCAGCTATCCGGACCTGGCGCCGCGGCGCGCCACGGCCGAGACGGTCCGGCGCATGATCAACACCCTCATCATGGACTTGACGGCCACCACCCTGGCCCGCATCCGCGATGCCGCGCCGGCCAGCGCCGACGATGTGCGCCGCGCCCCGCCGCTGGCCGGATTTTCCGAGCCGCTGCGCCGCGAGGCCGACGCCCTGAAGAAGTTCCTGTTCGACAACCTGTACCGCCACTATAAGGTGGTGCGCATGACGAGCAAGGCCAGGCGCATCGTGCGCGAGCTTTTCGAGGCCTTTCTCGGCGATCCGCGATTGTTGCCGCCGGATTACCGGCGCAGCGAGGAGCGCGACCAGGCGCGCGCGATCGCCGACTACATCGCCGGCATGACGGACCGCTATGCCATCGGCGAGCATCGGCGGCTTTTCGAGATGGGTTGATGGGCGTTTCTCCCCCAATTGGGGGATGCGCCGCGCGCGCGTCCCCTCTAGTATGGCAGGGCACATTCGCCGTGCTTTCCCGCCCACTGTGATGCGATTCGGGGCAACCATCGCATCAGAGTCGGCGGGTTTTTTCTTGCCCGCGCGCCCGAAGCGGGGCTGTCAGTAGGCCGGCATCGGGCTTTGGAGGGCGCTGACCAGGCGCATCAGGCCGGACTGGCGCTGCGTGCCGGTCTTTTGCAGCACCGCCTTGCTTTGTGTGCGCACGGTCTCGACCGAGATACCCAGTTGCCGGGCGGCCTGGGGCAGGGTGGCCCCGGCCATGAGCACCTCCAGCAGCCGGTATTCGGCTGCGCTCAGGCCGAACAGCGACTTCAACATGCTGCGGGCCGGGGGCGCGGGATTCAGGTGGGTATGGACCAGCACCAGGGCCAGGCCCTGGCCCTCGCGGCCCCGGTAGGCCGGCGGGGCGGGCAAGGCCACGACATGGCTGCCATTGGGCAGGCGCAGGCCTTCGGCCATGGCCGCGCCCACGCTGCCGGTGGCCGAAGCCAGCACGCCCGACCATTGCGCGTTGCGCTCCAGTTGCTTGCCGTGGCGTGAATACCAGGATTCGCCGGCCAGGTTGGCCATCAGCAGGCGGCCCGAGGCGGCGACGAAAAGCAAGGGGGTGCCGAAGGTGTCCAGCGCGGCTTCGCCCAGGCTGGCGCGGCGCTCCAGCTCGCGCAGCCGCAGGCGCAGCTGCAGGGCTTTCTGCAGATGCGGCACCAGCCGGCCCAGCGCGCGCTCGTGCTGGTCATCGAAATGGCCGCGGCCGGGGCTGCGCTGGAAGGCGACCGTCCATTCGATATCGGGTTGGCGCAGGGCCTGGGTAAGCATCAGCGAGCCGATATCGTGCCGGTACAGGAAGTCGTTGTAGAAGGGCGAACGGCGGATGCCATCGGGGCCGAAGGCCGGATAGTCGCGCAGGCAGCCGCCGGTGGGCACGGCGCGCGCCGCGCGCATGAAGTCGTCGATGCTGTGGTAATGGCTTTCGTATTCGTCCAGGGTGACGGTGGCCAGCCCGGCATTGTCGATCACCATGATGGCGTCGCTGGCGACATTGCGCGCCAGCACGGCACAGCGGTCCGTATCCACGGCTTGCGCCGCCAGGGTCAGGGCCTGGCGCCATTGCTCCGTATCGGCAACACCCGCGTACAAGGCGCTGGCGATGCGTAATTCGTGGTCGGCGTCCATGGTGCAGCGTGTGTTTGAGCGTTGGGGCCGCAGGGCAGCCCCTTGTCAAACATACCCGATTTCTATTTCAAATGTAACCGGGTTTGCGCCTAGGCGGAGACGGCTTCAGCGGTGGCTGCGATAGGGCTCGTCTTCGGGCACGAAGGTGGCCTCGGCCAGGGCGTCGCGCGTCCATTCGCGCATGGCGGGCAAGGCCTGCACCGCATCCATATAGTCGCGCACCGGGCCGGCGGCCGCCACGCCATAGGTCGTGAAGCGGGAGACGACCGGCGCGTAGAAGGCATCGGCAATGCTGAAGCGGCCGAACAGGAAGGGCCCGCCGTGGCCGAACTCTGCCAGCGTGTCCTGCCAGATGGCCTGTACGCGCGAGATGTCCTGCTGGGCCGGACCGATGTCGATGCCGGGCAGGCTGGCCTCGATGTTCATGGGCAGCAGCCGGCGCAAATCGGTAAAGCCGCTGTGCATCTGGGCGGCCAGCGAGCGCGCCCTGGCGCGGGCGCGGGGCTGGGCCGGCCACATCTCCGGGTGGCGTTCGGCGGCGTATTCACAGATGGCCAGGGAGTCCCAGACGGCGAAATCCCCGTCAAGCAGCACGGGCACCAGGCCGGCCGGCGTCACGCCGCCCAGCCGCTGGCCGAAGGCTTCGGTGAACAGCCCCAGTTTCTGCTCGCGGAAAGGCACGCCGGCGGCGCGCAGCGCCAGCCAGGCGCGCAAGGACCAGGAGGAGTAATTCTTATTGCCTATCAGCAGGGTGTACATGGTATGGGTCTCGGCAGGCCACGAGGTCGTGGTGATCCAGTCTAGCGGGTTTTATTGCGCTGCAAAACCCGCGCCAGGTAGTGGCCAGTGTGGCTTTCGGGCGTGGCGGCGACGGTCTCGGGCGTGCCTTGCGCGATGAGGCGCCCGCCGCCGTCGCCGCCTTCCGGGCCCATGTCGATAAGCCAGTCGGCCGTCTTGATGACATCCAGGTTGTGCTCGATGATCAGTACGGTGTTGCCGCTGTCGACCAGCTGGTTCAGGACCTTGAGCAGGAGTTCGATATCGCGGAAATGCAGGCCGGTGGTCGGCTCGTCCAGGATGTAGAGCGTGCGGCCGGTGCTGCGGCGAGAGAGCTCCAGCGACAGCTTGACCCGCTGCGCCTCGCCGCCGGACAGGGTGGTGGCCGATTGCCCCAGGCGGATGTACGACAGGCCCACATCGATCAAGGTCTGCAGCTTGCGCGCGATGGCCGGCACCGATTCGAAGTACTCCAGGGCCTGCTCCACCGTGAGGTCCAGCACCTCGCTGATGTTGCGGCCGCGATAGCGGATCTCGAGGGTTTCGCGGTTGTAGCGCTTGCCATGGCAGACGTCGCAGGGCACGTACATATCCGGCAGGAAGTGCATTTCCACCTTGACCACGCCATCGCCCTGGCAGGCCTCGCAGCGCCCGCCCTTGACGTTGAAGCTGAAGCGGCCCGGGTCGTAGCCGCGCGTGCGTGCTTCGGGCACGCCGGCGAACAATTCGCGTATCGGCGTGAACAGGCCGGTGTAGGTGGCGGGATTGCTGCGCGGCGTGCGCCCGATAGGGCTTTGGTCCACGCTGATGATCTTGTCGAAATGCTCCAGCCCGGTGAGCGTCGCATAGGGCGCGGCATCGCCCTGGGCATGATTGAGCGCGCGCGCCACCGCGACGGCCAGCGTGTCGTTGACCAGGGTCGATTTGCCCGAGCCTGACACGCCGGTCACGCAGACCAGGCGGCCGGCCGGCACGCGCAGGTCGACCGACTTCAGGTTGTTTCCCGTGGCGCCGGTCAGCTCCAACCAGGGCAGGTCTTCGGTGACGGGGCGCCTGTCCGGGATGGCAATGGCGCGCGCGCCGCTCAGGTACTGGCCCGTCAGCGAGGCGGGATCGGCCTGCACGGCTTCGGGCCGGCCCTGGGCCACCACCTGGCCGCCGTGTTCGCCCGCGCCGGGGCCCATGTCCACCACCCAGTCGGCCAGGCGGATCATGTCTTCGTCGTGTTCGACCACGATGACGCTGTTGCCCAGGTCGCGCAGGTGTTGCAGCGTGGCGATGAGGCGGTCATTGTCGCGCTGGTGCAGGCCGATGGAGGGCTCGTCCAGCACATACATGACGCCGGTCAGGCCGGAGCCGATCTGGCTGGCCAGGCGGATGCGCTGGGCCTCGCCGCCGGAAATCGTGTCGGCGCTGCGGTCCAGGGATAGATAGGTCAGGCCCACGTTGTTCAGGAAGCTCAGCCGCGCTTCGATTTCGCGCACGATGCGTTGCGCGATTTCCTGCTTGGCCCCGGTCAGGCGCAGCGCCTGGAACCAGGCCAGGCAGGCCGACAGCGGCATGGCCTCGACCTCGTAGATGGCCTGCCCGCGCTCCTGGCCCTGGCCGGGCTCGTCGCCGATCAGCACATGGCGCGCTTCCGGGCGCAGCCGCGAACCGCCGCAATCCGGGCAGGTCTTGATATTGCGGTATTTGCCCAGCTCCTCGCGCACCGTGGCCGAATCGGTTTCGCGCCAGCGTCGCTCCAGGTTGGGGATCACCCCTTCGAAGGGATGGCGCTTGACGCTGCTGCGGCCTTTTTCATTGAGATAGAAGAAAGCGATTTCTTCTTCGCCGGAGCCGTAGAGCACCTTGTCGCGGATCCCGTCGTTGAGTTCCTCGAAAGGCGTTTCGATGTCGAACTCGTAATGCGTCGCCAGGCTGGTCAACAGCGAGTGCGTAAAAGCATTGCGCTTGTCCCAGCCGCGGATGGCGCCTGCGGCCAGGCTCAGCTCCGGAAAAGCGACCACGCGCTTGGGATCGAAGTACCCCACCTGGCCGATGCCGTCGCAGCTGGGGCAGGCGCCCATGGGGTTATTGAAACTGAACAGCCGCGGCTCCAGCTCCGGCAGGCTGTGGCTACAGACCGGGCAGGCATAGCGGCTGGAGAAGACCTGCTCGCGCGTGCCGTCCAGGTCCAGCGCGATGGCGCGGCCGTCGGCCAGCTGCAGCGCCGTCTCGAAACTCTCGGCCAGGCGCTGCTTGCTTTCCGGGCGCGCGCGCAGCCGGTCGATCACGACATCGATATCGTGCTTTTCGGTTTTCTTCAGGGGCGGCATCTGGTCGATCTCGACCAGCTTGCCATCCACGCGCAGGCGCACGAAGCCCTGGGCCTGGAGGCTGGCGCATTCATCCTCGAAACTGCCTTTGCGCGCCCGCGCGATGGGGGCAAGAATGGCCAGGCGCGTATCGGCCGGCCAGCCCAGCACGGCGTCGACCATCTGGCTGACGCTCTGGGCCTGCAGCGGCAGGCCGTGGTCAGGACAATACGGCGTGCCCACGCGGGCGTAGAGCAGGCGCAGGTAGTCGTGGATCTCGGTGATGGTGCCCACGGTGGAGCGCGGATTGTGGCCGGCGGCCTTTTGTTCGATGGAAATGGCCGGCGACAGGCCTTCGATCAGGTCCACATCGGGCTTGTCCATCAACTGCAGGAACTGACGGGCGTAGGCCGAGAGGCTTTCGACATAGCGCCGTTGACCCTCGGCATACAGCGTGTCGAAAGCCAGCGATGACTTGCCCGAGCCGGACAGGCCGGTGATCACCACCAACTGGTGGCGCGGCAGGTCCAGCGAGACATTCTTGAGATTGTGGGTCCGGGCACCGCGAATGCGTATCTCGTCCATTCCGCGTCCTTCCTTGCCCGCCCGCGGCAAGCGGGCCGGGTTTAAGCAGTTTCAAAGGCCAACTTGGTACTATAGCGCGCCGAGCCGTTCGGAGTGATGGCGCCCCTGCGCGCAGCCCGGCGGCCGGCGATCTTTCCACTTGGCGCGGCCGGCGCCTACCTAGACACAACAAGAGATACATGGCGGAACACCCGAAGCTGAAACTGACCTCGTCCGAGCGCCGCGCCAGCGTAGCCCTGGCCGGGCTGTTCGCCTGCCGCATGTTGGGTCTGTTCCTGCTGCTGCCCGTGTTCGCCGTCGCGGCCCGGGGCTTGCCCGGCGGCGAGGACCCGGCCCGTGTCGGCCTGGCCCTGGGCATGTACGGCCTGACCCAGGCCATCATGCAAATCCCCTTCGGACTGGCTTCGGACCGCTGGGGGCGCCGCCCCGTGGTGGTCGCCGGCCTGCTTCTCTTTATTGCCGGCAGCGTGGTCTGCGCCCGCGCCGACGATGTGTTCTGGATCACCATCGGCCGCGCCATCCAGGGCGCCGGAGCCATTTCCGCCGCCGTGACGGCCTGGCTGGCCGACGCCACGCGCGACGAAGTCCGCACCCGGGCCATGGCCATGGTCGGCGCTTCCATCGGCCTGTCCTTTGCGCTGTCCCTGGTGCTGGCGCCCCTGCTGGTGGGGTGGTGGGGCTTGCACGGCCTGTTCTGGACCATCGCCTGCCTGGGCCTGGCCAGCCTGGCCGTGGCCCGCTGGGTGGTGCCCGTGGTGCCGCTGACCCAGGCCCGCAGCATGCAGCGGGCGCGTGCCGGCGAGGTCCTGCTGCATGGCGAACTGCTGCGCCTGAACTTCGGCGTCTTTGTCCTGCACCTCATCCAGGTGGCGCTCTTCGTGGTCGTGCCCTCCCTGCTGGCCCGTACCGGCGGCCTGGACCTGGGAGCGCTGTGGCACGTTTATCTGCCGGTCATCCTGCTGTCCTTCGTCTGCATGGTGCCGGTCATCTTCATGGCCGAAAAACACCGCGCGCATCGCGCGGCCCTGCGCGCCGCCGTGGCCGGGCTGGCCGTGGTCTGCGCCCTGCTGCCCCTGGCCTCCCAGTCCTTCCTGCCGCTGGCCCTTGCCCTGACGGGCTTTTTCGTGGCCTTCAACATCCTGGAGGCCTTGCAGCCCTCGCTGGTTTCCCGCGTGGCCCCGCAGCAATACAAGGGCCTGGCCCTGGGGTTCTACAACACCGCCCAGGCCGCGGGCCTGTTTGCCGGCGGCGCCCTGGGCGGCTGGCTGGCCGCCCGGACCGGCCCGGACGGCGTCTTCCTGGCCGCCGCTGTTTTGTCCCTGTTTTGGCTGGCCGCCGCCTGGGCCATGAAACCCCTGCGCTGATCGCATCGCGCCCGAGGCGGCGGGCCGGTCCGGACAGCCGCATCATCGTTTGGTCACAGTCCGACATGGCGCAGGCTGCCGATATCGTCGATAATGGCGGTTACTCCAGGCCTTAACCGGACTTTCGGGTCCGCCACCGACGCCGGTCTTCTGCATGAGACCGGCGTGTTTGTTAAGGCCTTCGTCTTGAACAGGTTTTACGTTGGGCGCTGCCGGCGCCGTCCCCCCGGGCGGCAGGCAGATCACAACAGAGGGGCATCGCATGGCATCGGTCAACAAAGTCATTCTCGTCGGCAACCTGGGGCGCGACCCCGAGGTCCGCTATAGCCCGGACGGCGCGGCAATCTGCAATCTTTCGCTGGCCACCACCTCGCAATGGAAGGACAAGGCCTCCGGCGAGCGCCGCGAAGAGACCGAATGGCATCGCGTCGTCATGTACAACCGCTTGGCCGAGATCGCCGGCGAATACCTCAAGAAAGGCCGCTCGGTCTACATCGAGGGCCGCCTGAAGACCCGCAAGTGGCAGGACAAGGATACCGGCGCCGACCGCTACAGCACCGAAATCGTCGCCGACCAGATGCAGATGCTGGGCGGCCGCGACGGCGGTGACGGCGGCAACTATGGCGGCGGTGGCGGCGGCTACGACGAGGCGCCGCGCCAGCAGCGCGCCGCGGCCCAGCGTCCGGCCCCTGCCCAGCGCCCGGCCCCGGCCGCGCCCATGGGCGGCGGCGCGGCCAACCTCGCGGACATGGACGACGATATTCCGTTCTGAGGTTCCGGAGAGCCGCGACCGGCAATCGTGCTCACGATGACAGGCCTGAACCCGGCTACTCGGGGTCAGGCCTTCTCAACTTGTGGCCCGGCAAATTGGGGGCGGTTCAAATTGGTCCCGGCAGCACAAATCCCGTCATAATTGCGCCAAGCGGTATGCCCCTGCGTGCTGATGCTAATCACGGTTATTACTGCAAACTGAATCCGGATTGTGGATATATCGTCGGAAGCCGTGGCCACCATATTGTTCGCGCTGGCTGCCGACGGCTAGTGACGGCCTGTATCAAGAGGCGCCGAACAATTTTGAAAGTATTTTTTCTATTCGTTTAATAAGCGGGTATGCCGCCTCGTCGTGATTCGTTGGGGCAGGCCTTTACGGGGCTAAAATCCTGTTTTCATTCCCGTTTCATCCGCGTTGAGATCATAGGAAACCTCTCATGAAGCTTGATGGTTCGAAGATACTGGTAATTGGCGGTGCAGGTTTTATTGGCAGCTTTGTGGTCGCCGAACTGCTCAAGCATAACGTCGCCGAAGTGGTCATTTATGACAATTTTGCCCGCGGCAAGCACAGCAATATTGCCGAATACCTTAAGGATCCGCGCTGTCGCCTTTACCCCAACGGTGGGGATATCCGCGATATCGACCTGCTGAACGACGCGATGCATGGCATGGACGGGGTCGTGCACCTGGCGGCGATGTGGCTGCTGCATTGCAAGGACTTTCCGCGCACGGCTTTCCACGTCAACATCGAAGGCACGTTCAATGTGCTGGAAGCCTGCGTCAAGAACAATATCAAGCGCCTGGTCTATTCGTCGTCCGCATCGGTCTATGGCGATGCCCTTGAGGTGCCCATGACCGAAGAGCATCCGTTCAACAACCGTAATTTCTATGGCGCCAGCAAGATCGCCGGCGAGGCGATGTGCCATGCGTTCCATGACCGCTATGGCCTGAGCTACGTCGGCCTGCGCTATATGAACGTCTACGGCCCTCACCAGGACCAGACTGCCGCCTATACCGGCGTGATTCCGATCATGCTCAATAAGATCGATGCCAACGAATCGCCCGTCATCAATGGCGATGGAACCCAGGCGTATGACTTCGTGACGGTGCAGGATGTGGCACGCTGCAACGTGCTGGCCTTGAAATCCGACATCGATGATCAGTTCTATAACGTCGGCACTGGCGTGCAGACTACGATCCGCGAGCTTTGCGACACCATTCTGGACCTGCGCAAATCGGATCTGAAGGTGGAGTATCGACCTTACAGCGCGGATGACGCCCGTCGCCTGGTGCAGAATCGTATCGGCTGCCCGAAGAAGGCCGAGCGCGACCTGGGCTTTAAGTATCAGGACAATCTGCGCGATGGCTTGCAGGCACTGATCGATTGGCGCCTTCGTAACGGGGGCGAAGCCTAACGTGTGCGGAATTGCCGGTTTTATTAATCTGAACGGCATCCCCGCAGAACCGGAACTGGTCCGGCGCATGACCGATGCCATCGTGCATCGCGGCCCGGACGGTGAGGGGCAATGGGCCGACGGGCCCATTGCACTGGGGCACCGTCGCCTGGCCATCATCGACTTGACTGTCACGGGCGCTCAGCCCATGCACTCGGTGGATGGGCGCTATATCCTCACCTATAACGGCGAGCTCTACAATTATCGCGAGCTGCGTGCGGAACTCGAGGCGCTTGGGCATCGTTTCCTGTCCACCAGCGACACCGAGGTATTGCTCAGCGCGCTGAGCGCCTGGGGCACTGCGGCCTTGATCCGTTTCAATGGTATGTTCGCCTTTGCCCTTTGGGACAGGCGCGAGCAGACCTTGTTGCTGGCCCGCGACCGCTACGGCATCAAGCCGCTCTATTACGCCCAGGCTGGCGGCGCCTTCGCCTTCGCCTCCGAAGCCAAGGCGATATTGGCACATCCGGGCTTCAGCGCCCGCATGAATCTGCCGGCCTTGCTCGAGTATTTCACGTTCCAGAATCTGTTTACCAGCCAGACTTTGTTCGAGGGCATTTCGATGCTGCCGGCCGGTTGCTGGATGAAGATCGGCAGCCAAGGCCGTAGCCAGATCGAACGTTATTGGGACTACGCCTTCGAGGAGCCCGAAACGCCCCGGACGGAGGAAGACTACCTTGAGGAGCTGGATTTCCTGTTCCAGCGCGCAGTCAGCCGCCAGATGGTATCCGACGTCGAGGTGGGCGCCTATCTCTCGGGGGGCATGGATTCGGGGTCCGTGACGGCATTGGCTTCACGCCACCAGGCCTATATGCGCACATTCACCTGCGGCTTCGACATGACGTCGGCTTCCGGGGTGGAGTTGAATTTCGACGAGCGGGCCGCGGCCGAACGCATGTCCTATCTCTTCAAGACTGAACACTATGAGATGGTCTTGAAAGCCGGGGACATGGAGCGCATCCTGCCGAAGATGGCCTGGCATCTTGAAGAGCCGCGTGTCGGCCAGAGTTATCCCAATTTCTATGTGGCCCAATTGGCCAGCAAGTTCAACAAAGTTGTCCTGGCCGGCACCGGCGGGGATGAGCTGTTCGGTGGTTACCCATGGCGCTATTACCGTGCCGTCGTCAACGATGACTTCGAGCACTACATCGACAAGTACTATGCCTATTGGCAACGGCTGATCCCGAATACCCGCATCAAGCAGGTTTTCGCGCCCGTCTGGAATAGCGTGGGTCATGTCTGGACACGGGATATCTTCCGCGATGTGTTTGCCTCGCATGCGAGCACGCTCACCCGGCCAGAAGACTACGTCAACCACTCGCTCTACCTGGAAGCGAAAACCTTCCTGCATGGTTTGCTCGTCATCGAGGACAAACTTTCGATGGCGCATTCCCTGGAGACACGGGTGCCCTTCCTGGACAACGATCTGGTTGATTTCGCAATGAAGCTGCCCACCAACCTCAAGCTCGGACATTTGAGCGACGTGATCAGGCTGAATGAAAACGATGCTGGGCAGAAGACGGCACGTTATTTCCAGAAAGCCAAGGACGGCAAGCTGCTGTTGCGCAAGATGATGAGCCGCCATGTTCCCCAGGATGTGGTCGAGCGGGAGAAGCAGGGTTTCTCCGCACCTGACGCCAGCTGGTTCAAGGGCGAGAGCATCAACTATGTGCGGGAGCTGCTGCACGACCCGAACGCGCGTATCTACAACTTCCTGGACCGTGCCTCCGTGCAAACGCTCGTCGATGAGCATTTGCAGGGCAAGGAAAACCGGCGCTTGCTGATCTGGTCCTTGCTGAGCGTAGAGAATATGTGCCGCCAATATCTTTGAGTGGCATGCGAAGCCCTGCTCCCGGCTCTGCCGGGAGTCTTCACGGCGGTCTGAGACAGGCCGGCGCGGCCGACAATCAAGCTGTGTTGCGGAAATGATTAAGAACGTTTTGAGTGCAATATCGCCAGTGTCCAACTTTCAGGCGCTGGTAGAAATCTGGCGCACGCTGTTCCAGCAACGTGCCCTGGTGCGCGAGATGACGCGCCGCGAACTCTATGACCAATATGTAGGGCAGGTCCTGGGCGTATTGTGGGTGGTAGGGTACCCGTTTATCCAGATCGCCGTTTATGTCTTTATCTTTGGCTTTGTGTTCAAGGCCAAGATGGGCGGGACGTTGGAAATGCCCCTGGACTATACGGCCTATATTCTGTCGGGTCTGCTGGCATGGGTGGGCTTCCAGCAGGCGCTGGCGCGTTCGGCCACGGCATTGACGAGCCAGACCAACCTGGTGCAGCAAGTCGTGTTTCCGATTGAAGTGCTGCCGGTGCGTGCCGTGCTGTCCAGCTTCACCGGCCAACTCATCGCACTCGGGTTTCTCGTGCTGTACGTGCTCTTCACCCACGGCTCGCTATTCTGGACCTATCTCCTGCTGCCGGTGCTGATCCTGTTCCAATTCATGGCGATGCTGGGTGTGGGCTTTGCGTTGGCCGCGCTCAACCCGTTCTTGCGCGACATCAAGGACTTTGTCACGGTCTATTCGATGATCGGCATTTACGCCCTGCCAGTGGTCTATTCGCCTGAGTGGGTGCCTGCGATGTTCAAGCCCATTATTTATGCCAATCCAGTCAGTTACATGATCTGGTGCTATCAGGATGTGCTGTATTTCGGAAGAATCGCTCATCCCATTGCCTGGGTGGTCTTCCTGCTGGGAGCTCCGATCGCCCTGGCCTTGGGTTATCGCGTCTTCCGCGGTGTGAAGCCTTATGTGGGGAACGTGCTGTGAGTCAAGATCGTCCCATCGTCATCGACGTCCAAAACCTGAGCAAGACGTTCCGCATCTATGACCGGCCGGCGGACCTTTTGATCGAGAAAGTCGGCGGACGAGTCCGCCATCGCCCGTATCACGCCTTGAAGAACGTCAATTTCAAGGTGCACAAGGGCGAAGTGGTGGGTGTAATCGGCCGCAATGGCGCCGGCAAGAGCACCTTGCTGAAGATCCTGGTAGGCACCCTGGATGCTTCCGAAGGCAAGGTGAACATCAACGGCAAGATCTCCGCCATCCTGGAACTGGGTACCGGATTTCACCCAGAATACACGGGCCGGGAAAATATCTACATGGGAGGCATGTGCCTGGGGCTGACGCGCGAGCAGATCGACAAGAAGGTGCAGTCGATTATTGACTTCAGCGAGCTCGAGCGCGTGATCGATCAGCCGTTCAAGACCTATTCCAGCGGCATGAAGGCTCGCCTGACATTTAGCGTCGCCATCAGCGTGGAGCCGGATATTTTCGTTGTCGACGAGGCCCTGGCCGCGGGGGATGCGCCCTTCATCGCGAAGTGCTTTGCGCGCATGGTGGAAATCTGCAGCTCCGGTGCCACCGTCTTCTTCGTGACGCATAGCACGGATCTGGTGCGTCGCTTGTGCACGCGATGCCTGTATTTCAAGGATGGCGAACTCTACCTCGACGGTGACGCCGAGAATATTTCAAGCATCTACGATATGGAAATGCTCGAAATCCAATCCGACTCCATCAAGGAGCAGGAGTCCGGTGCTCGTGGCGGGGAGGGCCCGGCCCATATCGACAGCTTTGTTGTGCTGGATGAAAAGGGGCAGGCCACGAACGGCTTTTTCCAGCACGATGCCCTGCGTTTCAGCATGACAGTGCGTTGCGACGAGCCGGTCGACAACCCGGCCATCTGGCTGAAGTTCACGCGCACGGATGGCATCATGGCCACTTCGTGGCTGAGTCACGAGCCAGAATACATCGATATCGGTGTGTTGCCTCAGGGGGTGAGCCAGATCGATTTGACCATCGATGATCTGCTGCTGGGCGATGGCCATTATGACCTCACGGTTGCGCTTTTTCCAAAGCGCAACAGCAAGGCCGAGACCGCGATCTATGTGGATCCCATGTCAATCTGGGAGAAAACCACCCGCCTGGCCGTGCAGCGCCGCGGCCGGCCGCTGTCGACTTTCTTCGACCAGCCCGTGCGGGTCTCACGTGTCGAGCCCGATGAGCCGGCTCAGGCTGTTGCAGTAAGTACCGCAAGCGTCCAGAACGGATAGGAATTCAAATGGCTGTGTCACAAGAAACGATAGAAGGCCGGGCCAATCTTGGCATCGAGAGGCTGGTGTGTCCGACATGCCGTGGCGATAGGCTGGTATTGGGTGGGGAACGCCTGGTCTGCCAGCAGTGCGGCGGAGTCTTTGAGGTACACCACGGCGCTCCCCATATGGTGGATCTTCGCATGCTGTTGCAGGCCGATCCCCAGGTCATTGGGGGTTGGCATGTGTCACAGCTCAATGGTGATGCATGTTATCAGCAAGGGGATGAGTCCAGCCTGGCGCTGGGCAAACGGGATGATGTGAAGCAAGTCATCCGGGCCCTGGACGTGCGAGGCAAGGACGTGCTGGATATCGGCTCGGGCAGCTATATCGAGCCAGAATATTTCGCTGGTACCGACTACAAGAGCTTGACGGGCCTGGACCCCTTGCCGCCGATGCAGACGCCGCCATTCAAGCTGGTGGGCGGACTATCGGAGTACCTGCCTTTCGCCGACGCCAGTTTCGATGTCGTGACTTTCATCACGTCGTTGGACCACGTCATCGATGTGGACAAGACATTGCGCGAGTGCCGTCGTGTCCTGCGACCGGGTGGAACCGTCCAGATTTGGGTGGAGTTTTCAAACAACCCCGAGCTTGCCGGGACGTTGCCGGCTTATGACCTGCTGCCGACACGGCCACCGCGTCCCGCGCCGGATCCGCTAGCGCAGGCCCGCGAAGATGCGGCGGAATATACTGAGTTTTTGCGACAGGTGGAGGCGGACAGGGCGGCGTATAGCACCTATCTCGTGGATGAGTTCCATTTCCGACATTTTTCGCGCGAAAGCCTGCTCGCGCATTTTGCGGCCGCCGGTCTGGCGTTGACTCAGGATGTCATGATCACTTATGACACCGGGGGATACAACCACGTCATGCATTTCCAGCGTGCCGAAGAGGTGTCCGCAACGCCGGCCGCGACCGGCGCCACGGCGACCCATGAGCAGGTCGAGGCGCTGCGCGCGCATCTCGATAACCGTCTCAATGTCATGCAGGATGTGTTGAACGCGACAAGCACCCACGTCAATCGGTCGGTCGAAGTCCGTGCTGCGAAGCTCAAATGGAAGCTTGCCGGAGCGATGCGCGTGACCAAGCAGCTGGGTGAGCTGCGGCGCATCTATAAAGACATCCTGAAAGCGCCCAAGGTGGAGACGGCGCCAGGCGGTCGACGCATCCTGATGCTGACCATCAGCATGATCGATATCGACCCCCGGATCAACAAGGTGGCGCACAGTCTGGCTCAGGCGGGCTATCACGTCGATATCATGTCCCTGAATTCGGAGCATGGCCCGGATGATGTGATTTTCGAAGATAAGGAGCCGGGCGTGCGCTATGTCCGGGTACGTTGTCCGGAAGCCTATACGCGTTTCTGGGCTGCCTACCAGCCGACGTTCCGCAGGGTGTCCGCCAAGCTGGATTTCGATTTCGTCCACGCCAATGACCTGACGACGCTGGCGACGGCCGCCGCCATTGCGGCGGAGCGAGGATGTCCCTTGGTCTATGACTCGCACGAGATGTGGAGCGAGAATGTCACCTGGGACATGGCGGCGCGCAAGTATGTGGAAATGCCCCTGTGGAAGCGCCGACTGGCCCGCAAGGTAGAAGGGGAGCTGCTCTCCAAGGTGTCCAGTTTTTATTCGGTCAGCCCGTCCATCCTGGATGAGTATCAACGTCGCTATGGCCGCCGCCCCTTGATGCTGGCGAATGTCCCGGACATCGCCGTCCTGGAAACCGCCAATATGGACGTGCCTTCGGTGCGCGAGCTGACCCAATCGGGTGATGAGAAATTCATTACCTTGTATCTGGGGGGGCTGGGTCCGGCTCGCAATATCGAGACGGTAATTGATGCGCACCAATACCTGGACGACAATTTTCTGTTTGTCATTCGTGGCCCGCACGCCGAGCGCTGGGGCGTGGAATACCATGAGCGGGCCAAGAAATTGGGCATTTCCCATCGCATCGCGGTCCTTCCCGGTGTTGGCCGCGATGAGTTGCTCGCCGGCGCCAAGGGCGCGGATTGCGGTGTGGTGATGCTGCGCAATCTGTGCAAGAACTTCTACTGGTTCTATCCGAACAAGTTCTTCGAGTACGCCGCAGCCGGTATTCCTGTCGCCGTGTCCAATTTTCCGGATGTCAGCGCTCATATCCAGCGTGAAGGCAACGGCGTTACTTTTGATCCTCATGATCCGAAGAGCATCGCCGACACGCTGCGCAAGTTGGCGGCGGATCGCCAGGCAGCCCGGGAAATGGGCGAGCGTGGGCGCGCGTCCGTGCTGCGCGAGTACAACTGGGGCCACGCCATTCAGGTGATGGTGTCCGAGTATGACCGTATGAGTGCGAAATGACGGATGGCTGGTTCATACGCCTGCTCGATGCCGCGGCCCAGGAAGGCCGCTGGACGCGCAAGCTGTTCTTCCGGTTCTACTCGGGCATTACGAGCGCCGCGTTCTACCTGACGCTGCTCTTGTATCCGGTGTTCTGCCTCTTGTCCTGGGTGCGCCTGGGCATCCGTAAGCTCTTGCGACTGAAGCCGGCCGTATTGTGGGCAGCCGTGCCTATCCTGAATATCGTCGAGAGCTCGCGGCTGATGCAAAAGCTGGGCTATCGCAGCCGCTCACTGGTATTTACGGTCTATTTCATCACCAATAAGTTCGACCACAATCTGCAGCGCTATACCTATAACCCGATTGCTTCGCCGCTATTGCCGAACTTCGTGTTTCTATGGTCGCTCCTGCGTTTTGACGTCTACCAGTTTTTTTATGATGGCGGCCTGTGGTCGGGCATGAAGATCGTGCCGCGTGCGCGTTGGCTGGAGTTTCCTCTGCTGCGCCTGGCGGGCAAGCGCATTGTTGCCAATGCCTACGGCGCTGATGTGCGCACGCGCTTGCGCGATGAGATGTGGCGTCCGTGGAATCTTTGCATGGAATGCCCCGAGCCGGGCAAGCATTGCCTTTGCGAGGATCATGCCGGGATCGTCAACACCAAATACTACCGCGATTGGTGCAACGAACTCATTGCGATGGGAGACATGCACGATTACGTCTATGGCAGCCGGCCTGATTTCGTGCATTGGCCCATCGATGTGAACGCTGTTGCCTATGTGGGTGCGCAACCACAGCGCGGCCGTGTGGTTGTCGCGCATTCACCGAATCATCGTCATTTCAAGGGCACGCGGTTTATCGAGGCCGCGGTGGCGGCGCTGCGCGAGAAGGGCTACGACGTCGAGCTCGACATCATCGAGCGTGTCTCCAACGATGAGGCCAAGAGACGGTATGCGGCGGCCGATATCGTGTTCGCCCAATGCATCCTGGGCTGGCCAGGATTTACCGAGATCGAGGCCATGGCGGCCGGAAAGCCGGTGCTGACCTATGTGCGCGACGAAGAGCGCTATCTCGCGCATGTGCCCGGCTGGGCGCCGATCAGCGTGACGCCGGACAATGCCCAGGACGTGCTGGAAGGCTTGCTGCGCGATCCGGAACGACGCGCCGAACTGGGCCGCCAAGGGCGGGCGCATGTCGAGAAATACTGGTCATACGAGGCCTGTGCGCCTTCCTATATTGCGCTGCACGACAAACTCTGGCGCCAGAATGGCCTGGGCGCGGTCTTGCGCGCCAAGCGCCGCGACATCCGGCTAGGCGAGGAGCAGCCGCGTCTGGGCAAAGGGCTGGCTGACGGCGAGCTGCCCGTTTGGACAGATCCGGCAATTGCCCTGGATCGGGTCAACTGGGGGCTGTACGGCCAACCGGTGTGGGATGACGAGGGATTGTTGCAGGTCAATACTGGCCTGCATTTTCAGCGCCATCTGGGGGTGATCGCGAAGTTTGCGATCGACAGTCATCATGCAATGGCCATTGCCGCCGACGCGCCGCTGGAGCAGGCTTTGCGCCGCCATGTCGACTGGCTTCGGCAGGTGGCGCGCGACGGCTCGCTGCGCGATATGGCCTTTATGGCGGCCCACGGCGGCTCGCTGGCGCGGGTGCCGGAGGCGCCGCAGCGTACCCAGGCCAGCCGCATGTTGGCCTATGCGGCCCTGATGCTGGCGCATGCCCGATATGGTGTTGACCAAGGTTATGCCGAGGCGGCGCAGGAGGTGCTGGCCAGCGCCTTGGATCGTAGCAGTCCGACCTGTGCGTTGCACGAAGGTGAGAATGGCGCATCATTGCTCCATGAGGGAGACGAGATCGGCCAGGCCCAGCTGCCCAGCCTCGCCCTGACCGCGATTGTCCTGGCTTCGGTACCTGGCCAGGAAGCCTTGGCGCGCGAGACGGCGCATCGGGCCGCCAGCCTGCTTGCCGGCGCCAATCTTGACCAGCTTGTTGCCACACGCCGCTTCGGTGTTTCGGACTTCTTTGACGAGGTCTATTTTGTCGCGGTCTGCATGCGGGCTTTAGGGCGCCAGTGGCAGCGCGAAGATCTCGCGCGGTTGGGAGACGCGACGCTGCGCACGCTCGCCAAGCGGCGCTGGCGCAATTTCCTGCGCTTTATCGCGCCCCTGTGAAAAAGAGGACAGGCATGCTGAAGGTGCTTCATTCGCCCGTCAACATCGGCAACCAGCCTTGGGCGCTGTCTCGTGCCGAGCGGGAGTTGGGCTGCAAGAGCGACGTGGTCGTCAATTACGGAACCTGGGTGGGATTTCCCCATGACCGTTGCCTGTCCGCGTACGGCAAAAAGGGTAGGGTCGACACCTTGCGCCGGGCCGGGTTCGCCATGTCGGCGCCGCTGCGCTACGACGTCTTGCACTATTACTTTGGCCGTACGTTGATGTGTTGGGATGACCGAGGGCTGCGCGACGACAAATGGTATATGGATCTGCGACTGGCGCGGCGACTGGGACGGAGAACCTTCATGACGCTGCAGGGCTGTGACGTCCGCCTGGCCCGCAAGTCCGACCAGCGCAATACCGTTACCATGTGTCGCCAAGGGGCGTGCGGCGCGTATGAGGCCTGTGTGTCAAGCTACGATGAGCAACGCGAATGGCTGGTCGACAACATCCTGCCTCAGTTGGACGGGGTGTTCTTCCTCAATCCCGAGTTGGGTCATTCGCTCAAAGGCGGGGGATCGTTTCTGCCCTATGCCACGGTCGACTGGCGCGATTTTCAGCCGATCCCGCCGTCGACCGAGGGCGTGATCCGCATTGTCCATGCCCCCAGCGATACCGGCATCAAAGGCACGCCGCTGATCGAGGCCGCCATCGAGAAGCTGAAGGAGCGTTTCCCAATCGAGTATATCCAGGTGCATGGCAAGACCCACGACGAAGCTATGGCGCTCTACCGAAGCGCGGATATCGCCATCGACCAGGTGCTGTTGGGCTGGTATGGCGCTTTTGCGGTCGAGATGATGGTTATGGGCAAGCCCGTCATGTGCTATATCCGCGAAGAGGATCTGGGCTTTATTCCGCCGCAAATGAATGATGAAATGGCGCTATTGCGTGTCCATCCGCATAGCCTGGAAGAAGACATCGCCCGTATCCTGGAGCAACGCGCGCAATGGCCCGAATGGTCCCGGCGCTCACGCCAATATGTCATCGACTGGCATGACCCGCGTCGGATCGCCGCGGCCATGCTGAATACCTACCAGAGCAAGGGATTTGAATTCGACCTGCAAGCGGTGCGGGCCTCCGCTCCGAGGGAGTAGAAATGAGTAAACGAATTTGCCTGATGGGCAACCGGCAGCTCGCCACCGACAGTCTTCGGTTGTTGCGAGAGCGATTCCCCGAGACGCCGTTGCTGGTGGTGCTCAATCCATCGGACGACGGCGTTGACGGGCCCGGCGGCACTTCCTTGCGGCGCTTGGTCGAAGAGGCCGGCATTGCGCATATCCAACCCAAGCATGTGAAATCCGCCGAGGCAAGGGAACAACTGGCGGCATTTGCGCCCGACCTGATCCTGTCGTGTTCATATGAGAAGATCGTGCCTGAGGAGGTCATCCGTATTCCCAAGGATGGGGCCCTCAATGTGCATTATGCGGCATTGCCCCTGAATCGTGGATGTTTTCCCGTGGTATGGACGATCGCTAGCGGCGAGGCGGAGCTGGGCGTCACCTTGCATGAAATGACGCCGGGCATCGATGACGGCCCGATCCTGGCTCAGCGGCGCCTGCCATACCAAGAAGGCATGACCGCCGGCGAGGCCTACCGCGCATGCGCTCAGGCTGCGGTCCAGATGGTGGGTGATTTCCTGACCCGCTACATTTCGGACGGCGTATATGGCCGCCAGGCGCAGAATGAAGCGGCCGCGACCTATCATTCCTCCGTTCATCCCTATGAGCGGTGGATACCCTGGCACCGGGGTGCGACGGAGGTTGCCAGGGTGATCAACGCCCTGACCTATGTGCCGCATCCTTCCGGCCGGACCTGCGCGGGCGCGGAGGGCAAAGAAATCGGTCTGCTCGGACCGGCGTTTGCCGTCAACCGCCAGGATCTCGCCCCCGGGCAGGTCGAACTGCTAGCCGACAGTGCTTTTATTGGCACGGCCGATGGCGCCGTGCGTGTGACCTTGGCTCGCGTGGGTGACGCCGCGGTGCCTGTTTCCAACGTCTTGAGCGGCGTCGCGTCCGTGACAAGTCCCTATCGAGAGATCTACCCGCAATGATCTGCCTGACCTACGACACCGACTACATGACTCCGGAGGGGATGCGCCAGTTTTTTGATACGGTGCCGTTTCCGGGGCAGGGCACGTTCTTTCTCTGGAAACCGTTTCCTGCCACGGCGTGGCATGGGCACGAAATCCAACCGCATCCTTATGTTGCCGACCTGACCCGATTCGGCAGCGATTTACAGGCGTTCAGCGCTTCGCTGGAGCTGCCGCACGCGCCTCAGGGCGTGCGTACCCATTCTTGCGTGTATTCTCACATGGTGGGTATTGAACTCTACAAGCAAGGCTATCGCTATGCCAGCATGACTTCGCCGCTGTATGAGTTGGGCCTGCGGCCCTATCGGCATCCCTGGGGCATATGGGAAATGCCGATCTACTACATGGACAATATGGATTTCTGCACACCGGGCAACTGGCCCGAGTTGGCGCACAAGCCCTTCTCGACAGAAATCTTTGAGCGCGCGCTGGACAATGAAGGGCTGTATGTCTTTGATTTCCACCCGCTGCACATCGCCCTGAATACGACCTCCTACGAGGCTTATCAGGACGTCAAGGCTGCGATCGGCCGGGGAGAGGATCCATTCTCGCTGCGTATGCCGGGACGCGGCGTGGCGACTTATTTCAATGAACTGTGCGAGGCCATGGACAAGCGCGGCGTCAAGAGCGTCACACTCAGCCAGGCCCTGGATCATCATCTTCAGGGCAAGCAAGGGGCCTGAATCATGTGCGGCATCGCGGGTATCGCCGGGCTGCGGCCCAGCGCCGAGCAACTCAAGAACATGGCCGACGCGATGATTCATCGCGGACCCGATGACGAAGGTTTTTTCATTGGAGAACAGGCCGGGCTGGCGTTTCGCCGCCTGTCCATCGTGGATCTCGCGGGCGGCCATCAGCCCATGAGCGATGCCGAACAATCGGTGTGGGTGGTCTTCAACGGCGAAATCTACAACCATATGGAGTTGCGCCGCGCCCTTATTGATGCCGGCCACCGTTTCCGGACGGATCATTCAGACACGGAAGTCTTTGTCCATGGCTGGAAGGCTTGGGGCACGGAGCTGTTCTCTAAACTGAACGGCATGTTTGCGGTTGCCATATGGGATGTGCGCGCGCGCACGCTGGTGCTGGCACGCGACCGTTATGGCATCAAGCCGCTGCACTACGCCATTGCGCCGTCTGGCGCGCTGGTCTTTGGCTCCGAGATCCGTACCGTACTGGCCAGCGGGCTGATAGCGCAAAGGCCGAGTGTGGACGGCATCCTTGAGTATTTTTCGGTACAGAATCTCTGGGACGGCCGCACGATGTTCGATGGGGTGCAATACCTCGAGTCGGGCACGATGCTGATACGCGGCCCGCAAGGCATGCGCAAGGAGCGATACTGGGATTTGTCCTTTCCGCGTTCGGCGCGCGGAAGCATGGACGATCTTGCCCGGCAGCATCGGGAGATCCTCATGCGCACCCTGCAGCGTCAGATCGCCGCTGACGTGCCCGTCATGACTTATTTGTCTGGCGGTATCGACTCGACGGCTTTGTCGGTGGGCGCCTACCAGCTGGATCCCAAGGTCAGGGCCTATAGCTGCATCTTTGACCTGGACAGCGTGGGTGACGACAAAGTGGCCGACGAGCGCGAGTACAGCCGGCTGGTTGCCCAGACCTACAAGATGGACAGAGTCGAGATGACGGTGCCGGCCACCGCGCTGGAGGGTTGCCTGGACGGCTACGTGACCTCGCTGGAAGATCTGCGCATGGGCATGGGCTATGTCAATTACTTGATTGCGCAACGTGTCGCGCAGGACGCCAAAGTCGTGCTGTCTGGCACCGGGGGGGATGAGTACCATGCCGGCTATGTGGGACGCTACAAGATATTGGGTTTGACAGAACCCGAAGCTGATCCCGTGCAGGCGGGCGGTCCCAGCCTGATGCGCCGCGTCGCCCAGCGCCTGCTGGCCTGGCGTCGAGGTCGGGGTGAGTCCGCCAGCAGGCCCCCCACACGCCAGGAGATTTACCGCGCCGTTCTGAATTCGGTGCTGAGTCCGGCCGCCCTGAAAGAGGCGTTTACACCGGAGTTCCTTGCGCAGTCCAAGGGCTACGATCCGATTGAACGCATCGATGCATGGATTGCCCGTACGCCTTCGGACGACTGGTTTGACAAAGTTTTTTATGTGGACGCCCACACTTACCTCGAGGGCCTGCTGACCTTCGAGGACAAGGTGTCGATGGCACATTCGCTCGAAGCCCGCGTGCCCTTGCTGGACAATGAGCTGGTCGACTTTGTGCTGGACCTGCCCAAGGAATATCTGGCCCGTGGAGATGTGGGCAAGATCATTTTCCGCGAGTCGGTCAAGCCATGGGTGCCGGATCAGATCTATAACAAGCCCAAGATGGGCTTCGGTCCACCGGATGCTTCCTGGTATCGCAAGCAGCTCAGGCCCTGGATCGAAAGTGAGCTCGCACCAGACAAACTGGCGCGCCAGGGTGTGCTGCGTCCCGAGTATGTGCGGTCGGTTCTTGACCGGCATTTTTCCAATCAGGCCAACAACACCTATCTGATCTGGTCGTTTTTGAATTTCAACGCGTGGTGTCGCGGCTTTTCTTTTTACGGATAGAGCATCATGCACGTTCTTGTCAGCGGCGCCAGCGGATTCGTCGGACGCGCCACGGTGGCCTGGCTGCAACAGCAAGGCTACGAGGTGACCGCCATTGTGCGCAAGCAGAGCGATGACTTGCCGGTCGAGCAATGGATCTGGAATCTGGGCCATGAGCCTGCACCCCAGAATCGGCCGCAAGGCATCGATACGGTTCTGCACCTGGCACAGTCGCGCAACTACCGGGCTTTTCCGGGAGATGTGGACGAAATGTTCAAGGTCAACGTCGCCGGCGCGCAGCAGTTGCTGACGCTGGCGGACAGCCTGGGAGTCGCGCGCTTTTGCCTGATGTCCACGGGGTCGGTGTACGAACCCTACGCCGGGGCCATGACTGAGGACGAGCGGGTCGCCCCGGCGGGCTATCTCGGCGCGAGCAAGCTTGCCGCCGAGGTGCTGGCCCGGGCTTATGCTGGTCGTTTCAAGTTATCCATTCTGCGCCTGTTCTTCCCCTACGGCCCCGGGCAGGTCAATCGCCTGATACCGGACCTGGTCAACCGGGTCGCCAAACAAGAGACCATTCAGCTCTCGGCGGATGGCCAAGGTCTGGCCATCGCCCCGTTGCATGTGAATGACGTGGTCGCACTTACCGGACGCGCGCTGCGTGAATCATGGGAAGGCATCTACAATCTTGCCAGCCCTGAAGTGATGACGCTGCGCGAGATCACCGAAGAGATCGGCCGCCAGCTGGGCGTGGCCCCGAAGTACGAGCTCACGGAGCGGGCTGCGCAGCGGATATCGCCTAGTCTGGCGGCGCTGCGGGGCAAGGCGCCGGATCACGCATTTACGCCTTTTGCCTCCGGTGTCACGGGGATGTTGCCCGTGTTGAACGGCTAGCGACAGGCATGAAGCGGACCCTGATCAAGCTACTGCGCGTCACGCTTGACGGCCTACTGTTGCTGCCCGTGGCGGCGGCTCTGGCTCTGGCCTGGGTGTTGCGCTCCCGTAGGGGTCCGCAGGACAGACCGCGGCTGCTATGGCAGTCCACACCCATCAAATCGCTGACCTATATGGCGCGCGCCATGCGCGAGGCAGGCTATGAGAGCGATACCGCGGTGGTGGATCTTTATCGTATAAACCGGCGCGAAGATTTTGACCACGTGCTCGTGCCGCAGGCAGGTGGGATAATCGGTGCATGGCAACGGCGCCTGATGGCATATGGCTTCTTCTTCAAGGCGCTGCGCAATTACGACGTATTTTTTTGTTATTTCGATGGCGGCGTGTTGCGCCAGACGCCATTGGCGCGTTGGGAGTTTGCCTTGCTCAAGGCGTTTGGCAAGAAGCTCGTCCTGCTGCCTTATGGAAGCGACGCTTTTGTCTATGACACCTTGGGTGTTCCTGTCTGGCGGCACGGCTTGATGATGAGTTACCCAGGCCTGGGAAATCGGGCACAGGAGATTCAGCAGCGGTTGCGCCGTAGCGTCGTGCATGCAGACGTCGTACTGGGATGCCTGGCGCATTTTGCCAATCTGCCGCGTTGGGACATGCTGCCGCTGACATGCTACCCAGTGGATACGCAGGCTATCCAACCTGCTGCCTGGCCCACGACTCAGGGGCCTATCCGGATCGCCCATGCCGCCAATCATAGGGGAGTCAAGGGCACGGAGTTCCTGTTGCGGGCTGTGCGGGACCTTGTGGCGGAAGGACACCCCATCGAGCTGGATCTTATCGAGGGCGTGTCTAACGAAGAGGCGTTGGCGCGCATCGCGCGGGCGGATCTGTATGTGGACCAGCTCGTGATGGGCTATGCCCTTGCCGCCCAGGAGGCCATGGCTTTGGGACGGGTGGTGCTGAGTCCTGTGGATGGCACGTCTGAAACAGAACTGTTTCGGACATATTCGTATCTAGATGAGTGTCCCATCGTGTCGGCCAACCAGCGCAATATCAAGAGTGTGCTGCTGGAGCTGATCGGGCGGCGCGCAGACTGGGCACGGCTAGGCCAGGCGTCGCGACGCTTCGTCGAAAAGCGGCATTCCTATGCAGCCAGCGCGGCCATGTATGAAGCTGTGCTGGATCGTGTCTGGCGCGGCAAAGATGTGGACCTGATCAATTACTTTCATCCCATACTCGAGTCCAGGCATGACTGAAGTAAATCCCCTGAGTGTGGTGCATGCGCCGACAACGGTCGGCGGCAATCCTCAGGGCCTTAGCCGCGCGCTGAACCGCCTGGGCTGCAAGAGTGTCGCGTTGGCGGCAGATCAGAATTATCTGCGCTACGAAACCGATATCGTGCTGAATCAGCCCGGTGATGGGAAATGGCGGCGCGAACGCAAGCGCTGGCATGCGATTTTCCGCATCCTGCCCAAGTTCGACGTGGTGCACTACAACTTCGGCACGACGGTGGCGCAACCGCACCAATGGCAGATGACCGGTTTCGCCCGGCCCTGGCATCGTATTGCCTACTGGTTACGCGCCAAGTACCTTTGGGGACTTCAGTACCTGGAGCTGGCCAGTTTGCGCCGGCGTGGCATCCCGATATTCATGACCTATCAAGGTGACGATGCGCGTCAAGGCGCGTATCAGCGCCAGAATTTTGAGATCCACATTGCCAGCCAGGTCGGACCGCAGTATTACAGCGCCGCGAGCGATCGCTTCAAGCAGGCGTCCATACGCCGTATGGACGCTTGGTGTGACATGATCTACGCGCTCAATCCGGACCTTCTGCGGGTATTGCCCGCGCGCACGCGCTTCCTGCCATATGGCCATGTTTTCCTCGATGAGTGGTTGCCCGTCTACAACCAGCGGGAGGACAGGCCCTTACGCATCGTCCATGCACCCAGTCATCGCGGAGTCAAGGGCACGGAGCTGGTCTTGGCCGCGCTGGAGCGCCTCAAGGCGCAGGGCTACCACTTCGAATTGATCCTGGTCGAGAACATGGCCAATGCCCAGGCGCGCCTGGAATATGAGCGCGCAGATGTGCTGGTGGATCAGTTGTTTGCAGGGTGGTATGGCGGCCTAGCCGTAGAACTGATGGCCTTGGGCAAGCCGGTGATCGTCTATATACGAGATGAGGACCTGGCCTATCTGCCGGAAGGTATGGCGCAGGACTTGCCGTTCATCCGCTCACGGCCCGATGAGATCGAGCAGACGCTGCGAGCTGTCCTGGAAATGCCGCGCAAAGACCTGCACGCGCGAGCCCTCGCCAGCCGGGCCTTTGTCGAGAAATGGCATGATCCCATGCGTATTGCAGCAGGCTTGATCGAGGACTATCGTAGCGCTGTGGCGTCAAGGCTGAACCGCGCATAGCGTCAGCCATCTCTGGAAATTCACCCAACGCCAGGCTTGCCAGGAAAAGGGTAGTTGGCCTTGCATCATTGCGTCGAAGCGTTCCAGCACACGGGGACGATGCAGGAAGGGGATATCGGGCCCGGCTTGCAGCCACGAACGTAATTGCGGCCGCAAGGCGGTCAGCCAGGCTTTCTCCGGCGTGGCAAAGCCGATTTTGTCGGGTCGGTCCAGTATGGCGTCGGGAACCAGGCCGCGCAGAGCATGACGCATGAGTCGCTTGGTCTGGCCGTTGGCCGCAAGATGGAAATCCTCCGGCAGGCCAAGCAGGAAGTTGGCCAGCGGCAGCGTCAGAAAGGGCACGCGGCTCTCCAGGCTGAAACGCATGGAGTTTCGATCGCCGTGCCGTAGCAGGGCGCCCAGGCCATCGTCCTGTAGGGCACGGGCCATGGCTCCCATCAATTGGCGGCCCCGAGGGATGCGCAAGCTCTCCAGGGGGGCGGCCGCGGCCACGCCGGCTTCCCGCAACACCTGCCGGTCCAACCAGTCGGGAGTCGGCGCGAACGCTTGGCGCAGGGCCGCCAGCGCCTTGGGGCTCAAGGTCAGGGCGATGGCTTGTGCCCACATATTGCGGGCATTGCGGCCCAGCCGCGCTTGAGCGGCGCCGTGACGCATGGCCTCAGCGAAATGGCCGGCGCCCAGCAGGCTGGCAAGCCTTTGCATGGGATAGCCTTCGTAGCCGGCCAGCAACTCATCGGCGCCCTGGCCCTCCAGTGTCACGACGATGCCATGTTCGCGTGCCAGCTTGAAGATCCGATACTGGGAATAGATGCTGGTGCTGCCGAAAGGCTCGCCCTGGCAGCGGACCAGTTCATCGAGGTCGGCGGCCAGTTCAGGCGCGTCCAGTGTCAGCGAATGGCCGACTGCGCCGCAGTGGCCATTGACCAGTTCCACCCAGCGGGCTTCCGAATTTGGCGGGGGGGCGATATAGCTGAAGGTGTGAATCGGCAAACCAGGTTCAAGATGACGCATGGCGCATACGATGGCCGAGGAGTCCAGTCCGCCGGATAGCGCGGCACCTACCGGCACGTCGCTGCGCAGGTGCAGACGTACGCTGTCCAGAAAGCCGGCCCGGAATTGTTCGGCGGCCTGTTCGAAGCTGCCTTCGAAGCGGCGCGAAACCTCGGGCCGCCACCAGCGTTCTTGCGCGAGTATCTTCCCTGTGGACAAGTCATGGCGCAGCAACGATCCAGGGGCCAACTGGACGATGCCATCGATAAAGCTGCGCTGCCCATGGTCATAACGCCCGAGGCTCAAATAGTCATAAGCCTGTTGCCAGTCCAGTTTGTTCAGCAGCGGATCAAGGACGCGGACCGCTGGCAGTTCCGAAGCGAAGACCAAGCGTTGCGCGTCGAGGCTGTAGTAGAGCGGCTTGATGCCAAAGGCATCGCGCGCCAATACCAACTGGGTCGTGCGCTCGTCGTAAAGCGCAAAAGCGAACATGCCGACGAAGCGGGTCAGGCAACGCTCTCCCCATTGAAGCCACGCCGCCAGCAAGACTTCGGTATCAGTATCGGTATCAAAGACCTGACCAGCCGCGGCCAGGGTCTGGCGCAACTCGCGGTAGTTGTAGATCTCGCCGTTGAAGACGATATGCAGACCGGCCCGTCGCATGGGCTGATGGCCCGCGCTGGTGAGATCGATAATGGAGAGCCGATTGTGGCCCAGGGCCAAGTTGCCAGCCCCGGCGGCAAACAAGGCTTGGCCGTGGTCGTCCGGGCCGCGGTGGGCCAGCGAGCGCAGGGCCGAGGTGAGCCGAGTTTCCGGAAAGGCGCCATCGCGCCACCAACCGCCGAGGATTCCACACATGTCCGAATGACCCCGGATTGGTGCAAGCACAGACCGGGATAGGGCCGAAGTTGCCGGGAGGGTAGTGATGTTATCATGGCCTCGATTTGGCGCCGTCTTTCGGTCCGTGCGATGAGAATTGCCTATTTGACCTACGAAGTACCGGACGGCAGATCCGGCGTCGCAAAGAAAATAACTGCGCAATCGCGATACTGGCGAGAGCAAGGCCACGAGGTCAGGCACTTTGTCTTGGCTACGCCTCGACCGGACGAAACATCGTCCATTACATTCCTGGTATCGCGACCGGTGCGCCCGCCGATGCTGGCTGCCGCCCTGGCCAACGAGACGACCCGCCGTGCCTTGCACGACTGGCGGCCGGACATCGTCTATGTGCGTCAGATGCTTTGGTGGCCTGGTGCGGTGGCGGCCCTGGACGCCGCTCCCCTGGTCATCGAATACAACTCCATTGCGCGTCACGAGTATCGTGCCGTTTCTTCCCTGAAGTACGCGATTGAATGCTTTTCGCGCGGCTTTCTGCCGCGGGCCGCGCGCGGTGTGATCGCGGTGACTCGGGAGCTGGCGCAGGATGTACCAGCCACCGAGGCAAGACGGATCGTCGTCAGCAATGGCTATGACCTGGCCAAGGTCCGGCCTCGCGTGCCGCCGCAGCATGCGCGCCCCCAGCTGTTGCTGGTCGGGTCCCCCGGGCAATCATGGCATGGTGTGGACAAGGTGCTGCGGCTGGCCCATCTTTTGCCTGAATTTGATTTCCATCTCGTGGTGCCGCAATTGTCCATCAACGGGCCGGACAATCTGTTCTGCCATGGAGCGCTTTATGGCGAGGATCTGGTCAAGCGTTATGAGCAGACCGATGTGGCCCTGGGCACGTTGGCGCTGCATCGAAAAAACATGCGCGAGGCGGCGCCCTTGAAAACCCGCGAGTGTCTGGCTTACGGGATACCGGTCATCGGTGGTTACGATGATGCAGACCTCGATGGAGCCGGGTATTGGCTGAACATCGGCAATACCGAGCACAATGTGGAGCAGGCGGTTCAGCCGATACGGGAATTCGTCCAGTCCTGGCGTGGCCGTTTGCCCGATCGCAACGATGTCGAGCGTCGCGTGGGCTACGCTGGCAAGGAATCGCAGCGTCTGGCTTTTTTGGAGCAGGTGGTCCGGGATGGCCGGTAGCAAAAGGATGGCGCTTATCACCAACGGCTATCCGGATACGCGGGCCCGGGAGCGCAGCTTCATCCTGCCGGAGCTCAAGGCATTGGTGGCCTATGGCCACGAGGTGACGCTCATGCCGCTGCGGCCCTTGCGGCACGCGGATCCGTCGTTGCCGGCGCGGGTGCATGTCGACCAGGGGCTGGCGCGCTTGCACCGGCCGTGGCAGCTGCCCTTGACCTTTGCCCGTGCGCTGGGGACCCGGTCGTTCTGGGCCGAGGCCCGGCGCTGCATGGGGCATGGGCGCCCGGCCCATTGGCTGCACTTCCTCAAGGAAAGCCTGCGCGCCGGCGCGGTGTTGCGCATGGCCGGGCGTTTGCAGCAGTTCGATGTCATCTACACCTACTGGTTCAAGGGCGAGGCGACGGGAGCCAGCCTGTTGCGGCAAGCGAAGCTGCTGCGCGTCACGCGCGCCCATGGCTACGATCTTTATGAAGAGCGCGCGGACAACCAGGGCTATATCCCCTACCGCCGCTCGACCCTGCCGCTGATGGACCTTGTGGTCTTGTTGTCGGAAGAGGGGCGCGCCTATCTGGAGGCGCGGTATCCGGGGGGATGCCCGAGGATGGTTGTGCTGCCCCTGGGCGTCGAGAGCGGTATCTGCATGAATCCGGCGCCGCCGGCCGGCGAGATCCATCTGGTGTCCTGTTCCTATCCGGCGGCGGTCAAGCGCCTGGATCTCATTGCCGAAGTGGCTGCCGCCCTGGCGCGCCGCCTGCCGCAAGCCCGGGTGCGTTGGACCCATTATGGCGCGACGCGCGAGCAGGCTTTGCTGCCGGCGGCGTTTACCGCGCCGGACAATCTGGCGATGGTGTTCGCCGGCGAGACGGACAATGAGGCCATTCGCCGCCAGTATGCGCAGACGCCGGCGAGTTTCTTTCTGAATATGAGCCTATCCGAGGGCCAGCCGGTGTCCATCATGGAGGCGATGGCTTTCGGCATCCCGGTGGTCGCCACCGCGGTCGGCGGGGTGCCGGAAATGCTGGCGCACGGTGGCGGGCTGAGCGTGCCGCCACAGCTCGATGCGGCCGAAGTGGCGCAGCGCATGGCGCGGCTGCTGGCCGACGGCCACGCCTATGCCGCCATGCGCCAGGACGCCTGCGACGCGCAGCGGCGCTTCTTCAATACCAGCACAAACCACCGCAAGCTGGCCGAGCTGCTGGCCTCGCTGTAGCCCGGCCGCCTCAGGCGCAGGCGCCGACGCAGCCGTTTTCCACCGGCGCGTATTCGCGCACGATCTGGCGCAGCAGGGTCACGATCTCATGCACGTCGCCGGCCTGCAGGGCGCGGTCCAGCATGCGCAGCTGGCTCATCAGGGTTTCGTAGGGGATGTTGTATTCCGTGGCGCGCATGATGCGCGGATGCAGGGTCTCTTGCGAGTGGTCGCCGATGAGCAGTTCTTCGTAGAGTTTTTCGCCGGGGCGCAGGCCGGTGATGCGGATTTCGATATCGCCGTCGGGCTGTTCGGGGTTTTTGACGGTCAGGCCGTAGATGCGGATCATGCGCTCGGCCAGGTCCCGGATGCGCACCGGCTCGCCCATGTCGAGCACGAAGACCGAGCCGGATTCGCCCATGGCGCCGGCTTGCAGCACGAGCTGGGCAGCCTCGGGAATGGTCATGAAGTAGCGGGTGATTTCGGGGTGGGTCAGGGTGATGGGGCCGCCGTCGAGGATCTGGCGGCGAAAGAGCGGCACCACGCTGCCCGAGCTGCCCAGCACATTGCCGAAGCGGACCATGGAGAAGCGGGTGCGGTCCTGCACCTGGGCGTGGGCCTGGAGCACCAGTTCGGCCAGGCGCTTGGAGGCCCCCATGACGTTGGTGGGGCGCACGGCCTTGTCGGTGGAGATGAGCACGAAGTCCTGCACGCCGGCCTGGATGGCGGTTTCGGCGATGCTGAGGGTGCCGTAGGCGTTCGTGCGTATGCCTTCGCCGACGTTCTGTTCGACGATGGGCACGTGCTTGTAGGCGGCCGCGTGATAGATGGTCTGCACGCCGTGCCGGCGCAATTGGGCCAGGCAGTGGTGGGCGTCTCGCACCGAGCCCAGCACGCCGACGATGTCGATGCCGGGGTAGCGCAGGCGCAGGTCCTGTTCAATGGTGTAGAGCGCGGGTTCGGAGATTTCGAGCAGGACCAGTTTGCTGGGCTTGAGCGCGAGGATCTGGCGGCAGAGTTCGGAGCCTATCGAGCCGCCCGCGCCGGTGACCATGACGCTGCGTCCGGTGACGCACTGGCCGAGCAGGGAGGCGATCGGGGCCACGGGATCGCGGCCCAGGAGGTCTTCGACCTGCACATCGCGCAGCCGCACGCCGTTGGCCGGGTCGATGAGTTCGCGCATGCTGGGGACCAGGCGGATGCGCAGCCGGTAGGGTTCGGCGGCTTCGACGATGGCGCGGATCTGGGGCGGGGTGGCCGAGGGGATGGCGATGAGCAGCTGCCGCACGTTGTGGCGGTCGATCAGGCGCGAGAGCTGGTTGGGGGGGTAGACGCGCAGGCCGGCGACCACCAGGCGGTGCTTGCGGCGATCGTCATCCAGCATGGCGACCGGGCGGTAGTAGGGGCCGGCGCGCAGGGCGGCCGCCAATTGGGAGCCGGCGCCGCCGGCGCCGTAGATCAGGACCGGGATGCGGGGGTCGGCCATGTGGTGATCGGCGGGAAACAGCAGCTTGCGCGCGCACAGGCGCACGCCTATCAGGCCGACCAGCGCCAGCGCGGCGTAGATGATGAGCACGCCGCGCGACAGCGTGGACAGTTGCAGGAAGGTATTGCCCGCGGTGACGACCATCACCGAGACGATGATGCCCCCCAGGATGGCCGCGACCACCCGTTCGCTCATGTAGCGCAGGATGTAGAAGTAGACGCCGAAGGCGGCCAGCGCGGCGATGCCGCCCGCACAGGCCAGCAGCGACAGGAGGAGATACTGCTGGGTGACGAAGAACAGCTCGAACCGCAGCCACAGGGCGCAATGGAAGGCGAGCAGCAGGATCACCGCGTCGAGCACGACGGCAAGCAGCTGCTTGACGGGCCGTGGCAGATCGACGAACAGGCGCCGGACAGGATACGGAAGAATCATCAGGGGAGGCGGACCAAAGGGGCGGTGATGCGGTAATTTTAGCGACTGCCCGGGGGGATGGCCGGCGCGCGCCGGTCCGGGGAATATGAAAATCTGCCAGGCGCGGGATTGCGTCTTCCAAAGAGGCGCCCGCGGTGAATCGTGCCCGGGAGCGGGCGCCGCGGCCGTCGGGCCATGCTCCAGCGAATCGATGTCCGCGTCTAGCGCCCAATGCTGGCGATAGTGCGCAGGATGATGGCGATGTCGCCGAAAAAGGACTGCTCCCGGACATAGGCGGACTGGAGTCGGAGTTTTTCCGGGAGAATGGTTTCCTGGTACATCTTTTCGGGGTCCTCGGCCTTTCCGAGCAATTCGTTTTCGTTTCGGAAATGGATGGAGGCGGGGTCCGTGATGCCGGGCCGCACGGACAGCACGAGGCTGGCCACGTCGGACGGATACAAGGCCACATAGCGCGGCACTTCGGGGCGGGGGCCCACCAGGCTCATATGGCCCTGGAAGACATCGATCAGCTGGACCAGCTCGTCGAGCTTCCAGCGACGGATCAGCGCCCCGACCCGGGTGATGCGCGCGTCGGCGCCGATGGTGATCTGGCTGGCCTGGGCGGATTGCCGCTGGGTCATGCTGCGCAGCTTGTGGATGCGGAAGGGCTTGCCGTGGCGCCCGATGCGCTCCTGGCGGAAGAATACCGGCCCAGGGCTGTCCAGCTTGATGGCGATGGCCACCAGCAGGAGCAGCGGCGAGAGCAGCAGCAGCCCCAGGGCGGAACAGACCAGGTCGAATGCCCGCTTGATCATGGCGCGAGCAGTTCTCGCACCGTGCGTATCACCTTGTCCACCTGCGCCTGGCTCATGCGCGAGTACAGCGGCAGGCTCACCATGGCTTCGAAGGCGGCCTGCGAGTGCGGGAACATGCCGGGGGTGAGCTGGTAGCGGTCGCGCCAATAGGGCTGCAGGTGCAGCGGCACGTAGTGCACGCTGCATCCTATGCCTTTGCCGGTCATGCGCACGATGAAATCGTCGCGCCGCAGCGGCGCCTGCGGCTGCAGGCGGACGACATACAGATGCCAGGCGTGTTCGTCGTCGCGGCGGTGAGGGTGGCTTTGCACGCCCGGGGTGCGGCCGGGGCAGGGCGGCAGGACCAGGGGCAGGTCCGCGAAAGCCTGGTCATAGGCCGCGGCGATGGCGGCGCGGCGGTCGCGCATGGCCTGGGCGCGGCGCAGCTGCACGCGGCCCATGGCCGCGGCCGTGTCGGTCAGGTTGTATTTGAAGCCGGGCGCCACGATTTCGTAGTACCAGGCGGGCTTGTTGGACGTGAAGCGGTCGAAGGCGTCGCGGTCTATGCCATGCAGGCGCATGACGCGGCAACGCTTGGCCAGCGCCGGGTCGCGCGTGACCACCATGCCGCCTTCGCCGGTGGCCAGCGTCTTGGTGGCATAGAAGCTGTAGACGGTGAGGTCGCTTTGCAGCGCGCCGATGCGCACGCCCTGCCAGCTGGCCGGCAGGGCGTGCGCGGCATCTTCGATGACGCGCAGGCCGTGGCGGCGCGCGATGTCCAGGATGCTGTCCATGTCGCAGGACAGCCCGCCATAGTGAACCGGAATGATGGCCTTGGTGCGTGGGGTGATGGCGCGTTCGATGGCCGCTGGCGAGATGCACAGCGTGGCCGGGTCGATGTCGGCCAGGACAGGTTCGGCGCCCAGATAACGCGCCACCTCGGCGCTGGCGGTGAAGGTGTGCGTCGTCGTGATGACCTCGTCGCCGGGCCCCACGCCTATGGCTTCCAGGGCCAGGTGCAGCCCGGCGGTGGCGGAGTTGACGGCGATGGCTTGCAGGTCCTGGCCCAGGTAGGCGGCGAACTCTTGCTCGAAGGCTTTCGCATTGGGGCCGGTGGTGAGCCAGCCCGAACGCATGGCGTCGGCCACGACCTGGATCTCTTCCTCGCCGATATCGGGCAGCGCAAAGGGTATGAAGTCGCTCATGGTTTCAGTGCTCGGTAGGGGCCGGCCGCGCAAGCGCGGCGTCGAGGAATCGCTGTGCCAGCACGGGGTAGTCGTGATGGCTGAGGACGTATTGGCGGCCGCGCGCGCCCATCTGGCGGCGCTCGGCCGGTGGGGTGTCGCGCAGCTGGAGGATGGCTTGGGCCAGGGCTTGCGGATCCTCGGCGGGCACCGAGACGCCGCAGGCCGCGTCGCGCACGATGTCATTGCCGCTTTCGATCGCCTGGATCACGGGGCTCGCGGCCAGCATGTAGTCGAACAGCTTGTTGGGACTGACGCCGAACGCGAACAGCGGGCTGCGCCGCAGGCCGATATAGGCTGCGTCGACGTGCGTCATCACGGCCTGCACGGCCGGGCGCGGCACCGGGTCGGCGAAGACCACCCGCTCCAGGCCCAGCTCGCGGGCCTGGGCCTGCAGGGCGGCCTTGTCCGGCCCGCTGCCCAGCAGCATCAAGCCGACCGGCGCCTGGCGCAGCCGCGCCATGGCCTGCAGCAGCATGTCCAGGGCGTTGGCATGGCCGTGGGTGCCCGCGTAGAGCACGACGAAATCGCAGTGTTCGCGCAGGGCCTGGATCTGGGCGCGCACGCGCTGGTAATCGGGGTTGTCGAAGTCGGGGGCGCTGTACTCGGCCACGGGCACGCCGTTGGGGACGTGCGCATAGCGCGCCGGATCGAGTCCGCGGCCCTGCATATAGGGCAGGGCGCAGGGCAGCATGGAGACGGTGAGGTCGGCGTGCTTGTAGGCGTAGTCCTCGGCGTATTGCATGCTGGCGATCATGGGGTGCCAGGCGCCGAAGCCGCCCAGCAGCCGGGGCGTCAGCGGCCAGAGGTCGTGGACTTCGAAGACCAGCCGGGCGCCGGCGCGGCGCGCCAGGCGCGCCGCGGGCAGGACGTCATAGGGATGCGTGGACGAGGCGATGACAATGTCGGGCCGCCAGCCGCCCAGGTCCTGGGGCAGGCGGTACAGGCGCGCGCTGAACTGCAGCATGTTGAGCAGGCGTTTCGGGCCATTGCCCTGGTAGGGCAGCGTGTCATACCAGAGGTACTCGATGCCTTCTATCGGCTCGCGCGTCAACCGGCCCCGGGCTGGCGGCTTGTGGGCGCGGATATGTGATGCCGTGGCCGCCGCGATCTTGACCTCATGCCCTGCTGCCAACCACTGCCGCCCGAAGTAGTACGGGCGGAACTCCATGCCGTAGTGCGGCGAACCGGCATAGTGGTTGATCAGCAGGATGCGCATGATGAGCCGCCCTGGTCAGGCCAGGGTGTCGGCGATCTTGCTTGCGGCCTGTCCGTCGCCGTAGGGTTGGACTTCCTGGGGCGTTTCTTCAAGCGCGCGCCGGGCGGCCTGGACGATGTCCTGCTCGCTGGCGGGCGGGGCCAGGCGGTTCCAGCCTGCCTCGACCAGCTCGGTCCATTCGGTTTCGTCGCGCAGCGTCACGCAGGGCACGCGGTGGAAAAAGGCTTCCTTTTGCACGCCGCCGGAGTCGGTCGTGATGAGCGCGGCGTATTTTTCGAGCTGGACCATATCGAGATAGCCCACCGGCTCGATCAGGCGCACGCGGGCCGCCAGCGTCTCCAGCAGGCCCAGGCGCTGCAGGATGCCGCGGGTGCGCGGGTGCAGCGGCCAGACCACCGGGCGCTCGGCCGACAGCGTCATCAGCGCATTGACGATGACGTTCAGGCGCCGGGGATCATCGGTGTTCTCGGCGCGATGGATGGTGGCCAGGATATAGCCGCCGGCGGCCAGGCCGAGCCGGGCCAGCGCGCCGCCGTCCTGGGTTACGCGGCGCCCATGGTGCAGCGCCACGTCGAACATGACGTCGCCGACCTGCACCACGCTGTCGCCGCGGATGCCTTCGTCGGCCAGGTGCCGGGTGGCGCTGTCGGTGGGGGTGAAGAGCCAGCGCGAGACGCGGTCGGTGAGGATGCGGTTGATTTCCTCGGGCATGCGCATATTGAAGGAGCGCAGGCCCGCTTCCACGTGGGCGACGGGGATGTGCAGCTTGGCCGCGGCCAGCGCACCGGCCAGGGTGGAATTGGTGTCGCCATAGACGAGCACGATGTCGGGCTGTTCTGCCTGCATGACGCGCTCCAGCGCGATCAGCATGCGCCCGGTCATGTCGCCATGGCCGCCGCCGTGGATGTCGAGGTGGTGCTTGGGCGGCTGCATGCCCAACTCCTCGAAAAAGACATCCGACATATTGGCGTCGAAATGCTGGCCGGTGTGGACCACGACTTCATCGAGGCCCGGGTGGCCGGCGATGGCCGCCGACACCACGCTGGCCTTGATGAACTGGGGCCGGGCCCCTAGCACGGTAAGGACTTTCTTGCTCATTGCAGCGCTTGTTTGAGGGCAGCCACGATCTGGTCCTGGGTCGCCGCGTCAAGGTCGGGATGCATGGGCAGGCTCATGACCGTCGCGGCCAGGGCGTCCGAGACGGGCGTGTCGCCGGCCGCGAAATGGGCATAGGCGGGTTGGGCATGGATGGGACGCGGGTAGTGCACCGCCGTCGGGATGCCGGCGTCCTTGAGCTTGGCGATGACCTGCTCGCGGTTGGGCACCATGACGGTGAACTGGGCCCAGACGCTGTCGCGGTCCGGGCGCACGGTCACCGTGCGCGCGCCGGCCGGCAGGTCGGCCAGCAGCTCCTGGTAGCGCGCGCCGATGCGCAGGCGCTCTTGGATTTCCCAGTCGAAGCGTTCCAGCTTGCCCAGCACGACGGCGCACTGCAGCGTGTCCATGCGGCCGCCCACGCCGATGCGGGTGTGGTAGTAACGGCCGGATTGACCGTGCACGCGGATTTCGCGCATGGCCTGGGCCAGCGCGTCGTCATTGGTGAACAGGGCGCCGCCGTCGCCATAGCAGCCCAGGGGCTTGCTGGGGAAGAAGCTGGTGCAGCCTATGGTCGACAGGTTGCAGCTTTTCTTGCCCTTGTACGTGGCGCCGAAGCTTTGCGCGGCATCCTCGATCACCGGGATGCCGTGCTTGTCGGCGATGGCGTTGACCTCGTCCATGTCGCCGCACTGGCCGTAGAGCGACACGGGGATGATGGCCTTGGTGCGCGGCGTGATGCGCGCTTCGATATCGGCCACCTTGATGTTGCAGGTGTCGGGTTCGACATCGACGAAGACCGGCACGGCGCCCAGCAGCGCGATGACCTCGGCGGTCGCCACGAAGGTGAAGGAGGTGGTGATCACCTCGTCGCCCGCCTTCACGCCCAGCGACATCAGGGCGATGAGCAGCGCCTCGGTGCCCGAGGCGACCGTGATGCAGTGCTTGGCCCCGGTGTAGGCCGACAGCGCCGTTTCGAGTTCCTTGACTTCGGGGCCCATGATGTATTGCCCGTGGTCGAGGACCCGCTGGATGCGCGTATTGATCGGATCGCGCAGGGCCTGGTATTGCTTCTTCAGGTCGATGAATTGCATAGCTGACTCAAGCCAATTGGCAGATGCCGTTTTTGAGGATGTAGCGGTCGCCGGTATGCGGGCAGGTGGTTTCGCCGTCGCCGGTCAAGGGCAGGTCGAGCTGTTCGCCATGGCGGCTCATCCAGCCGATCTGCCGGGCCGGCACGCCCACCATGAGCGCGAAGTCGGGGACATCCTTGTTGACCACCGCGCCGGCGCCGATGAAGGCATAGCGGCCGATGGTGGCGCCGCAGACGATGGTGCAATTCGCGCCCAGCGTGGCGCCCTGCTTGACCAGGGTGTCGCGGTATTCGTTCTTGCGTTCGATGGCCGCGCGCGGGTTGTAGACGTTGGTGAACACCATGCTCGGGCCGCAGAAGACGTCGTCTTCGATGAAGACGTTGTCATAGACCGAGACGTTGTTCTGGATTTTCACGCGGTTGCCGATGCGCACGCGGTTGCCCACGAAGACATTCTGGCCGAGCGAGCAGTTCTCGCCGATCTCGGCGCCGCCGCAGACATGGACCCAATGCCAGACGCGGGTGCCCGCGCCGATGCGGGCGCCCTCGTCGACGATCGCGCTGGAATGGATGCTCATGTCGGGCCTCAGTCCAGGGGCAGGGGAACGCGCACGCCGTCGCGCGCCGAACGGTACATGGCGGTCAGCAGGGCCAGCGATTGCAGGCCTTCGCGGCCGTCGGTCTCGGGTTCGCATTCGCCACGCAAGGTGCGGATGACGTTGTCGTAGTAGAGCGGGTGGCCGAAACCGTAGACCGAGGTGGTTTCGTAGCTGGCTTCGCGCACCTTGTCGTCGTCCGGGTGCGGCTCGGCGAATTTCCATTCGTCGATGCGGTTGACCGCCACGCCGCCGACCCGGGCCGTGCCTTTCTCGCCCAGGATGGTGATGGAACCTTCGAGGTTCTGGGGGTAGGTCAGCATGGTGACGTTGATGGAGCCCATGGCGCCATGGCGCCAGCGCAGGGCGGCCACGCCCGTGTCCTCGGCCTCGATGCGGCGGGCCAGGGTGGCGGTATAGGAGTAGACGCTCTCGACCGGGCCGATGAGCCAGTCCAGCAGGTCCACGTAGTGGCTGGCCTGGTTCATGAAGGCGCCGCCGTCCCATTCCCATTTGCCGCGCCAGCGCGCCGCGTCGTAGTACTCCTGCGGGCGGGTCCAGAACACATTGACCGTCACCATGTAGATGCGGCCGAAGCGGTTTTCGTCGACGGCGCGCTTGAGCAATTGCAGGGTGGCGTTGCGGCGGTTCTGCTTGACCACGAACAGGCGGACGCCGGCGTCGTCGCAAGCCTTGACCATGCGCTTGCCGTCTTCCCAGCGGGTGGCCATGGGCTTTTCGCTCACCACGTGGCGGCCGGCCTGGGCGACTTCGATGGCCTGCCAGGGATGCAGGCCCGAGGGCGTGGCGAGGATGACGGCGTCGGCGGTGCTGTTGGCCAGCAGTTCCGTCAGCGAGGCATAGGGCTTGGCGCCCGTTGCGTCGGCAGCTGCCTTCAGGGCTGCCGGGTCGATGTCGCACACTTCCACCAGCTCGGCGCGATCATTGTGTTGGGCGATGGCGGCGATGTGGTTCTTGGAAATTCGCCCACAGCCTACTAAGGCAAAACGGATTTTGCGATCGGAAATAGGGGTCATTTTGGTGCGATTTGGCGCGCGTTGATTGTTGTAGGTTTAATCCGGCGCATCAGGACTGAGATATTGCACGGAATAGCGCTGAATATTACCGTGAATCCAGCGATTGTCCCAAGGTTTGAAGCCTTTTTCCTACCGGCGGCCCAGCCGTGGAAATGCGGGTGTTGCGCCAGTGATAACCATGCCGCGGGCATGTAAAGCGGAAAGTCTGGCCGGATTATTCCGCGTCAATGAGAGCCATTGTTATTTGCTGTGTCTAGTTTTTATTTTTTGAAGTATTTGCCCGGGCGCAAAAGGCCGCGCTGACATCGTCAGTATCATATGAGACGAGTTCGCCCGGGGGCGGCTTGCTTCCATTCAAGAGGGTGTCAGATATCCAATGACCGACCGCCGCGATGGTTCCGAATCCCAGCCCGCCCTGAACTGGCATAGCCTGCCGCCGCGGGCGGCCGAAGAAGCATTGCAGGCCCGGCCTGGCGGCCTGACCAGCGCCGAGGCGGCCGCCCGGCTGGCCGAGTTCGGTCCCAATCGCCTGGCCCAGGCGCGCCGGCGCGGCGTCCTGATGCGTTTCCTGCATCAGTTCCACAACATCCTGCTCTACGTCATGATGGGCGCGGCCGTCGTGACGGCCATGCTGGGCCACTGGATAGACACCTGCGTGCTGTTTGCCGCCGTGGTCATCAATGCCGTGATCGGATTCGTGCAGGAGGGCAAGGCCGAAAGCGCGCTGGACGCCATCCGCGCCATGCTGTCGCCCCGCGCGGTGGTCGTGCGCGACGGCCTGCGCCAGGAAATCGACGCGGCCGACCTGGTGCCGGGCGACCAGGTCATCCTGGCATCCGGCGACCGTGTGCCGGCCGACCTGCGGCTGGTCGAGGTCAAGGAACTACGCCTGGACGAGGCGGCCCTGACCGGGGAGTCGCTGCCGGTGGAAAAACAGCTCGCGCCGGTGGCCGAGGACGCGCCCCTGGGTGACCGGTACGGCATGGCGTATTCCGGCACGGTGGTGGTCTTCGGCCAGGCCCGGGGCCTGGTGGTGGCCACGGGCATGCAGACCGAGCTGGGACGGATCAACCAGCTGCTGGCCGGCATCGACAATATGACTACGCCGCTGTTGCGGCAGGTGGACCATTTCGGGCGGGTGCTGGCCCTGGTCATCCTGGCGATGTCGGCCTTGCTCTTCGCTGGCGGGGTCTGGTGGCTGGGCCATCCGCCGGCGGAAATGTTCATGATGGTGGTCGCCCTGGCCGCTTCGGCCATTCCCGAGGGCCTGCCCGCCATCATGACCGTGACGCTGGCCCTGGGCGTGCAGCGCATGGCCCGGCGCAAGGCCATCGTGCGCCGGCTGCCGGCGGTCGAGGCCCTCGGTTCGGTGACCGTCATCTGTTCGGACAAGACAGGCACGCTGACGCGCAATGAGATGACGGTGCAGCGCGTGGTCTGCGCCGGCCTGGCCGTCGATGTCCAGGGCGTGGGCTATGCCCCCGAGGGATATTGCGAAGTCGACGCGCGCCGCATCGATCCGGCCGCCTATCCCGCGCTGGCCCTGAGCGTGCGCGCCGGGGTGCTCTGCAATGATGCGGTCCTGCGCCAGGAGCAGGGGCAGTGGCGCGTGGAGGGGGATCCCACCGAAGGCGCTTTGCTGGTGCTGGGCGAAAAGGCGGGCTTCTCCGCGCAGGCCGGCCGCCAGGACTGGCCGCGCCTGGACGTGATTCCCTTCGAGTCCGAGCATCGTTTCATGGCGACTTTCCATGAACCCGTGCCCGGCGAGCCTTGGATCTTCGTCAAGGGCGCGCCCGAGCGGGTGCTGGACATGTGCCGGGCCCAGATGGGGCTGGACGGCGTGGAGCAGCCCCTGGATGTCGATTACTGGCGCCGCATGGCCACCGACACGGCCGCCAAGGGCCTGCGCCTGCTGGCGCTGGCGTGCAGGCGGGCGCGCCCGGCCGGCGCGCAGCTGGCCTTTGCCGACACGGAATCGGATTTCCTGCTGCTGGCCCTGGTGGGCATGATGGATCCGCCGCGCGGCGAGGCCATCGCCGCCGTGGCCGATTGCCACCGCGCCGGCATCCAGGTCAAGATGATCACCGGCGATCATGCCGAGACCGCCCGCGCCATCGGCGCGCAGCTGGCCATCGGGGTGGGCAAGCCGGTGGTCACCGGCTCGGAGGTGGCGCTGATGGACGACCGCACGCTGCGCGAGATGGTGTTGGGCGTGGATGTGTTCGCGCGCGCCAGCCCCGAGCACAAGTTGCGGCTGGTGCAGGCCATGCAGTCGCGGGGCCAGGTGGTGTCCATGACTGGCGACGGGGTCAACGATGCCCCGGCGCTCAAGCGCGCCGATGTGGGCGTGGCCATGGGCAACAAGGGCACGGAGGCCGCCAAGGAGGCCTCCGACGTGGTGCTGGCCGATGACAACTTCGCCACCATCGCCGCCGCCGTGCGCGAGGGGCGCGCCGTCTATGACAATCTGAAGAAGTTCGTGCTCTTCATGCTGCCCACCAATGGCGGCGAAGCGCTGCTGGTGATCGCGGCCATCCTGTTTCAGCTGACGCTGCCGCTGACCCCGGCGCAGGTGCTGTGGATCAACCTGGTAACCTCCAGCACCCTGGGCCTGGCCCTGGCCTTCGAGCCGGCCGAACCCGGCATCATGCGCCAGCGGCCGCGCCCGCCCGGCGACCCCCTGCTGTCGGGATTTTTCGTCTGGCGGGTCTTCTTTGTTTCGGTGCTGATGATGACCGGCGCGCTGGGCCTGTTCCTGTGGGAGCTGAGCGACGGCGTGGATATCGAGCGGGCGCGCACGATGGCGGTCAATGCCGTGGTCATGGCCGAGATGTTCTATCTCGTCAACAGCCGCCATATCTTTGATTCGGTGCTCAATCGAGAAGGCCTGTTCGGCAACCGCCATGTCTGGCTGGCCATCGGCGCATGCACGCTCTTGCAGCTGATGTACACCTATGCGCCTTTCATGCATGCGGTCTTCGGCTCGGCGCCCCTGGGCAGGCGCGAGTGGCTGGACGTCATGGGCGCCGGCCTGCTGGTTTTCCTGGGAGCCGAGCTGGAAAAGGCCGTGATCCGCCATACCCCTCTGGGCCGGCGCCTGCGCGGTGAAAAATGAAGGCCGATTGAAAGACACCGCGGGCTACACTGCGTCCGCGGGAGCCATGAAAAAAGAGAGGAGACATGCGCATTTTGCTGGTCGAGGACAATCCTGACCTGGGCGATGCCGTGGAGAGCAAGCTGCGAAATGCCGGCCATAGCGTGCAGTGGGTGCGCGACGGGCTGGCGGCGGTGCAATGGGGGCGCGCCGAGCCTTGGGACGCACTGGTGCTGGACATCACGCTGCCGGGCAAGGACGGCTATGCCGTGCTGCGCGAATTGCGCGCCGCCGGACTGGAGGCGCCCGTGCTTGTCATGACGGCGCGCGCCGAAATCGAGGACAAGGTCGATATGCTGGATCTGGGCGCCGACGATTATCTGGTCAAGCCTTTCGACCTGCGCGAGCTGGAGGCGCGGCTGCGCGCCCTGATGCGCCGGCCGGGCGGGCAGACGTCCAGCGTGGCGGTCTTTGGCAACCTGACCCTGGATACGGCCAGCCGGGCCGTGACGCTCGACGGACATCTGCTGGAACTGGGCCGGCGGGAATTCCGCCTGCTGGAGATCCTGCTGGCCCGCCAGGGCCAGACGGTGGCCAAGGAGCGCCTGATGGCGCAGCTCTTTGACGCCGAGGATGTGTCGCTCAATGCCCTGGAGCTGCTGATCTCGCGTTTGCGCAAGAAGCTCGCGGGGGCGTGCATCGATATCGTCACCGTGCGTGGCGTCGGTTATCAGGCGCGTCAAGATGAGCCGTCATGACGGATTCTCGATCCGCCGGCGGGTCTTCATGCTGGCCCTGCTCTCGCTGGCCTGCGCCTCGGTGGCGCTGTTCTTCTTCCTGCGTGCCTATGGGCACCGCGCGGCCGAGCAGGCGTTCGACCGCCTGCTGGCCGCCGCGGCCCTGACCATCGCCGGCTCGGTGCAGATCGACGACAGCGGCGTGACGGTCGAGCCGCCGTTTTCGTCGCTGGCCATGCTGCCCGGCAGCGAGCGGGTGTTCTACCAGGTGCTCAATGGCACCGGCCGGGCCATCACGGGCTATGCCGACCTGGCGCCCACGTTGCCGCTGGCGGATTCGGCCGTGCCGCGCTTTGCTTACGAACGCTACCACGATGAAGCGATACGGGTGGCCACGGTGGGCCGGCTGGTCTCGGCCAGCCAGCATGCGGGCTGGGTGACCGTGCGCGTGGCAGAGACCCTGGGCTCGCGCCAGGCCCTGGCCGCCGAGATTCTCAACCGCAGCCTGTGGCCGCTCCTGATCGTGGTGGGGGTGGCCCTGGCCTTGCTGTGGTTCGGCATTCAGCGCGCGTTCGCGCCGCTGGCCGTGGTCGAGCGCGAACTGCGCCATCGCGAGCCGGACGACCTGGCGCCGTTGCGCGCGCCCGTGCCACGTGAAGTCCGGCGCCTGTCCGGGGCCTTGGATGCCTTCATGCAGCGCCTGTCGGCCATGATGGACAGCCTCAATACGCTGGTGGCGGATGCCGCCCACCAGGTGCGCACGCCGCTGGCCTCGCTGCGGGCGCAGGCCGAGGTGGCGCTGGAAGAGAAGGATCCGGAGCGCTTGCGCGAGCGCGTGGCGCGCATCCACCAGAATGCGACACAGGCCAGCCAGCTGATCAACCAACTGTTGATGGACGCCACCATCGCGCACCGCCTGGGGCGCGGCGAGCGCGTGGCCGTGGGCGTGGCCGAGACGGTCAACGAGACGCGCAGGCGCATCGGCCCGCTGGACGCGCAGCGCCTGCGCATCACTATCGCGCCGCAGCTGCGGCGCGCGCGCGTGATGGGCGACCGGGTGGCCTTGCGCGAGATGCTGCGCAACCTCGTGGACAATGCCTTGCGCCACGCGCCCGATTCATTGGTGGAGATACAGGTCACGCCCGTGGCCGGCTATCGCCTGGCCCTGACGGTATCGGACCGTGGGCCTGGCATTCCAGCGGCCGACAGGGAGCGCGTGCAGCAGCGCTTCGAGCGCGGCGCCAGCGACCAGCCCGGCTCGGGCCTGGGCCTGGCCATCGTGCGCTCGGTGGCGCAGGCCCATGGGGGCTCGCTGTGGCTGCAGGACAGGCCGGGCGGCGGCCTGCTGGCGCGCGTCGTGCTGCCGATGGCGCAAGGGCGCGCGCGCCTGGCCGCGGCCCTGCTGGCCGCTTGCTGTCTCTTGCCTGGCCTGTGGCCGGCGCCGGCCGAGGCGGCCAAAGTCGTCCAGGAAAGCCGCTACCCGGCGCCGCGCCCTTCGAGTCGCGTGCTGACCGTGGCCGGACCCACCGACACGCCGGTCATCGCGCCCCTGATCGCCGGCTTCCAATCGGAGCGCCCCGATGTGACCGTGGTGTACCGCGAAATGAACAGCCGCGAACTCTACGAGGAGGCCGTGGCCGGCCGGCTCAAGGACGTCGATGTGCTGATCAGTTCGGCGCCGGATCTGCAGATACGGCTGGCCAATGACGGCTATGCGCTCAGCCATGCCTCGCCCTATGCGCGCAGCCTGCCGTCCTGGGCGGTCTGGCGCGATGAGGTCTATGGCTTCACCTTCGAGCCCGCGGTCATCGTCTACAACCCGCGCCGGTTTACCGAAGAGACCGCGCCGCACTCGCGCCAGGCGCTGTTGCGCCTCCTGGAGCGGGAGGGCGCCAGCCTGCGCGGCCGGGTGGGCACCTACGACATCGCCGCCAGCAATGTGGGCTATGTGCTGGCGGAACAGGATGAGCTGGTGTCGTCCAATTTCTGGGGCCTGGCCAACGCGCTCGGTCAGGTCGGCGTGCGCCTGGCGACCACCAGCGGCGAGCTGCTCGACGCCATCGAGCGTGGCGAACTGGACCTGGGCTACAACCTGCTGGGTTCCTATGCGCTGGCGCGCCAGGCCGCGGGCGACGCCATCGGCGTGGTCTTGCCCCAGGACTACATGCTGGTGCTGGCGCGCTCGGTGCTCATCGCCCGCCGCGCGCCCAATCCGGACCTGGGGCGCGCCATGGTGGATTGGCTGTTGTCGCCGGCGGGACAGCAGGTGGCCGCCAACCATGCGGCGCTGGGAGCGCTGGTGCAGGGCACGCCCGGCCCCTGGACGGCCGATGCGCTGCAGGCGCGGGCGCGCGGCATCGTGCAGCCCATCGTGCTCAGCCCGGCGCTGCTGGTCGGGCTGGACCAGCAGCGGCAATCCCGCTTCGTGCAGAACTGGATGCGGCTGGTGACGGATACGCCGGATGTGCCGGGCAGGGCCAATCGGCCCTAGGGGTTTTCCCGATGCGGAGGCGGGCGCGATGACAGGACGCCGACAGACTGCGAAACCTAAGATGCGCCCAGGCTGGTCCTAGAACCAGTTTCATCATTCCAATGGAGAAGACAGCCATGTTCGCCAAATCCTGCCTGGCCGCCACGCTGGCGGCCGCCTTCACGTTCGCCGCCGGCAGCGCCGGCGCCCAGGTGCCCGACGGCTATCCGGCCGATTACCAGAAGATCGTCGACGGCGCCAAGAAGGAAGGCAAGGTCGTGATTTATTCGACCACCGACACCAAGGCCGCCGCGCCCATCATCGCGGGCTTCGAGGCCGCCTTCCCGGGTGTGAAGGTCGAGTACAACGACATGAACAGCACCGAGCTGTACAACCGCTACATCAGCGAGCAGGCCTCGGGCAGCACCAGCGGCGACGTGGTCTGGAGCTCGTCCATGGACTCGGCGCTCAAACTGGCCACGGACTACGCCCTGCAATACCGTTCGGCCGAGGCGGGCAAGCTGCCGGCCTGGGCGGTGTGGAAGGACTCGGCCTATGGCACCACCTATGAGCCGGCTGTCTTCATCTACAACAAGCGCCTGATCCCGCAGAACGAAGTGCCGACCACGCACACCGCGCTGGCCAAGCTGGTCGCCAGCCAGCCGGACAAGTTCAAGAACAAGGTGACGACCTACGACATCGAAAAGTCGGCCGTGGGTTTCATGCTGGCCGTGCAGGACAAGGCCAATGATGCGCATTACTTCGACACCTTGCGCGACACGGCCAAGGGCGGACTGATCGTGCAGTCCTCGACCGGCACGATGATGGAGCGCGTGTCCTCGGGCGAAAACCTGGTGGGCTACAACATTCTTGGTTCCTACGCCGAGGCGCGCGCCAAGAACGATCCTTCGCTGGGCATCGTCTACCCGACCGACTACGCGCTGGTGCTCTCGCGCGTGGCCTTCATCAGCAAGAAATCCAAGAACAAGAACGCCGCCAAGCTGTGGATGGACTACCTGCTGTCCAAGAAGGGCCAGGACATCGTGGCCAACCGCGCCGACATGGCCTCGATCCGCGATGACATCGAAGGCGACAACGACGTCGACGGCATGACCAAGAAGCTGGGCACGGCGCTCAAGCCCATCCCCGTCAACGAAACCCTGCTCGAGTACCTCGAGCAGAACAAGCGCCTCGAGTTCATCAAGCAGTGGCGCGCTGCCGCGGGCAAGTAAGTCCGCGCGGCGGGGACGGGCGCGCGCGCCCGTCCCCGGGCCTGTAGCGCGCGGGCTCGGGCCATCCCTCTCCAGAAGACAGGATTTTCCATGCAGTCATTGCTCAGAAAATGGCAATCCCTGCCGCGCGGCGTCGTCGTGCTGCTTACGGCATTGGCGATCTATGTGCCGTTGTCGTTCATCATCGTCCAGAGTTTCCTGTCGGCGCCGTTCTTCGCGCCCAGCAAGCATTTCAGCCTGGACGCCTTTCACTTCATCTTTGATGATCCGGATTTCTACAAGGCCCTCAGGAGCGGGTTCATCCTCGCCTTCGGCCTGGCGGCCATCGCCATTCCGCTGGGCGGGATGCTGGCCTTTCTCATGATACGCACGGACCTGCCGGGACGCCGCTGGATCGAGCCGCTCATCCTGGTGCCGGTGTTCGTCTCGCCCATGGTGCTGGGCTTCGGCTATGTGGTGGCCGCCGGGCCGGTGGGCTTTTTCTCGATGTGGGCGCAGCAGCTCCTGGGCTTCATCCCCTGGAACATCTATTCGCTCACCAGCATCGTCATCATCGCCGGGCTGACGCACGTGCCGCATGCCTATCTCTACATCTCGTCGGCCTTGCGCAGCATGGGCTCGGACGTGGAGGAAGCGGCCCGCGTGGCCGGCGCCTCGCCGCTGCGCGTGATGATGTCGGTGAGCCTGCCGATGGTGCGTCCGGCCATGCTGTACGCGACGGTGCTGCTCTTCTTCCTCGGGCTGGAGGTCTTTGGCCTGGTCCTGGTGCTGGGCGACCCCGAGGGCAACCTGGTGCTGGCGACCTATCTGTACAAGCTCACCAACAAGCTGGGCATTCCCTCGTACCACCTGATGGCCGCCGTCGCCGTGGTGCTGATCGCCATGACCATTCCCCTGGTGATGCTGCAGCGCCGCCTGATGCGCACGGCCAACCGCTTCGTCACCATGAAGGGCAAGGCCTCGCGCGCGCGTCCCCTGCCGCTGGGCCGCTGGCGCTGGGTGGCCGGAGGCGTCGTGGCCTTCTGGCTGCTGGTGACTATCGTCGTGCCCCTGATCGGCGTGCTGCTGCGGGCCTTTGTCTCCAACTGGGGCATGGGCGTGTCGCTGTTCGATGTGTTGTCGCTGGACGCCTTCCGCACGGTGTTCTCGCAGACCAACCTGATCCGCGCCATCATCAACTCGGTTGCCATCGGGGTGTTCGGCGGCGCGCTGGCGGTGTTCTGCTATCTGTTCATCGGCCTGGCCATGCATCGCAAGCCGGATAATGTCACCCGCTTCCTGGACTACAGCGTGCTGGTGCCGCGCGCGGTGCCCGGACTGCTGGCGGGCCTGGCCTTTCTGTGGGTCTTTCTCTTCGTGCCGATGTGGCTGGACAACTCGCTCGAAGACGGATGGCTGTCGGCCCTGCCCTTCGCCGAATGGTTGCGCGAGAACGTCGTCGAGTGGCTGCGCGCCTTGCGCAGCACCATTTTCAGCGTGTGGCTGGCCTACACCGTGGTCTGGATGGCCTATGGCCTGCGTCTGATTTCCTCCACTTTGCTGCAGGTCGGGCCCGAGCTGGAAGAGGCCGCGCGCAGCACCGGCGCATCGCGCGCGCAGGTCACCCGGCATGTGACCGTGCCGCTGGCGAAGTATGGCCTGATCGGCTCCTGGCTGCTGATGTTCCTGATCTTCGAGCGCGAGTACTCGACCGGCGTCTATCTGCTGTCGCCCGGCACCGAGACCATCGGTTCCATGCTGGTGTCGCTGTGGGCCTCGGGCGCCATCGACATCGTGGCCGCGCTTTCCTTCATCAATATCGTCCTGGTCGTGGTCGGCCTGGGCATCGCTCTGCGTTTCGGAGTCAAACTTCATGATTGAGCTTTCCGTCGAAGACCTGCACCTGGACTACGGAGACAACCCTGTCCTCAAGGGCGTGTCCATGGACTTGCGCCAGGGCGAAGTGGTGTCCCTGCTCGGCCCCTCCGGCAGCGGCAAGACGACCTTGCTGCGCGCGGTCGCCGGCCTCGAAGGCCCCAAGGCGGGGCGTATCCGCATCGGCGATCGCCTGGTGTACGACGGCGCGGCGCGCAAGGAAGTGCCGGCAGAGGACCGCAACCTGGGCTTGGTGTTCCAGTCGTATGCGCTTTGGCCGCACAAGACCGTGTTCGACAACGTGGCCTATCCGCTCAAGCTGCGCGGCGTGGCCGGCGGCGAAGTGCGCCAGCGCGTTCAGGATGTGCTGGACCAGCTGGGCCTGGGCAAGCTGGGACAGCGCCACCCGCACCAGCTCTCCGGCGGCCAGCAACAGCGCGTGGCCATCGGCCGCGCCCTGGTCTACAGCCCGCCGGTCATCCTGCTGGACGAGCCGCTGTCCAACCTGGATGCCAAGCTGCGCGAGGAAGCGCGGGCCTTCCTGCGCGAACTCATCGTGCGTCTGGGGCTGTCGGCGCTGATGGTCACCCATGACCAGAGCGAGGCCATGGCGATCTCCGACCGCATCCTGCTGCTGAATAACGGCAAGATCGAGCAGCAAGGCACGCCGCAGGAAATGTACGGCTCGCCGGCGACCCTGTTCACGGCCGAGTTCATGGGCAGTAACAACCGGCTGGACGGCCGCGTGACCGAGGTGCGCGACGGGCGCGCGCGCATCGAGGGCCAGGGCTGGGCGCTTTGGGGCCATGCGGCCGAGGGCGTGGCCGCGGGCAAGGAGGCCACCGCCGTCATCCGCGTCGAACAGGTGCGCATGCAGGATGACCCCGAGGGCAACCACCTGGATCTGCCGCTGATCACCAGCATGTATCTGGGCGACCGCTGGGAGTATCTGTTCCGCGCGGGCGGACAGGATGGCCTGTCCCTGCGCGCCTACGGCCCCCAGGGCCGTGAGGCCGGGCAATACCGTCTGGCCCTGCCGGCCAGCAATGTCTGGGTGTTTCCGCGAGGCTAGGGCCGTACAGCGAAAAAGCCGCCCAGCCGTCTTGCGGCCGGGCGGCTTTTTCTTTGCCCGCCGGCTTCAGGCGCGGTGGGCCGCCTTGAAAGCCAGGCGGGCCTTATGCAGCAGCGGCTCGGTATAGCCGTTGGGCTGCTCCAGGCCCTCGAAGACCAGGGCCGTGGCGGCGCGGTAGGCGTAGGAGCTGTCGAAGTGGCCGGCCATGGGCAGGTAGTTGGGATCGCCGGCGTTTTGCCGGTCCACCACCGCGGCCATGCGCTCGAAGGTCTGCCGGACCTGCTCATGGCTCACCACGCCATGCAGCAGCCAGTTGGCGATGTGCTGGCTGGAGATGCGCAGCGTGGCGCGGTCTTCCATCAGGCCGATGTTGTTGATGTCGGGCACCTTGGAGCAGCCCACCCCTTGGTCGACCCAGCGCACGACATAGCCGAGGATGCCCTGGGCATTGTTGTCGAGTTCGCGCTGGATGTCCGAAGCGCTCCAGGCGGTGGGGTCGCCCACCGGGATGGTGAGCAGGCCGGCCAGCAGCTCATCGGCCACATCGGCCAGGCGGGTTTTTTCCAGCGCCTGCTGCACGGCCTGGACATCGACCTGGTGGTAGTGCAGCGCATGCAGGGTGGCCGCCGTGGGCGAGGGCACCCAGGCGGTATTGGCACCCGCCTTGGGGTGCGCGATCTTCTGTTCCAGCATGGCGGCCATCAGGTCGGGCATGGCCCACATGCCCTTGCCGATCTGGGCGCGCCCGCGCAGACCGCAATCCAGGCCCACCAGCACATTGCTGCGTTCGTAGGCGGCGATCCAGGCGCTGGACTTCATATCGCCCTTGCGCATCATGGGGCCGGCCTGCATCACCGAGTGCATTTCGTCGCCAGTGCGGTCCAGGAAGCCCGTGTTGATGAAGGCCACGCGGTCGGCCGCCGCGGCGATGCAGGCCTTCAGGTTGACGCTGGTGCGCCGCTCTTCGTCCATGATGCCCATCTTCAGCGTGTGGCGCGGCAGCTTGAGCAGGTCTTCGACGCGGGCAAAAAGGGTATCGGCGAAGGCGGCTTCGGCCGGCCCGTGCATCTTGGGCTTGACGATATAGATGGAGCCCTTGCGTGAATTGCGCTTCTGGGTGAGATCGATCCGGGCGGCCAGCGAGGTGATGACCGCGTCCATGATGCCTTCGGGCACTTCGTGGCCGTCGCGGTCCAGGATGGCCGGATTGGTCATCAGGTGACCGACGTTGCGCACGAAGAGCAGCGAGCGGCCCGGCAGGGTGAAGGCGCTGCCGTCGGGCGCGAGATAGTCGCGGTCGGGGTTCATGCGGCGCGTGAAGGTCTTGCCGTTCTTGGTGACCGACTCGGTCAGGTCGCCGCGCATCAGGCCCAGCCAGTTGCGGTAGATATGCGTTTTGTCTTCGGCATCGACCGCGGCCACGGAGTCTTCGCAGTCCATGATGGTGGTGAGCGCGGCTTCCATGAGCACGTCTTTCACGCCGGCCGCGTCCGTGGCGCCTATGGTGTGCTGCCGGTCGATCTGGATCTCGAAGTGCAGGCCGTTGTGCGCCAGCAGGATGGCCGAGGGCGCGGCGGCATCGCCGCGATAGCCCTGGAACTGGGCGGGGTGCTTGAGCGTCGTGTCGCCTTGCGCGGTGGTGACGATGAGCTGGGCGCCGCGCAGCACATAGCCGGTGGCCGCGCGGTGCGAGCCGCGCGCCAGCGGAGCCGCCTCGTCCAGGAAATCGCGCGCGCGTTCGATCACGGCCTGGCCGCGCTGCGGGTTGTAGGCCGGCCCGGCCGCGCCGGCGCTGTCCGGAATCGCGTCGGTGCCATAGAGGGCGTCGTACAGGCTGCCCCAGCGGGCATTGGCGGCGTTCAGGGCGTAGCGGGCGTTGGACATCGGCACCACCAGCTGCGGGCCGGCCTGGCGGGCGATTTCGTCATCAACGTTTTCGGTGCGCGCGCGCACCGAGGCAGGCACCGGCTGCAAATAGCCGATCTTCTGCAGAAAGGCGCGATAGGCGGCGGGATCACGCACCGGACCGGGGTGGCTGCGATGCCATTGATCCAGTTCGGCCTGCAGGCGGTCGCGCTCGGCCAGCAGCTTGCGGTTCTGCGGCGCCAGGTCATGGATGAGGGCGGAAAAACCCTCCCAGAAGGCCTGGCTGTCCAGGCCCGAGCCGGGCAGCGCTTCTTTTTCGATGAACTGATACAGGGAGGCCGCCACCTGCAGGCCAGCGATGCGTTCGGTCATGGTGTCGCTCTGCGAAGTCAAAAGGGATAGCGGGATCATCGGCCCTGCCGCCCTGGCTGTCCATATCCCGAGCCACTGGTCATACCAGTTTGTGCGCTGCCGTATTGGCGGAAAAAAGATTTTTATGGTTTTATTTCAGTTACTTGAACGTATATGGAGTCCTTGTCCGGAAGCGGGCGGGAACTGGTCATACCAGTGGGAAATCTGCAGATGGATGAGGCCGGCAAGCGGGGCCAGGTCGCCGAGGGGGTCGCGCAGCGGATAGAGCAGCTGATTGTCGATGGCGTGCTCAAGGCCGGGCAGCCGTTGCCTTCCGAGCGGCGGCTGACCGAGAAACTGGGCGTATCGCGCAGCGCCCTGCGCGAGGGCTTGCAGCTGCTGCGGGCGCGCCAGATCATCCGCACCGAGCAGGGACGCGGCTCTTTTGTGTCGCAGATCGCCAAGGTCGATGCTGGCCCGCTGGTGCATCTATTCCACTCGCAGCCGCGCACGCTCTACGATTTGCTGGAGGTGCGCGCCCTGTTGGAAGGGGAGTCGGCCAGGCTGGCGGCCATCCGCGGCACCGAGGCGGATTTCATCCTGATCCGGCGGCGCTACGAGGCCATGGTGGCCGCCCACCTGAAACCGACCGACAGCGCCACGCACGCCCATCTCGATCATGCCTTCCATCTGGCCATCTGCGAGGCTTCGCACAATCCGGTGCTGGTCCACACGCTGCAGTCATTGACCGACCTGATGCTGGGTTCGGTCTTTGCCTGCGTGAACAATCTTTATCACCGCGAGCCGCACAAGCGGCAGATCGACCGGCAGCATACCCGGCTGTTCAATGCGGTGATGGCGCGCCAGCCCGACCAGGCGCACCGTGCCGCGACCGAGCACGTCAACAGCGTGCGCCAAAGCCTGAATGAAATCGAGCAAGAGGGCGAGCGCTTGGTGCGCGCCACCTTGCGCCTGGAAGGCTGGGCCTGAGCGGGGCCGCGCGCCGCAAAGCCCCGGCCAGAAAGGCCTACGCCCGCCAGGGGGCTGCTTGCGCAGTCCACGAGGCGGGCGTCGACCTTGGGAAATCAGTGCGCCGGGGCGGGGGGAGAGCCGGCGCGGCCGATCAACCGTTCTGGGGCGGATAGTCCAGATTGCCGTAGGTGACGATGCCTTCGGCCTTGGCCTGGGCCAGGTCGGAGCGCACTTGCGCGCGGCTGACATGGCTGTCGACCGTGGCGGCCACGGGCGGGTAATCCAGGTTTGCGGTGGTCACCAGGCCGGCGTGTTGCGCCTGGGCCAGTTCGTCACGGACTTGGGCCGAGGACAGGGTGGCGTTCTGCGCGATGGCGGCGGGGTAGGCTTCTTCACCGAAGGTGTACTGACCCGAGGCCTTGGCCTGGGCGAGTTCGGCCTGCACCTGGGCGCGGCTGGGTTCGACATCGGCGGCCTGGGCACCGGCCATCACGGCCATGGAAAGCATTACAGCAGTAGCGAGCGACTTCATGGTAAATCCTCCGTAGGGGTGAGGATGCAAACGGGGGCGGGGGTCAATCAGCGCCTCTGTTTGTGTCCCGGTGAAGTCATTCTCTGCCTATCGAGACCTGGGATAAACCCTAGGCGGCAGAAAACATTATTCCAAATTTGGCGCTAATCGGGATATTTCAACAATAACAATCCCATCAGTGGGGGTATGCGCCGCCGCCCACACAGGCCGGCCGGCCGCCTGCGCCGATAACGCCGCGCCCGTCTATTCAAAGTTGTCGAAGTGACCGTTCACCAATGAATAAGTCCCAGCCCAGGCGGTTGGACTTATAAAACTGCAAAAAAACCTGGAGGACGGAACGTGGTGCAAGGCAGTCATCCCGATCTACCGCAGGCCGGCCGGCGCCTGGACCTGACCCGGTATCTCAACCAGGAACGCATCGTCTTCCTGTTGACCCTTCTTCTGTTCGGCGTGTTCGTCCTTGCCCTGCCGAACTTCCTTTCCACATCCAACATGCTGTCGCTGCTGCGCAGCGTCGCCGTGCTGGGCATCCTCGGTGTGGGCATGCTGATCGTGGTGCTGGGCCGGGGCATCGATCTCTCCATGGTCGCCATCATGGCCATTTCGGTCGCCTGGGCCCTGCAGCTGCAGGCCACGGGCACGTCGCTGGGCCTGGCCCTGGCGCTGGGCCTGGGCTTCGCGGTCCTGATGAGCCTGATCAGCGGCATCCTGATCGCCTACGCCGAGATTCCGCCGCTGTTCGCCACGCTGGCCATGGGCACGGTCGTATACGGCTACGGCCGCTCGCAACTCATTACCGCCACCGACGTGGTCTACATGCCGCAGGACATCGGCTGGATCAAGTCCCTCGGCCAAGGCTATGTGCTGGGCATTCCCGCGCCTGTCATCGTCGCCTTGATCGTGTCCATCGCCGTCTGGGCCTTCCTGCGCTATACCAAGCCGGGCCGCTTCATCTATGCCATCGGCGATAACGCGGCCGCCGCGCGCCTGAGCGCCATTCCTCTGCGGCCCATGCTGGTGATGCAGTATGTGATCTCGGGCGCCATCGCCTTTCTGGCCGGCATCATCACCGCGACCTCGGTGGCGGCCATGAACACCCGCGTCGTCAACTCCAACATGATCTACGACGTCATCCTGGTCGTGGTGCTGGGCGGCGTGGGCCTGTCGGGCGGACGGGGCAATGTGCGCAATGTGCTGGTCGGCACCCTGCTCATCGGCGTGCTCATGAATGGCATGACCATCATGGACATCCAGTACACAGTGCAGAACGTCATCAAGAGCCTGATCCTGCTGCTGGCGATCGTCGTCGACAGCCTGCTGAACCCGCGCGATGAGCAGACGGGACAGCAGGGTGATATTTGAGCTTCTGTTTGAAGCGCTTCAATTCAATAAGCAAAACGTCAAGGAGACAAAGATGGGAGTCATCAAGCGCGTAAGTGCCGGGCTGGCAGTATCGGCGATCCTGTTAGGCAGCGGCGCGGCCGCGCAGGCGCAGGAGGTCATGAACGACCCCTTTCGCGCCCCGGCGCTGGAGGCGCTGAAGGACAAGAAGATCGCCTATCTTCCGATCTCCATCGGTTTTGACCTGGCGCAGGCCTGGGGCGGCGTGGTCAAGCAGCAGGCCCAGGTCTATGGCATGAAGTTCACGTCCCAGGATCCGAACTGGAACACGGGCGCCATGGTGCAGGGGTTCACCGCCTTGCTGGCCGAACGTCCCGATGTCATCCTGACGCAGAACCCGGACATGCAATCGCTGGCCCGCCTCATGAAGCAGGCCAACCAGCAGGGCATCGTGGTGGTGCAGATGAATATGGCGGGCGCGGTGCAGACCGATGCGGTCGTCGCGCCGGATTTCATCGGCATGGGCGAGGCCATCGCCAACAAGGTGGTCGAGAAATGCGGCGCGGGCACCAATACCTCGCACAAGGTTTCCATCGTGCAGGGGGTGCTGACCGGCGGCGTGAGCTTCTATCAGGTCCAGGGCTTTAACAAGGTGTTCGCCAAGCACCCGGACATCAAGATCGTCTCCAGCCAGGCCGCCGACTGGGATGCATCCAAGGCGCGTTCCATCACGGAAACGGTGTTGCAGCAGAATCCGGATCTCTGCGCCGTCATCGACGTCTGGGACGGACAGGGCGTGGGCACGGGCGCGGCGATCAAGCAGGCCGGGCTGGCCGACAAGGTTTTCTTCATCACCTCGGGCGGCGGCGCGCAATCCATGTGCGACAAGCTCAAGGACGGCACCTTCTCGGCGGTCTACAACTATGACGCCGTGGGCATGGGCCGCGATGCCTGGACGGCCATCATGGTGGCCTTGCAGAACAAGAAGGGCGGCGGCGCCATCAAGACCCAGATGTATTCGCCCTACCGCTATATGACAAAGGCCGACGTCAAGGACGGGACCTGCTTCAACCCCGAGGAATACGCCAAGATCCTGCGCTGACGCGGCTGGCTTGAGCAAACGACTTCGCTTTCGCTTGGTCCGCCGTTTCGGCGGCGGAACACCTATTGCATGAGGTACGCAGTGGCTCAGGTAGGTACGCTCAAGAAGCTGAGATATCGCTTCATCCCCGATCACGTGATCGGGGAGATTCTCTCGAAAAAATGGATAGACAACGCCATCCCCTTTCTGGTGCTGGTGGCGGTGATCGTGGTCTTCGGCCTTTTGCTGCCGAATTTCTTCTCGGCCGGCAATCTTTCGATGATGTCGCGCCAGCTCGGCGAGTTCGGACTCATTTGCCTGGCGATGATGGTGGTGATCATCGTCGGCGGCATCGATCTATCGGTGGGATCGAACTTCGCCCTGGGCAATTTCACGGCCCTGGCGCTGCTGAATCTGGCGCATTGGCCGCTGTGGGCCGCCATCCCCGCCACGGTGCTGGTCTGCGGCGCCGTCGGCCTGGTCAATGGCCTGTTGATCGGCTATCTGCGGCTGCGGGCCTTTCTGACCACCCTGGTCACGCTCATCATCGTGCGCGCCATCGTCGACATGCTGCTGCTGAAGTATGTGCAGGCGATGTCCATGAGCTTCTTCTCCGATGAGGTGTGGGACCTGATCGGCATGGGCGACGTGCTGGGCCTGCCTTTCGCATTCGTGCTGCTCATCGTCGTGTCGCTGATCGGGCATATTCTCATCACGCGCTCGCGTCCCGGCTGGCGCGCCATGGCGGTGGGGGGCTCGCGCCGGTCGGCGCACAACATCGGCCTGCCGGTGCGCGGCATTGTCTGCTCGGCCTATACGCTGTCAGGCATGCTCTGCGGCCTGTCCGGCGTGCTCTACGCGGCCCGGTTATCGGGCGCCGGTTCGGATACCGGCATGGGCCTGGAGATCATGGCGCTCACGGCCGCCATCATTGGCGGCAATTCGCTGGGCGGCGGGCGCGGATCGGTCGTCAAGGCCTTGATCGGCGCGGTCATTGTCTTCGTGATGACCAACGGCGTGCTGCGCCTGGGCCTGAACTCCGGGTCCGGCCCCATGGTGTTGGGGCTGACGCTGATTTTCGCCGTCTTCATCGATGTGCGCTGGCTGAAGAACCGCGACAAACTGCTCAACAAGGTCTATGTCTCGCCGACCCTGATCGAGCTGCCCGAGCCGCGCAGCACCAAGGAAGGGCCGCTGGCGCCCAACGACCGGCTGGCCGATGTCGAGATCATCGGCCTGGGCCAGGTGGAAAGCCCCGAGGATGTCATCCTGGACGAGGACGACGTGCTGTATTGCGGCACGCGCCACGGCGACATCGTGCGATTCTTCCCGCCCGACTACACGCGCCATGAAGTCTTCGCCCATATCGGCGGTTCGCCCCTGGGCATGAGCCTGGACCGCGACCGCAACCTGGTGGTCTGCATCGGCGGCATGGGCCTGTACAAAGTCACGCAGCAAGGCGAGGTGTCCAAGTTGACGGACGAGACCAACCGGTCGCGCCTGTCCATCGTGGACGACAGCCGCCTGCGCCTGGCCGACGACTGCGATATCGCGCCCGACGGGAAAATCTATTTCTCGGAGGCGACGGTGCGCTACGAGATGCACGACTGGCCGGTGGATGCGCTGGAGAGCCGCGGCAATGGCCGGATCATCTGCCATGACCCGGCCACGGGCAAGACCCATACGGCGGTGCGCAAGCTGGTGTTTCCCAACGGGGTATGCACGGCGCGCGACGGACAATCCATCCTGTTTGCCGAAAGCTGGGCCTGCCGCATCAGCCGCCTGTGGATCAGCGGTCCGCGCGCCGGCAAGGTGGACATCGTGGTCGACAGGCTGCCGGGCTATCCCGACAACATCAACCGCGCCTCCGACGGCACATACTGGTGCGCGATCATGGGCATGCGTTCGCCCGCGCTCGATGTGGCCCTGCGCATGCCGGACTTCCGGCGGCGGATGTCGCGCCGCATCGCTTTTGACCAATGGCTCTATCCCAATCTGAACATCGGCTGCGTCATCCGCTTCAACGAACAGGGCGAGGTGTTGGAGTCCTTGTGGGACCGGGGAGCGAAGAACCATCCGATGATCACGTCGATGCGCGAGCACAAGGGATGGCTCTATCTGGGCGGCATCACCAATAACCGGATCGGCCGCGTGCGTTTGCCCGATGCCGATCCGAATTGGTCTGCCTGGTCGGATTATTGGGGGAAGACGGCATGATGGGCCTGTTGAAGTCGGTCTCCGACCGCCTGTTGGGCCGGGGCGGCGCGGCCTTGACCGTGCCGCCGCTGGATGGGGCGCTCAAGCCCAATAACCGGCTCGAGGATGCGCCGGCCGGCCTGCCCGCCAGGCAGCCCGGGGCCCTGGCGCTCAGGCAGGGCCAGGTGCTATGGGCCGAGGGCGATGCGCTGATGTCGCCCTCGGGCGAGCAGGCCCGCATGCCCGGGCCGATCACCGCGATGGCGGCCTCGCCGTCCGGATCCCTCGCCGTGGCCATCGACGGCGGCGGCATCCACATCGACGGCGGGTCACCGCCGGCCCTGGCCGCGCTGTCCTGCGTGACCGCCCTGGCCTACGAGTCGGAGCGGGCCTTGTGGATCGCGGTGGGCTCGACCGTCCATCCCCTTGCCGCCTGGTCGCGCGATTTCCTGGAAATGCGCCGCAGCGGCCAGGTGCTGCGCTACGACATCGCGGGCGGACGCCTGCAGGTCATGGCGGACAGACTGGGTTTTCCTTTTGGCCTGCTGCCCGTCTCCCAGGGCGTGGTCGTCAGCGAGAGCTGGACCCGGCGGCTGCTGCGGATCGACGGCGCGGGCAAGCTTGTCCAGTTGAGCGAGAACCTGCCCGGCTATCCGGCGGGCCTGGCGCCGGCCGCGGGCGGCGGCGCATGGCTGGCGCTATTCGCGCCTTGCAATCCCCTGCTGGAACTGGTCTTGCGCGAGCCGGCCTACCGCCAGGCCATGATGGCCGAGGTGGAGCCACAGTACTGGATCGCGCCGGCCTTGCGTTCAGGCGATTCGTTTCTGGAACCCATGCAGGGGGGCGCGCTCAAGCAGATGGGCATATTGAAGCCCTGGTCGCCTACCCGGTCCTACGGCCTGGTGGTGGAGCTCGATGCCCGTTTCGAGGCCGTGCAGAGCCTGCACAGCCGCGCGGGCGGACGCAGGCATGGCGTGACCTCGGTGCTCGAATACGAAGGCAAGCTGTGGATCGCCTCCAAGGGCGGCAACGAAGTGCTGTGCCTGGACGCGGGGAGGGACTGATGGAAGCTATCGTCGAGTTGCGCAAAGTCACCAAGGAATTCCATGGCGTTGCCGCCTTGCGCGAAGTGAGCTTCGACCTGATGCCGGGCGAGATCCATGCCCTCTTGGGGGAAAACGGCGCGGGCAAGTCCACGCTGACCAAGATCATCGCCGGCGTGCACAGCCCCACCCAGGGCGAGGTTCTGTTCAAGGGCGCGCGGCTGGCCTTCTCCAAGCCTGTCGACGCCTTGCGCAACGGCATTGCCATGGTGTTCCAGGAGACCTCGCTGGTGCCGTCGCTGACCGTGGCGCAGAACATCTATCTCGGCAACGAGAAGCTGTTCAATCGGCTGCGCGGCATCTATATATCGGCCCAACAGTTCCTGCAGTCGCTGAACTTCAATGTCGATCCGACCAAGTACGTCAGCCAGCTGGGCGCGGCGCAGAAGCAGATGGTGGAGATCGCGCGCGCCGTGCATCACAAGGCGCGCGTCATCATCTTCGACGAACCGACCGCCACGCTCACGCCCGAAGAGAAGTACCACTTCTTCGGCTTGGTCAATCGCCTGAAGGCCGATGGCGTGTCCATCATCTTCATCAGCCATGCGCTGGAAGAGGCGCTGGCCATTTCCGACCGCATCACCATCCTGCGTGACGGCCAGCATATTGTCACCGACCGCGCCGGCGCCTTTGACCGCGACCGCATCATTTCCCATATGGTCGGGCGCAAGCTCACCGAAGAGATCTACCAGAAGACGGCCCGGAAAGCGCGGCCCTACGGGCCCAAGGTCCTGAGCGTGCAGAACCTGTCCATGGGGCGCATGGTGCGCAACACCTCGTTCTCGGTCTATGGCGGGCAGATCACGGGCATCTTCGGCCTGATCGGTTCGGGCCGCACCGAGACGGCCAAGATCATCGCCGGCGCCGTCAAGCGCGATTTCTTCCATGGCGGCGAACTGCGGCTGGAAGGACGCTCGGTGCGCTATCGCACGCCCCGGCCGGCGGTCAAGGACGGCATTGTCTACGTCACCGAGGATCGCAAGCTGGAGGGCTTTTTCGAAACCAAGTCCATCGCCGAGAATATCTACACCGGCCTGCTGGGCGCGGACCTGAACCGCTCGCCCCTGGTGTCGCACAGCGAGATGATGGCCTTGTCCAAATTCTGGACCCAGCGCCTGAACATCCGCGCCATCGACGACAACGCCAAGGTGATCGAATTGTCGGGCGGCAACCAACAGAAAGTCGTCATCGCCAAATCGCTGGTCCAGCGGCCCAAGCTCGTTATCCTGGACGAGCCCACCCGCGGGGTGGACGTGGGCGCGATCGCCGAGCTGCATGCGGTGATCAATGAGCTGGCCGACAGCGGTCTGGCCGTGGTGGTGATTTCTTCGTATCTGCCCGAAATCATGAATCTCGCCGACCGCGTGCTGGTGGCCCGGCAGGGCCGGGTGGTCGAGGAGTTCGGCATCGAAGAGGCCACCGAAGAAAAAATCATGTATGCGGCCGTGCATTGATACGCCGCCACCGAAGGAGATGTCATGAAGATCACCGCTGCAGTGCTGGAGGAAATCGGCCGACCCGGCCCCTACGCCCAGACCCGCCCCTTGAATGTCTGCGAAATCGACCTCGCCGAACCCCGCCATGGCGAGGTGCTGCTGCGGGTGGCCGCCGCCGGCCTGTGCCATTCCGATCTGTCGGTCATCAATGGCGACCGGCCCCGCCCCGTGCCCATGGTGCTGGGCCATGAGGGCGCTGGCATTGTCGAGCGCGTGGGCGAGGGGGTCGGCGACCTCGTGCCGGGCGACCATGTGGTGTTTGTTTTTGTGCCGTCCTGCGGCCACTGCGTGCCTTGCCAGGCGGGGCGGCCGGCGTTGTGCGAGCCGGGCGCGGCGGCCAATGGGCGGGGCGAAATGCTGGGCGGCGGCACGCGGCTGTCGCGCGATGGGCAGCCGGTCTATCACTTGACGGGTGTGTCCAGCTACGCGACCCACGCCGTGCTGTCGCGCAACAGCCTGGTGAAGATAGACCGCGAAGTCCCCTTGAACATTGCCGCCCTGATGGGCTGCGCGGTGCTGACGGGGGCCGGCGCGGTGTTCAACACCGGCGCGGTCGCGCCGGGCGGCCGGGCGGCCGTGGTCGGTCTGGGGGGCGTGGGCCTGGCTGCCGTGCTGGGCGCGGCCGCCGCGGGCGCCGAGACCATCGTGGCGGTCGACACCTTGCCGGCCAAGCTGGACCTGGCGCGCGACCTGGGCGCCACGCATTGTTTCGAAGCCGGGGATCCGGATCTGACCGGCAAGATCAAGGAGGCCACCCAGGGCGGCGTCGACGCGGCCCTGGAGTTCGCCGGCTCGGCGCGCGCGCTGGAAAGCGCCTTTTCCTTTACCCGCCGCGGCGGCACCACCATCACCGCCGGCCTGCCCAATCCCAAGGCGGTGCTCAATATCTCGCCGCTTACCCTGGTCGCCGAAGAGAGGTCGCTGCGCGGCAGTTATCTCGGCTCGGGCGTGCCCTCGCGCGACATTCCGCGTTTCCTGGGGCTGTTCAAGCGCGGCAAGCTGGCCGTGGACAAGCTGCTGACGCATCGCATTACGCTGCAGGACGTCAATGCCGGCTTTGACCGGCTGCACCGCGGCGAGGCGATCCGGCAAGTCATCGAGTTCGAGGTCTAGGCCCTGCGCCGACCATGCCCTGGCGGCCAGGGCATGCCGGCCTGGGCCGGCGGGCGCTAGAGCAGGGTACCCGCCAGGGCCGAGACGATCAGCAGCGCGCCGGTCCAGAGGTTGGCGCGAAACAGCATGAAGTTGCGGTCGGGGCGCTGCAGGTCGAAGACGGCCAGCTGCCAGCCCAGGTGCAGGGCCACCACGGCCATGCCCGCGAAATAGCCCCAGCCCAGCCCCATGTCGTAGCCGGCCCAGGTCCACAGCAGGGCCGAGGCCAGGTAGAAGCCGCCGATCCAGAGCTTGCCCTGTTCGCCAAAGCGCATGGCCGTGGAGTGCAGGCCCAGCTTGCGGTCATCGCGCACGTCGACATAGGCGTAGATGCTGTCGTAGCCGATCTGCCAGAACACCGCGCCCAGCCACATGGCCACGCCGGCCAGCGGCAGGTGGCCCTGCGTGTCGGTCCAGGCCATCAGCATGCCCCAGTTGAAGCACACGCCCAGCACGGCCTGCGGCCAGTAGGTCACGCGCTTGCAGAAGGGATAGATGAAGACGAAGGGCAGCACGCCCAGCGCCCACCAGCGGCTCAGGTCATTGATGAAGAACAGCAGCGAGGCGCAGACCAGCAGCTGGCCGAGCAGGAACCACACCGCCTGGCGCATGCCGAGCTGGCCGCTGGTCAGGGGCCGGAAGCGCGTGCGCTCGACATGCTGGTCGATATCGCGGTCCCACATATCGTTGACCGTGCAGCCGATGCCGCGCATGAGCAGCGCGCCCAGCGAGAAGACGATCAGCCGTTGCAGGTCGGGCCAGCCGCCGGCGGCCTGCACCAGCGCCGCGATGCAGGGCAGCAGGGTGAGCCAGGTCCCGATGGGCCGGTCCAGGCGGCAAAGGCGGGCATAAGGCCGCCAGGAACGGGGCAGCCAGCGCTCGACCCAGTCGTCGAAGACGATGTCGCTCAGGTCGGTCGTTTGGGGGGTGTTCACTGTGGGCACTATCGATAGCAAAAAGAAGGGCGCGGCGGGATAGGCCGCCGCGCCCGACTATAACGCATGCCAGGGGCTCAGACGTACTGGCGCAGCAGCTTGCCCAGGATGGCGATGCCGGCGTTGATCTTGTCTTCGGGCACCGTGGCAAAGCTCAGGCGCAGCGTGTTGGCGCGCGGCGTGCCGGCATAGAAGGGCGCGCCGGGGACGAAGGCGACGTTTTGTTCGACCGCCTCGGCCAGCAGCTTGGCGCTGTCGATGTGCTCGGGCAGCGTCACCCACAGGAACATGCCGCCCTCGGGTTTGGTCCAGCTTACGCCGGCGGGGAACTCGCGCGCGACGGCCTCGAGCATGCAGCGGCCCTGCTTGCGATAGATTTCGCGCACATTGGGCAGGTGCTCTTGCAGGAAGCCGTCCTTGACGATTTCGTAGACGGCCATCTGGGTCAGGGTCGGGGTATGCAGGTCGGTGGCCTGCTTGGCCTGCACCAGCTTGTGGATGATGGCGCGCGGCGCGGCGATATAGCCCAGGCGCAGGCCGGGCGCCAGCACCTTGGAGAAGGTGCCCAGGCGGATCACCGTGGCGCCGGCCTCGGCGCCCAGGGCCAGCAGGCCGGGCTGCGGCTCGCCGGCATAGCGCAGTTCGCCATAGGGATCGTCCTCGATGATGGGCAGGCCCATCTCGGCGGCGCGCTGCACCAGCGCCACGCGGCGCGCGCGGTCCAGCGTGCGGCCCGTGGGGTTCTGGAAATTGGGCAGGGCGTACAGAAAGCGCGCGCCGGCGGCCAGTTCGGGGGTGATCGCCTCGGGGATCAGGCCGCCGTCATCGGTGGGCACCGGCACATAGCGCGGCTGGTACAGGCTGAACGACTGCAGCGCGCCCAGGTAGCTGGGGTCTTCGACCAGCACCTTGCTGTCCTTGTCGATCAGGACCTTGCCCAACAGGTCCAGCGCCTGCTGCGAGCCCGACACGATGAGGATCTGGTCGGCGCTGACATTGGCGCCGGCGCTGTTCAGGTCGTCGGCGACCCATTGCCGCAAGGGGGCGTAGCCCTCGGTCGGGCCGTATTGCAGGGCGGCGCGGCCATTGGTGGCCAGGACCTTGTCGAACGCCGCGCGTACCACTTCCACCGGGAAGCCGCCGGGTGCCGGCAGGCCGCCTGCAAAGGAAATGACCTCGGGCCGTTCAGTGACCTTGAGGATTTCGCGGATGGCGGAACTGGTGAGTTGCTGGGCGCGTTCCGAGAAGGAACACGCGGGTTCGAAAGGCTTGTCCATGGGGAGCTTGTAGAAAGGAAGGAAACGTGCTTGCGGTTTTTATTGTTGCACAACGCGAGGGCGGGCCCGGGGGCGGGTCTAAAATCACCCGGCACGATTTCTTCCGGTACAGTTAATTTTAGTTACATTCAGCCATGTTTCAGGCCGCCGCGCTCTCGACCGAATCCAAACCCCAGTTTTATCGCGAGCTGGCCGCGCAGGCGCGGGCCCTGCTCGAAGGCGAGCATGACCGCGTCGCCAATGCCGCCAACTTCGCGGCCCTGGCCTGGCAGGCCCTGCCGGCGATCAATTGGGCGGGCTTTTACTTCTACGACTGGCGGGAACTGGTGCTGGGGCCTTTCCAGGGCAAGCCGGCCTGCGTGCGCATCGCCCTGTCGCGCGGGGTCTGCGGCGCCGCGGCCAGCCAGCGGCGCACCCAGCTGGTGCCGGATGTGCACGCTTTTCCGGGCCATATCGCCTGCGACGCCGCGTCGCGTTCGGAAATCGTCGTGCCGCTGGTGCAGGATGGGCATCTGCTGGGCGTATGGGATGTGGACAGCCCCTTGCCGGGCCGCTTCGACGAAGAGGACAGGCAAGGCATGGAGGCCTTGTGCCAGGTGTTTCTCGACAGCCTGCGCGTTGACAAGGGCCAGGGCGCGGCGTAGATTTGGCGCCGCATCTTTCATTTTTCCTGTTTTCATGAACCAGGCCCGAATCTCCGCTACCGTCAGCCACGCTCCGCGCGTGGGGGTTGCGTTCGGCCTGAAATCCAAAAAACAGCCGCTCATCTGACCGGAGCGTGCTGTTCCGTCAGATGGGCGACGGAACAGCGGCAGATCCGGCTGCGCGGCCCACGCGCAATCCAGTCTCTCACTCGACATCGCACTTCTGTACGGGCTCAACCCGAAGGAGTGATTTGTGTCGACCCTAGCTCAAGCTGAAACCGCCACCCCCGTGGCCGCCCCGGTGTCCTTTCATGGCGTCTGGGTTCCCCTGGTGACGCCGTTCGATGAGGATGGCCCCGATCTGTTTTCCCTGCGCCGCCTGATGCGGCAGTACCGCCAGGCCGGCGTCGACGGCGTGGTGGTCTGCGGCAGCACCGGCGAGGCCGCCGCCATGGACGAGTATGAGCAGCTGGTGGTGCTGGACACCGTGCTCGACGAGGCCGGCCCCCTGCCGGTCGTCATGGGCCTGGCCGGCAACCACCAGCGCGACGTGCTGCGCCGCCAGGCGGTGTTTACCTCGCGTCCGCTGGCCGGCCTGCTCACGCCCGCGCCCTATTACGTGCGTCCCGGCCAGGCTGGCCTGGCGGATTATTTCCGCGCGCTGGCCGATGCATCGTCCGTGCCGCTCATCGTCTATGACATTCCCTACCGCACCGGCGCGCAGATCGAGACCGCCACGCTGCTGGCGCTGGCCGGGCATCCGAATATCCGCGCCGTGAAGGACTGCGGCGGTTCGCTGGACAAGACCCAGGCCGTGATCGCGCATGGCGGGCTGCAGGTGCTGGCCGGCGAGGATATGCAGGTGCTGGCCACCTTGGCCATGGGCGGCAGCGGCCTGATCGCGGCGGCCGCCCATGTGCGTCCTGATCTCTTCGTGGCCATGTACCAGGCCATGCAGGCCCAGCAAGTGGCGCTGGCCCGCCAGCTTTATCACGCGCTGGCGCCCGTGATCCGCCTGCTCTTCGCCGAACCCAACCCGGCGCCCCTGAAGGGCCTGCTGGCGCGCCAGGGCTTGTTGCGCGAGCAACTGCGCGCGCCCATGGCGCCGGCGCCTGGCGCTGATCAGCCAGCTGGAGGCGGCCGCCGCCGAGCTGGACCGGCGTTATCCGCGCGCCTGAACCGGCGCCAGCCGCAGCAGGGGCAGGCCGGCGGCCAGCACGGCCAGCCCCAGCAGCGCGCCCGCGCCCGCATAGACCGCGCTGGAATAGACCAGGCCCGCGCAGGTCAGCGCCAGCAGCAGGGGCGGCAGGGGATAGCAGGGCACGCGGAAAGGACGCGGCCGGTCCGGGTCCAGCTGGCGCAGGCGCGCCACCGACAGCGCCACCAGCAGCATGAAGAGCCAGAATACCGGCGCGGTATAGGCCACCAGGGTCTGCACGCTGTTCTGGCTGACGGCGCCGGCGATGATGAGCAGCAGCGTGATGCCGCCTTGCGCGAGCAAGGCGCGCACGGGCGTCTGGCCGCGCGCGCTCCAGCTGGCCAGCACGGCCAGCCGTGGCACGTCGCGGCCCAGCGCATAGTAGAGCCGCGCGCCCGTCATGATGGTGCCGTTGATGGTGGACAGGGCGGTGGCGCAGACCAGCAGGCTCAGCGAGGCCGCCGCATAGGGGCCGGCGGCCAGCTGCATCACGGCCGCGCCCACGGCCTGGGTGTCGCGCAGCCCCTGCAAGCCGAAGATCTCCAGCAAGGCCAGGTTGATGAGCAGATAGGCGCCCGCGACCACGGCCGTGCCCGTGAGCAGCACGCGGCTCATATTGCGCGCCGGGTCGCGCAGTTCGCCGCTCAGATAGGCGGCTTCGTTCCAGCCGCCGTAGGTCAGCAGCACGAACACCATGCCCATGCCCAGCAGGCCGGCCGGATGGCCGCTCAAGGGAGCGGGGGCCGCGGCCGCGCTTGCCTGCGACGCCGACAGCAGGCTGGCGATGATGACGGCGGCCAGGGCGGCCAGCGTCAACAGGGTGAAGATCCATTGCAGCCGCTTGGAAGGCCGGGTGCCGGCGATATTCAGCGCGGTCAGCACGATCACCGACAAGGCGCCGTGCAGCGCTGGGCCATGGGCGCCCAGCGGCAGCAGTTGTTGGGCGTAATCGCCGTAGATGAAGGCCACGACGGCGATGGCGCCGGTCTGGATCACGGTGCAGCGCGCCCAGGCGAACAGCAGGCCCAGCCGCGCCCCCCAGGCTCGCGCCAGATAGAGATATTCGCCGCCGGCGCCAGGATAGGCCGCGCCCAGTTCGGCATAGCACAGGGCGCCCACCAGCATGACCAGCCCACCCGCGCTCCAGAGCGCGATATACATGGCCTCCGAGCTGGCGTGCTGGGCCACCAGTGGCGGAAAGCCGAAGATGCCGATGCCTATCACCACGCCGACCAGCACGGCGACGGCGTCCAGGACCGACAGGCGCGGGGCGGCGTTCATGGCGTCAGGCGCTGCGCGCGCCAGCCGGCCTCGTCCGCCGCGACCAGGGCGTCGCCCCGGACCACGCCCACATACTCGCGCTGGCGGCCCTGTTCCTCCAGGGTGAAGCGCAGCTCGGTGCCGCGCAGGCTGGCCCGGGACACGGTGACCGCCTGCCCGTCGCGTTGCGCGCGGACTTCGATCCGCTGGAACGCCTGCGTCAGCGTCAGGGTGAGCTCGCCGCGCGCCGGCTCCTGCAGGCGCCAGGTGCCCGCCACCTTGGCCGGCACGATCCAGAGATAGAGCGAGCGGCCATTGATGATTTCGTGGCGGTCACTGTTCCACTCGCCCATGGTGAAGGCATGCGACACCACGCGCGAACCCGGCGCCAGCCTGTCCAGGATGACCGGACGCATCTTGATGTTGACGTCTGGCAGCAGATACATCGTCAGCACCGTGGCCTGGGAGATATCGGTATCGAACAGATCCTGCCGTCTGAAGTCCACGCGGTCCTGCACGCCGGCGCGGCGCGCATTGGCCTGGGCCTCGGCCACGCGCGCCGGATCGATGTCAACGCCCAGCGCGCGGCGCGCGCCGCGATCGCGCACCGCGGCGATGGCGATGCGGCCGTCGCCCGAGCCCAGGTCGATGACGGTGTCGCGCTCGCCCACCCCGGCCATGTCGAGCATGAGCGCCACCGCCTCCGGCGGCGTCGGGACATAGGGCACATCCAGTTCGACAAAGGCGGGCGGCGAATCCGCCTGGGCGGGCGCGGCGCCGCACAGGACGGCGGCCGCCGCCAGGCAAAGCCAGGCCTTTTTGCGGGATAGTTCGTAAGTAAGCACTTGCATTCCATTCTCCCGGGGACGCCGGCGCCGGCATGCCGATGCGGCTATTGTGGCGCTTGCTGACGCAGAGCTGAATACAGGCTGACCATCAGACCGCACGAAGGTTCCAAAGCTGGGGACGATACGGGTTGGCAGCCGCGGCGGCCTGGTCTACAACTGCCGCACAACGACGCTTGCGTTACAACACCCTGGAGACAAGCCCCTCATGACCGCGCCCGCCGGCACGACCGACCTGGTTTTCGACTACATCATCGTGGGAGCGGGGTCGGCGGGATGCCTGCTGGCCAACCGGCTTTCGGCGGATCCCTCGGTCAAGGTCCTGCTGCTGGAAGCCGGCGGCAAGGACAACTGGCACTGGATACACATCCCCGTCGGCTACCTGTATTGCATCGGTAATCCGCGCACCGACTGGTGCTACCGCACCCAGGCCGATCCCGGCCTGGGCGGGCGCAGCCTGGGCTATCCCCGCGGCCGGGTGCTGGGCGGCAGTTCCGCCATCAACGGCATGATCTATATGCGCGGACAGCGGGCCGATTATGACGGCTGGGCCGCCATGGGCAACAGCGGCTGGAGCTGGGATGAGGTGCTGCCTTATTTCAAGTCCTGCGAGGACCATCATGCCGGCGCCAGCGCTTTCCACGGGGCCGGCGGCGAATGGCGGGTGGAGCGCCAGCGCCTGTCCTGGGACCTGCTCGATGCCTTCCGCGAGGCCGCCGCCCAGGCGGGCATCGCGCCTATCCAGGATTTCAACCAGGGCGACAACGAAGGCTGCGACTACTTCGAGGTCAATCAGCGCGGCGGTGTGCGCTGGACTTCGGCCAAGGCTTTTTTGCGGCCGGCGCGCCAGCGGCCCAACCTGCATGTGATGACGGGCGCGCGCGCCGAGCGCATCGTATTCGAGCAAAAGCGCGCATGGGGCGTGCAGTTCCTGGATGAGAGCGGCCGGCGCTGCCTGGCCCAGGCGCGGGCCGAAGTCCTGTTGGCCGCGGGCTCCATCGGATCGGCGCAGTTGCTGCAGGTCTCTGGCGTGGGGCCGGGCGCGCATCTGCAGGCGCTGGGTTTGCCCGTGGTGCACGACGCGCCGGGGGTGGGCGGCAATCTGCAGGATCATCTGCAACTGCGGCTGGTCTATCGCGTCTCCAATGCCAGGACGCTGAACGCCATGGCCGGCACGTGGTGGGGCAAGGCGCTGATGGCCGCGCAATACGCCTGGTCGCGCAGCGGCCCGCTGAGCATGGCGCCCTCGCAGCTGGGGGCATTCGCGCGCTCCAGCGCCGCGCAGACGCGCGCCAATGTGCAATACCACGTGCAGCCGCTGTCGCTGGAGCGCTTCGGCGAGCCCCTGCATCCCTTTGCCGCCTTCACCGCGTCGGTCTGCAATCTGCGTCCCACCAGCCGCGGCCATGTGCGCATCGTCTCGCCCGACGCCCAGGTGGCACCCGAGATCCAGTGCAACTACCTGTCCACCGAAGCGGACAGGCAGGTGGCGGTCGACAGTATCCGGTTGACCCGGCGCATCGTCGCCCAGCCCGCCCTGGCCCGCTACCGGCCGGAGGAATACAAGCCCGGTCCGCAGGCGCAAAGCGCCGAGGATCTGGCGCGCGCGGCCGGCGAGATCGGCACCACCATCTTCCATCCGGTGGGCACCTGCCGGATGGGCAGCGACGAGGCCGCTGTCGTCGATCCTCAGCTGCGGGTCCGAGGCGTCAGCGGGCTGCGCGTCATCGATGCTTCCATCATGCCCACCATCACCTCGGGCAATACCAATTCGCCCACCATCATGATCGCCGAGAAAGGCGCGGATATGGTACGCCGTGCGCGGGCCTGAAGCCGGCCGGCGCGGGCCGTTCTACGGGAAAACGCCGACGGCCGCGCCGGCGGACGCCCGCGGGCCGTGCGTTATATTTCGCGGCTTGTCCAATGTGCGCCGGACGCGCCGCCAGACAGGCCGGCGGTCCGCAGATTCCGCATGAACCACCCTATCGAGATCGTCGCCACCGTGTTGTTCGCCGTGGCTGTCCTGCACACGTTTTCCGTCCCGGTGTTCGCCCGGCTGGCGCACCGCAACGGCCCCCATGCCGGCGTCTGGCACTTGCTGTCCGAAGTCGAGGCGGTCTTCGGCGTCTGGGCCTTCGTGCTGATCGTGGTCATGGCCGCGATGCAGGGCAGCGAAACCGCCGTGCGCTATATGGACACGCGCAACTTCACCGAGCCGCTGTTCGTGTTCGTGATCATGGTGGTGGCCTCCAGCCGGCCCATCCTCGAACTGGTGAACCTGCTGGTGCGCGGCCTGGCGCGGCTGCTGCCGATGCGCCGCGAGCTGGCGACCTTTTTCGTGGTGATGTCGGTGGTGCCGCTGGGCGGCTCCTTTGTCACCGAGCCCGCCGCCATGACGCTGGCCGCCCTGCTGCTGCGCGATGGCTATTTCCGCGTGCACGGCCATGCGGGCTTCAAGTACCTGGCCTTGGGCGTGCTGTTCGTCAACGTGTCCATCGGCGGGGTGCTCACCTCCTATGCCGCGCCGCCCGTGCTCATGGTCGCCTCGACCTTCGGGTGGGATACCGCTTTCATGGCCACGCACTTTGGCTGGCGCGCCGCGCTGGCCGTCTGCCTGAACGCGGGCGTGCTGACCCTGGTCTGCCGCCAGGCCCTGCTGGCGAGCAGCCAGGGTTCGGGTGGCAGCGCCGCCGCCGAGGTGAGCCATGCGCGCCCGGCCGTGCCGGGGCCGGTGATCTTCATCCATGTGCTGTTCCTGGTGGGCGTGGTGCTGACGGCCCACCATCCGGCGGTCTTTCTCGGCCTGTTGATGATGTTCATCGGCTTTGCCGAAGCCTACAAGCGCCACCAGAACCGCCTGCTCATCAAGGAGGGGCTGATGGTGGGCTTCTTCCTGGCCGGCCTGGTGGTCCTGGGCGGCCTGCAGAAGTGGTGGCTGCAGGATCTGCTGGGCGGCTTGCAGCCGGCGGTGCTGTTCTGGGGCGCCACCGCGCTGACCGCGATCACCGACAACGCGGCCTTGACCTATCTGGGCTCGCTGGTCGAAGGCACCAGCGAAGCCTGGCGCTATATGCTGGTGGCGGGGGCGGTGACCGGCGGCGGCCTGACCGTCATCGCCAACGCGCCCAATCCGGCCGGCTTCGCCCTGCTGAAAAACCACTTCCCCGACGGCAGCATTTCCTCCGGAAAACTGTTTCTGGCCGCCTTGGTTCCCACCCTGGTCGCGGCTGGGATGTTTCTTTTGCCGACATAAAGGGGCCGTATCATTGGCGGGGGCGGACGCCGGCGCCGGATGCGTTCGCAAAACCCGCTAAAATTCAACACTTTCCCGTACTTTTTCGGCTGGGCCCGGATGGTTCCTCGCGCTTGATGGAGGACTGCCCGGGCCGGACTCATTTGCCGTTGAGGCCAGGAGCCCTCATTTCATGCCTATTTACGCTTACAAGTGCAGCAGCTGTGGCTACGCGAAGGACGTGCTGCAGAAGATTTCCGATGCGCCGCTGACGGATTGCCCGGAGTGCGGCAAAAGCAGTTTCGCCAAGCAGGTGACCGCGGCGGGTTTTCAGCTCAAAGGCTCGGGCTGGTATGTGACCGATTTCCGCAATAACAGCTCGGGCAATTCGGCCACGGGCAAGGCCGCGCCTTCCGAGAGCAGCAGCGCGGGCGGCGAGAGCGCCTCTTCGGCCAGCGCGCCCGCCAGTGCGCCGGCAGCCCCGGCCACGTCCAGCGCGCCGACCTGATCGTGTTCAAGAAGTACTTCATCGCCGGCCTGCTGATCTGGGTGCCCCTGGCCATCACGGTCTGGGTCCTGGGCCTGCTGGTGGCCACCCTCGAAGGTTTCGTGCCCGGGTTTTTGTCGTCCGAATCCCTGTTCGGCGTCGAGATCCCGGGTTTCCGCTTCGTGCTGGTGATCGCGGTGGTGCTTCTGACGGGCGTGCTGGCCGCCAATCTGCTCGGGCGCAGCCTGTTCGACCAATGGGAGCGTATCCTTGGACGCATTCCGCTGGTACGCTCCATCTACAACTCGGTCAAACAGGTCAGCGACACCATCCTGGCGCCCAATGGCCGGGCGTTCCGGCAGGCCGTGCTGATCCAGTATCCGCGCGCCGGCTCCTGGACCATCGCCTTCCTGACGGGCGCGCCCAGTGGCGAGGTGGCCTCCTACCTGCCGGGTGAACACCTGAGTGTGTATGTGCCGACGACGCCCAATCCGACGTCGGGCTTTTTCCTCATGATGCCGCGCGACCAGGTGATCGATCTGGATATGTCGGTCGATGCGGCATTGAAGTACATCGTTTCCATGGGTGTGGTGGCGCCGCCGGACCTCTCCGGCATGCATCCCCATTCACCGGCAGAGGCGCCCCGCGCCGAGCCATGATTTTTTTACGCTCACAAGCCTATCAACGGAGTTATCCCGCATGCGTACCTGCTATACCGGCCAGGTTTGCCGTGACCATCTCGGCCAGACTGTCACCCTGTACGGCTGGGTGAACCGCCGCCGCGACCACGGCGGGGTGATCTTTATCGATTTGCGCGATCGCGCCGGCCTGGCCCAGATCGTGTTCGATCCGGACAATGCCGAAGCCTTCGGCACGGCCGAGCGTCTGCGTAACGAGTTCTGCGTGCGCGTGACCGGCCTGGTGCGCGAACGCCCCGAGGGCACCACCAATGCCGAACTGGCCTCCGGCGAGATCGAGGTGCTGTGCCGCGAAGTCGAGATCCTCAATCCCTCGGTGACGCCGCCCTTCCAGCTCGACGACGACAATCTCTCCGAAACCACCCGCCTGACGCACCGTGTGCTCGATCTGCGCCGCCCGCAGATGCAGCGCAACCTGATGCTGCGCTACCGCGTCTCCATCGAGGTCCGCAAGTTCCTGGACCAGCTCGGCTTCATCGACATCGAGACGCCGATGCTGACCAAGAGCACGCCGGAAGGCGCGCGCGACTACCTCGTGCCCTCGCGCGTGAACGCCGGCCACTTCTTCGCGCTGCCGCAGTCGCCCCAGCTGTTCAAACAGATGCTGATGGTGTCGGGCTTCGACCGCTACTACCAGATCACCAAGTGCTTCCGCGACGAGGACCTGCGCGCTGACCGCCAGCCGGAATTCACCCAGATCGATTGCGAAACTTCCTTCCTGAGCGAGACCGAGATCCGTGCTGTCTTCGAGAGCATGATCCGCCATGTCTTCAAGGTGGTGCAGAACGTCGACCTGCCGGATCCCTTCCCCATCATGAGCTGGACCGAGGCCATGGCGCGCTATGGCTCGGACAAGCCGGACCTGCGCGTGAACCTGGAGTTCACCGACGTGACCGACGTCATGCGCGACGTGGACTTCAAGGTCTTCGCCTCGGCCGCCACGACGGTTGGCAGCCGCGTGGTCGCGCTGCGCGTGCCGGGCGGCGCCGAGCTCTCGCGCAGCGAGATCGACGCCTACACCCAGTTCGTCGGCATCTATGGCGCCAAGGGCCTGGCCTACATCAAGGTCAATGAAGCGGCCAAGGGCCGCGACGGCCTGCAATCGCCCATCGTCAAGAACCTGCACGACGCCGCGCTGGCCGAGCTGCTCAAGCGCAGCGGCGCCCAGGACGGCGACATCATCTTCTTCGGCGCCGACCGGGCCAAGGTGGTCAACGACGCCATTGGCGCGCTGCGCGTGAAGATCGGCCACAGCGAATTCGGCAAGAAGACCGGCCTGTTCACCGGCGGCTGGCGTCCGCTGTGGGTGGTGGACTTCCCGATGTTCGAGTACGACGAGGAAGAAGGCCGCTACACCGCCGCCCACCATCCTTTCACCAGCCCCAAGGACGGGCACGAGGATTTCCTCGAGACCGATCCGGGCAAGGCCTTCGCCAAGGCCTACGACATGGTGCTCAACGGCTGGGAAATCGGCGGCGGCTCGGTGCGTATCCATCGCGAGGAAGTGCAGAGCAAGGTGTTCCGCGCCCTCAAGATCGGCGCCGAAGAGGCGCGCGAGAAGTTCGGCTTCCTGCTGGACGCGCTGCAATACGGCGCGCCTCCGCATGGCGGCATCGCCTTTGGCCTGGATCGCATCGTGACCATGATGACGGGCGCCGAATCGATCCGCGACGTGATCGCCTTCCCCAAGACGCAGCGCGCGCAGGATCTGCTGACGCAAGCGCCTTCGGCGGTCGATGACAAGCAATTGCGCGAGCTGCATATCCGCCTGCGCAACACCGAAGTGAAATGAAGTAAGCTTGTATGCGGCGCCGCGTGACGCGGCGCCGCGACGGCCCGCGGCCTCAGGAGGGTCCGGGCCGTGCTTGCCGGTACTCCTGACAGATGAGGCGTCATACGGTTTATGTCGCTTATTCGCGTCGTCAGCTACAACATCCACAAGGGCCGCTCGTCCCTTGGGCGCCATGAGTCCTTGAACGACCTGCGCCTGGGCCTGTATGGCCTGCGCCCCGACCTGGTGTTTCTCCAGGAAGTCCAGGGCCGCAACGAAACCTCTTCCTTCCTGCACGCGCAGCATGAATCACTCGCGGCCGCGCTGCGCCTGAACGTGGCCTATGGCCGCAACGCCGTGCGCGATGCGACCGACCACGGCAATGCGCTTTTGTCGCGCTACCACATCCTCGACCACTTCAACCAGGACATCTCCGACCACAAGCTGGAGCAGCGCGGCTTGCTGCACGCGCGCATCGATGTGGGTGGCACCGAGGTGCACTGCCTGGTGGTGCACCTGGGCCTGTTCGCCAGCAGCCGCCAGCGCCAGATCCAGGCGCTGATCGAGCGCATACGCGCCGAGGTACCCGATGGCGCGCCCCTGCTCATCGCGGGCGATTTCAACGACTGGGGCGACAAGCTGGCGCCACAGTTCGTGCAGCAGCTCGGCCTGTACGAAGTGTTTTCGCACGCGCCGCGCAGCTCGGGCGGCGAGCTGCCCCGCCTGCGCGATTCCATGCGCCGCCTGAGCGATGTCCTGCGCGGCGTGCCGGGCAACAGCGCGGTGATCGAGCGCAGCAACCAGCTGGGCATGGGCGGGGCCTATTGCCCGCTGCCGCCGCCGCGCACGTTTCCCGCCGTGTTTCCGTGGTTTCGCCTTGACCGCATCTACCAGCGCGGGTTTGCCGTGCGCAGCGCCCGCGTGCTGCGCGGGCGCCAATGGGCGCGCTTGTCCGATCATGCGCCCCTGCTCACGGAGCTCGAGCTGCCGTGAAGGCCGACATCGTCCGCCTGTCATGGACAGACGGCAATGCGATACGCCTGCTGCAAAACGGCGCCGATTTCTTCCCCGCCCTGTGCGCGGCCATTGACCAGGCCAGCGTCAGCGTCCACCTGGAAACCTATATCTTCATCCTGGACCGCACCGGCCGGCAGGTGCTGGACTGCCTGGAGCGGGCCGCGCGCCGCGGCGTGAAGGTCAGGGTGGTGCTCGACGGCTTCGGCAGCGCGGCCACGGCGCCGGAAGTGATGCGGCGCATCAACGAGGCCGGTGGCCATTGCCGTGTGTTCCGGCCCGAACCGCGCTGGCTGGGGCGGCTGAAATTCTCGCGCAGCCGGCTGCGCCGGCTGCACCGCAAAGTGACCGTCATCGACGCGGCCATCGCCTTCGTGGGCGGCATCAATATCGTCGACGACTACGATGATCTCGATCCGGCGGACGGTATTGCCGGACCGCGTTTCGATTTTGCCGTGCGCATCGAGGGGCCGCTGGTGCCGCAGATCATCTATGCCCAGGATCTCCTGTGGGTCAGGCTGAACTGGGCCCGCCTGCGCCGCCACCCCTCGGACTGGCGGCGTTTGCGGCTGCGCCGGCCGCATCCGCATCATGCCCAATCCCGCGGTAGCCTGCGGGCCGCGCTGGTGCTGCGCGACAACCTGCGGTTCCGCCAGACCTTCGAGCGGGCCTATCTTTATGGCATCGAGCACGCCCGGCGCGACGTGCTCATCGCCAATGCCTATTTTTTCCCGGGCCGGCAGTTCCGGCGCGCGCTGGCGCGGGCGGCGGCCCGCGGCGTGCGGGTGCGCCTGCTCTTGCAAGGCAAGCCCGAGTACCGCCTGCAGTATTTCGCCACCCGTTCGCTCTATGACCAGCTGCTGCGCGACGGCATCGAGATATACGAGTACATGCCGGCCTATCTGCACGCCAAGGTGGCGGTGATCGACAACATGGCCACCGTGGGCTCGTCCAATCTGGATCCTTTCAGCCTGTTGCTGGCGCGCGAAGCCAATGTCGTGATCGACGACCAGCCCTTTGCCTGGGACCTGCAAGAGCGGCTGGAGCGGGCCATCGCGGAGGGTGGGCAGTTCATCCGCCCTTTGGATTACCAGCGCCGGGGCTGGCCGCTGCGCGTGATCGACGCCCTGGCCTACACGGCTTTGCGTATCGGCGTGGCGCTGACCGGGCGTTCCGACAAATATTGACGGCGCTCAGGGCGCGCGCGGCCGCAGCAAGCCCAGGGCCAGGGCCGTGCCCACGAGGATGATGCCGGCGCCGGCGAGTATGCTGGGGGTGAGCGCTTCGCCCAGCAGCGTCACGCCCCAGAAGACGCCGAAGACCGGCACCAGGAAGGTGACGCTGACGGCCGCCGTGGGGCCCAGCGCCGCGATCAGGCGGAAAAACACCACATAGGCCGCGCCCGTGCACAGCACGGCGAGCAGGACGGTGGCGGCCCAGGCCTGGGCGGAGACGGGCTGCTCGGGCCATTGGGCGATGGCCAGGGGCAGCAGCACCAGCGAGGCGCCCAGCATGCTGCCCGTCGCGTTGGCCAAGGCGTCCACGCCGCTCAAAAAGCGTTTGGTCCAATTGGCGGCGATGCCATAGAAGAAGGGCGCGGCGATGGCCGCCAGCACCGCCGGGCCCGTGCCGCCCTGCTGGAACTGCAGCTTGTCCCAGACCAGCACCACGATGCCCAGAAAACCTATCGCCAGCCCCAGCACGCGCATGGCTGGCAGCCGGTCGCGCAGCCAGAGCCAGCCGATCACCGCGCCCCAGACCGGGGTGACGGCGTTGGCCACCGACAGGAACCCCGCGCCCAGGGAGAGGGAGGCGTAGGCATAGAGAAGGAAGGGCAAGGCGGCGTTGAACAGCCCGACCGTGAAAATGGCTTTCCAGTGGCGCGCCATGATGCCCAGGCGGCCGCGGAGGATGGCCAGGGGCAGCAGCACCAGCGCGCCCAGGCCGACGCGCAGCTCGATCAAGGGCGCCGGCCCGAACTCCGGCGCCGCGACCCGCATGAACAGGAAAGATCCGCCCCAGGCGGCGGCCAGGGCGATGAGTTCGAGGAGGTCTCGGCGTTGCATGGCCATCGGATCAGGAGCGGCTGGTGATGACGTTCTTCATCTTGACGCGATGCGCGATCACGGCCGCGAGCAAGGAAAGCGCGACGCATAGTGTAAGGCCTATCCTCACGCCGACCAGGACAGAGGTGTGCGAGATCGCGATGCCCACCAGCGCGGTGCCGGCGGCGCTGCCGATGGCCCGCGTGGTCTGCACCAGGGCCGAGGCCACGCCCACATCGCGGCGTTCGCTCAGCATCTGCATGAACAGCGTCAGGTTGGGCAGCAGAAAGCCCAGCGCCGTGCCGTTGACGGCAAAGGCGGCGACGATCCACCAGGTCGATGTGCCGTTCCCGATGGCCAGCACCATGGCCGAACCGGCCGCCAGCAGCAGGCCGCCGAAGACCATCAGCCGCTGCGGCTCGGATTGTTTGGGGAAGAGCCGGCCGTTGATGATGCTGCCCAGCGAGATGGCCGCCACCAGGGGCGTGAGCAGCAGGCCGGCCTCGCTGGGGGTGTAGTGCAGCTCCTGCTGCAGCAGCAGCGGGCTGTAGAAGACCAGGATGAACATGGTCGCGCCGACCGCCACCGCCGCCAGGTTGAGCAGGCGCGGCTCCGGGCCGGACAGGATGCGCAGCGGGAAGATGGGCGAAGCGACGCGCCGCTCATAGGGGATGAGGCAACAGGCCGCCGCCACGCCGGCGATGGCCAGGCCGGCAGCCAGCATGGGGCGGGCGCTGTCGCCCGGGGCGAAGGCCAGCTCCATGGCGGCCAGCGGCGCGCCCACCACGATGATGAGCAACAGCCCGCCCAGCCAATCGATCCGGCCTCCCTGGGCATGGGCCTGGCGGATGCGCGGGAAGTAACGCGCCAGCAGAAAGAGGGCGACGACGGCCGAGATGGGCGCGATGAAGAAGGCGGCACGCCAGCCCAGGGCCTGGGTCGCCGCGCCGCCCAGCACCGGCCCGATGCCGCTGGCCATGGCGAAAGCGGCCGAGACCAGGGCCATCCAGCGCACACGCTCGCGCGCATCGGGAAAGAGATCGGCTGGCGCGGCAAAGGCCGTGGCAATCATCATGCCGCCGCCGACCCCCTGCAGGGTGCGGAAGGCGATCAGCTGTTCCATGGATTGCGACAGGCCGCAGGCAATGGAACCCAGGGCCACCAGGGACACCGAGACCAGCATGAGCGGCTTGCGCCCGAACATATCGCCCAGGCGGCCGAAGATGAGGATGGAGGCGGCCGTGGCCAGCAGATAGCCGGTGCCCACCCAGGCGTACAGGGCCATGCCGTTGAGGGCTTCGGCCACGCGGGGCAGGGTGGTGCTGACGATGGTGGAGTCAAATGCCACCAGGACGACGGTGGCCGACACGCCGGCCATGGCCATGAGCAGATCATGGCGGGAGTGCGGCGATGTTTCGGAATGGTTGGCAGGAGAAGTCATGCCGGCAAGAATATCACCGGCCACTGTCGCCTATTTGAACAGTGTGTGATATCCCACCAGCACGATGACCACCGCCAGGGCCACCGCCCAGGACCAGCGCGAAGAGGCCAGGCCGCGCGGTTCGGGTTCGGCCGGCGGAGGCGGCGGCGCGATGCGGGGCTGGGCGGCCATATGGTCGATGAAGCCATTGAAAAACTTGTCGACGATCTTGCCGCCTGCTTTCATGATGGCCGGCTCGCCCAGCGCGGCCAGCTTGCCGCCGGCCATGGCCGCGACGGTATAGGAAATGCGGGTGCCGTTGTCCTTGGGGCTCAGGTGCACCTGGGCGGTGCCGATGGCCAGGCCCGCGGCGGCGCCTTTGCCGTCAAAGGCCAGGGAACAGCTTTCGGGGGGGTTGAGATCCGAGACGAGGATCTCGCCTTCGTACTCGGCGTCTATGCCGCCGACCTTGGCCCGGACCGTGATTTCGTACTCGGTGTCGGTCAGGCGGGAAACACGGATACATCCCGGCAGGCAACGCTGCAGGACCGCGGGATCGAAAAGCGCGTCCCAGGTCTGGTGCGGCGTGGAGGGAATCCATTGGGCATCGGCTATGCGCATGGCTGTCTCCTTGCTGTTGTGATCCCAGCATCCGGGCCCAGGTCGGGCCCGGGTCTTTGAGACTATTGTGCTACCAATCGCCGCCGGGCGCTATGCCTGGCTTTTCTGGGCGGAATGGCGCGTCGGATCGGACAGCACGGCAAACAGGGCGACCAGCATGGCGTAAAAGCCCACGGTGCGCATGCCGCGGAACATGAGCTCGGTCAGGCCGAAAAGGGCAAAGCCCAGGCAGACGGCCACGCCCATGGCCGCGGCCGCGCGCACGGCTTGCGGCAGGTCGCGGCCCAGGCGGCGCATGAACAGGAGGGCCGGCACCGCGTAGAGCAGCAGCAAGGCCACGCCGCCCGGGATGCCATAGAGGGCCAGCGCCTCCAGGATGTCGTTATGCGGTTCGCCAAAGCCTTCGGCCACGTAGGGCGACACCTTGCCGTGGGCGGCCAGCTCGCGCAGGCTGGGCGCGAAGCCCGACGGGCCCACGCCCTTGACGGGGTTGTCCAGCATCATGCCCCAGGCCGCGCGCCAGAGCTGCAGGCGGATGCAGATGGAAGTGTCGCCGGTGGGGGCGGTCTTGCATTCGTGGTACTGCTCCAGGCCCTGTTCGACGCGGTCGCGCAGCGAAGGGCTCAGGGAGCCCAGGGCCACCAGCACGGCGAGCGCGCCGATCACGGCCGCCAACAGGCGCAGCGGACGCCGGATGCGGGCAAAGACCAACAGGGCCAGCGCCACGAAGACGGGCATGGCGAGCCAGCCGCTGCGCGTCTGCGTCAGGACGAAGCCGGCGAAGGTCACCGCCAGCGTCAGCAGCTTGATGGCGGTTTCCAGGCGCGCGTGGCGCGTGAGCCGCCAGCCCAGCGACAGCAGGGTGATGACCGCGAACAGCAGCAGCAGGTTGCCGTAGCCCACGGCGTTGTATTCGTCGGTCAGCGGGCGCTGGGCCAGGTCGCCACGGACCAGGGCCAGCAAGGTGGCGGTGCCGGCCCAACCGGCCGCCAGCACGCCCCACAGGGCATGTTTCAGGCGCTGCGGCCCGACGGCCTGCATGGCGGCCAGCAGCAGCGGCAGGCCCAGGGCCAGGCGCAGGCCGCGCTCCAGGCTGGCATTGCTCCAGCCCGCGTGCAGGGTGCTGCTCAATAGCGCCACGGCCAGGGGGGCGCAGGCGGCCAGGCAGAGCTTGCGGTAATCACGCAGATCGGGGCACTGCCCGGCGCTGGCCAGCACGGCCAGGCAGAGCAGGATCGCGAGATAGAACGCCGCGCTGCCGCCGCTGGAGGTGGTCAACAGCAGGGCGGGTGTTGCGGTGATCGAGGCGACCAGCAGCCAGGAGGACAAACGGTTGAGCATCGGGATGGTGTGGGACGGTGCCCGCCAGAGGCTGGCCACTAGGGTTGCGCGGCGCTTGCGCGGCGCAAGGCGGGCGAATTATAGGGAATCGCACCTCGAATTTTCGTCAGACGTTCTCGGAGTATGTCTGATTTATGAATCTGGGGACATAGGGGCGCCCTCAAGGCCTCTGGCTACAATGACTGGCGGCGGCCGGTCCGGCCGCGGCCTTGCGGCACATGTATTCATGAAAATCCTGATTACCGGCGGTGCCGGTTTCATCGGCTCGGCCTTGGTGAGGCACATCGTCCGTGACACGCCGGACAGCGTGGTCAACGTCGACAAGCTGACCTACGCCGGCAATATCGCGTCCCTGGAAGAATGCGGGACGCATCCCCGGCATACCCTGGAACGTGTCGATATCTGCGACCGCGCGGCCTTGCAGGCCGTGTTCGAGCGCCATCGTCCCGAGGCGGTCGTGCACCTGGCCGCCGAATCGCATGTCGACCGTTCCATCGACGGCCCGGGTGATTTCATCCAGACCAATCTGGTGGGCAGCTATGTCCTGCTGGAGACGGCCAGGACATACTGGGCCGGTCTGGCGGGGCCGGCGCGCGAGAACTTCCGTTTCCTGCAGGTATCGACCGACGAGGTCTTCGGCGATCTGGGCGATCGGGCCGGGCGTTTCATTGAAACCAGTCCTTACGCACCCAGTTCGCCCTATGCCGCCAGCAAGGCGGGCGCCGACCATCTGGCGCGCGCCTGGCAGCGCACCTATGGCTTGCCGGTGCTGGTGACCCACGCCTCGAACAACTACGGTCCCTGCCAGTTTCCCGAGAAGCTGATCCCCCTTATGCTGCTGTCGGCGCTGCGCGGCTGGCCGCTGACGATCTATGGCGCGGGCGACCAGGTGCGCGACTGGATCTATGTGGAAGACCATGCGCGGGCGCTGTGCGCGGTCCTGCGCCATGGCCGGCCGGGGCAGACCTACAACATCGGCGGCTCCTGCGAGCTGCGCAATCTGGATGTGGTGCAGCGGCTGTGCGATTTGCTGCAGGCGCTGCGTCCGCCGGCGGCGGGGCATTACCGCGATCTCATCGCGCATGTTCCCGACCGTCCAGGGCATGACCGGCGCTATGCCCTCGATAGCGGCAAGGCGGCCGCCGAGCTGGGCTGGACGCCCGCGGAGGATTTCACCAGCGGCCTGGCCAAGACCGTGGCCTGGTATCTTGATCATCCCCAGTGGGTGGCCGATGTCGAAAGCGGCGCCTATCGTGCCCGCTGGATAGACAAGGAAGGCCCATGAAGATCCTGCTGCTGGGCAAGGACGGGCAATTGGGCCGGGCGCTGGGCCGTTCGCTGGCCCCCCTGGGCCCGCTGCTGGCCCTGGGCCGCGAGTCCGGCCTCGACCTCGCCGACCCGGCGTCGCTGCAGCGGGCCGTGCGCCAGGCCGACCCCGATGTCATCGTCAATGCCGCCGCCTTCACGGACGTGGACCGCGCCGAAGCCGAGCCCGGGCTGGCCATGCGCGTCAATGCCGAGGCCCCCGGCCTGCTGGCCCGGGAGATGCGCGCGCGACGCGGCTGGCTGGTGCATTACTCCAGCGACTACGTCTACGACGGCGCCGGGCAAGCGTTTCACACCGAAGACAGTCCCGCCGCGCCGCTGAACCGCTATGGGCAAAGCAAGCTGGCCGGCGACGAGGCCGTGGGGCGCAGCGGGGTGCATCATCTCCTGCTGCGCACCTCCTGGGTCTATGGCCCGCATGGCGAAAACTTTCCGCGCGGCGTGCTGCGCCTGGCGGCAGGCCAGGAGGAGATGCGCATGGTCGATGACCAGGTCGGCGCGCCGACCAGCGCGGACCTGATCGCCGACATCACCGCGCTGGCCTTGCGCCAGGCGCGTGGGCAGCCGTCGGTCTCGGGTCTTTATCATCTGGCGGCGGCAGGCCAGGTCTCGCGCCACGGCTACGCCCAATACGTGATCACCCAGGCGCGCCGCCTGGGCTGGCCGCTGGCGGTGCGCACCGTCCACCCCATCCGCAGCGCCGACTATCCGCTGCCGGCTCCGCGGCCGCTGAACTCGCGGCTGGATTGCGAGCGCCTGCAGGCCGTCTTCGGTCTGCGCCTGCCGGACTGGCGCGCCGGCGTGGACCGCTTGCTGTCCGACTGGCGGGCCAGCCCCTGGGGGACTGCGGCATGATCACGAAAGGCATCGTGCTGGCCGGCGGCACCGGCAGCCGCCTGTATCCGGCCACCTTGGGTCTGTCCAAGCAGCTGCTGCCCGTCTACGACAAGCCCATGATCTACTACCCCCTGTCGGTGCTCATGCTGGCGGGGATCCGCGACATCCTGCTCATCACCACCGGCCCGGACCTGCCGGGTTTCCGCAAACTGCTGGGCGACGGCTCGGCCTTCGGCCTGCGCCTGAGCTATGCGGTCCAGGCCGCGCCCGAGGGGCTGGCGCAGGCCTTTCTCATCGGCGAAGACTTCATCGGTCCCGACCCGGTCTGCCTCATCCTGGGCGACAACATCTTCTACGGCCAGCATTTCACGCCGCTGCTGCAGGCGGCCGCCGCGCGCCCGGCCGGCGCCACCGTGTTCGGCTACCATGTGCGCGACCCCCAGCGCTATGGCGTGGTGGCCTTCGATGACAACCGGCGCGCCGTCAGCATCGAAGAAAAGCCCGCGCAGCCGCGCTCCAGCTATGCCGTCACGGGCCTGTACTTCTATGACAATGACGTGATCGAGATGGCGCGCCACCTCACGCCCTCGGCGCGCGGCGAGCTGGAGATCACGGACATCAACCGTCAATACCTGGCGCGCGGCGACCTGCGCGTCGAACTGCTGGGCCGCGGCTTCGCCTGGCTGGATACCGGCACCCCCGAGGCCCTGATGGAAGCCGCGCATTTCGTCAGCACAATAGAACAGCGCCAGGGCCTGAAGATCGCCTGCCTGGAAGAAATCGCCTATCACGCCGGCTGGATCGATGCCGGGGAGCTGGCCGCCCAGGCGCGCCGCATGGGACCCAATGGCTACGGCCAGTATCTGTCGCGCGTCTTGCAGGAAGGCCGGCCATGAAACTCATCCCCACCGCGCTGCCGGGAGTGGTGCTGGTCGAGCCCGAGGTGCTGGCCGATGGGCGCGGCTGGTTCGCCGAACGCTTTCGCCAGGACGTCTTCGAGGCGGGCCTGCGCGAACTGGGACTGCCCGCGCCCGCGCCCTTTGTGCAGGAGAACCAGTCCTCGTCCGGCCTGGGCGTGCTGCGGGGCCTGCATTACCAGCTGGCCCCGCATGCCCAGGGCAAGCTGGTCAGCGTGGTCGCCGGCGAGATATTCGACGTGGCGGTGGATATCCGGCCCGGCTCGCCGGCATTCGGGCAGTGGCTGGGTGTCAGGCTCTCGGCCGGCAATCGCCGCAGCCTCTGGATACCCGACGGGTTCGCCCACGGTTTCCTGTCCCTGGCCGAGGGCAGCGAAGTCCAGTACAAGGTCACCGCCTACTATGCGGCTTCGCATGAGCGCGCCCTGCGCTGGGATGATCCCGCCATCGGCATCCAATGGCCGGCCCGGCCCACGCGGCTCTCGGCGCGAGACCGGCAGGCGCCCGGGCTGCAAGAAGCCCGCGGGGCGGGGCAACTGCCCGCCTGACCAGCCGGTCGGCTAATTGTTGTAAATTCCGAAGGTTTACAAGATCCAGCGCCCGCTTGCCGGGCGCGCCTAGCGTTGATGCCTACCCGCATATTGATCGTTCGCACGTCGTCTTTGGGCGATCTGGTGCACATGCTGCCCGCAATTTCCGACATTGCGCGCCACGTGCCCGATGCCCAGATAGATTGGATAGCGGAAGAAGCATTCGCCGAGATTCCCGGCTGGCATCCGGCTGTCGGCAATGTCATCAAGGTTGCCCATCGGCGCTGGCGCAAGGCCTGGTGGTCGGATCAGGTCCGTGCCGAACGCCGCGCGCTGGCCGAGCGGCTGCGCAGCGAGCCCTATGACATCGTGCTGGACATGCAGGGCCTGCTGAAATCGGCCTGGCTGGTGCGCCAGACCCGTGGCACGCGCCATGGCCTGGATTGGCGCTCGGCGCGCGAGCCCCTGGCCTCGCTGTTCTATAACGTGCGGCACCGCGTGGAGTTCTGGCAGCCGGCCGTCATCCGCCAGCGCAAGCTGGCGGCCCAGACCTTCGGCTACACCTATAGCGGCGCGCCGGATTTCGGCCTGCAGGCCTTTTTTTCGCGTCCGCCCGATCCTCCGCCGCCCGAAGAAGGGCGCCGCCTGCACCATCTGAACAATGATCGCGGTTATGCGGTCATCATGCCCTCGGCCAGCCGCGAGGACAAACTCTGGCCCGAGGACGATTGGCGCGCCGTGTTCCGCCGCCTGCAGGATGCCGGCTGCGCCTTGCGCCTGCTGGCCGGCAATGAGCAGGAGGCCGAACGCGCCCGCCTGCTGGTCGCCGGCATGGAGGGCGTGGAAGTGCTGCCGCGCATGGACCTGACCTCCGTGGCCCGCGTGCTGGCGGGTTCGCGCCTCATGGTGGGCCTGGACAGCGGGCTGACCCATTTGTCGGCGGCGCTGGGCCGCCCGACCATAGGCATCTATCGCGCCTCCACGCCGGTGCGCACGCCGCTGGTGGGCGCCAACTACACCGCCAGCCTCGGCGACCGCGGCGCTTCGCCCTCGCGCGAGGCCGTGATGGCCGCGGTGGAGCAGGCGCTGGCGGCGCACTGAGCGGGGGCGGACTTGCGGCGCAGCCTCTACACCGGCCTGTTTCGCGTCGCGGCGCCGCTGCTGTGGCTAGGGATGTGGCGCCGCTCGCGGCGCGTGCCCGGGCAATGGGAGGTGCTGGCCCGCACGCGCTTCGGCCATCCCGAGGCCGGCGCCACCCAAGGCGCGGTGTGGGTGCATGCGGTCAGCCTGGGCGAGACCCGCGCCGCCCAGCCGCTGGTGGCGGCGCTGCTGGCGCGCGGCCTGCCCGTGCTGCTGACCCATATGACGGCAACCGGCCGCGCCGAAGGCGCGCGACTGTTCGGCCAGGCCATCGCGGCCGGGCAGTTGCGCCAGGCCTGGCTGCCCTATGACTTCCCGGGCGCGACCCGGCGTTTTCTCGATCACCACGCCCCGCGCTGCGGCCTGATCATCGAGCGCGAAATCTGGCCCAACCTGTTGGCCGCCGCGCGGGCCCGGGGCCTGCCCATGGCCCTGGTCAGCGCGAGGTTCTCGGCGCGCTCGCTGCGGGCGGCCCGGCGCCTGGGCGCGGTCATGCGCGAGGCCATTGCCGGCCTGGACCAAGTGCTGGCCCAGACCGAGGCGGACGCCCAGCGGCTGCGCGAGGCGGGGGCGAGCGCGGTCTCGGTCACCGGCAACCTGAAGTTCGATGTCGACCTGCCGCCGGCGCAATTGCGCGACGGCCACGCCTGGCGCGATGCGGCCGGCAGGCCGGTGGTGGCCATCGCCAGCACGCGCGAGGGCGAGGATGCGCTGTTTCTGCAGGCCATGCGCGCATTGCCCGAGCCTCGTCCGCTCTATCTGTTGATTCCGCGCCATCCCCAGCGTTTCGACCAGGCCTGGGCACAGGCCGAGGCGGCCGGCCTGCGGGCCGTGCGGCGTTCGGTATCGCAGGCCGTGCCTGGCGCCGGGATCGACCTGGTGGTGGGCGACACCCTGGGCGAGATGCCTTTCTATTACGCCGCGGCCGACGTGGCCGTCATCGGCGGCAGCTTCGCTCCCTTGGGCGGGCAGAACCTGATCGAGGCCTGCGCGGCGGGCACGCCGGTGATCACCGGCCCGCATACCTTCAATTTCGAGCAGGCCACGCGCGATGCCATCGAGGCCGGCGCGGCCGAGCGCGTCCATGATGCGCGCCAGGCGCTGCAACTGGCCGCCCAGTGGCTCGCCGATCCGGCCTTGCTGCAGCGCCGCGCCTGCGCCGCGCGCGATTGGACGGCTGCCCATACTGGCGCCGTGGCGCGCAGCCTGCATGCCCTGCGCGACATGCTGGGCATCCAGGAGTGACGCCTCAGCCCGGGCGCTTGGGCGCCAGGCTGATGTGATCGGCGTTCAGTTCCTGGTTCAGGCGGCGGGGATCGCGGCCTTCGTCATCGGGGCGGGGCCCCAGCCAACCTTGTCCCAGGCCGTAGGCCCAGAGATTGGCCAGCAGGATCACGAGAAACAGGATGCGCATGGGCCCTCGTCTGTCAGTTGGAGCCGTCGGCGGCCAGGGCGGCCAGGCCATCGAGCACGGGGGCCTGGAGAATGACGGGCCGGGGTGCGGCGCCGCGGCTGGCGCCGACCAGCAGCAGCAGCCGTTCTATCTCGGGTCGGACCTCGGCCCAGCCGCCGCCGGCGACATAGACTTCCGGCGCCTGGCCATAGCGGTCATGGCCGGCCAGCCATTGGCGCACCAGCGCGCCGGCCTGGGCTGCGGCGATGCCGGTGGCAATGGCCTCATGGGTTTCGGTCGGATAGGGGGTGACGGGCCCTTCGGCCAGCGGCAGATTGGCCGTGCCATGCACCAGCGAGCCGCGCATCATGGCCGGGCCGGGCAGGATGAGGCCGCCGGCGAACTCATTGTCCGGGCCCAGGGTGTCCAGCGTGGTGGCCGTGCCGAAGGAGGCCAGCAGGGCGGGCGGGTGGCCCGTGGGCAGGCGCATCCGCAGGCCCAGCATGGCCGCCCAGCGGTCCGCGCCCAGCTGCGCCTGGTTGCGATAGGCGTTGGTCATGCCCAGGGCCTCGCGGCGCGGGCGCATCCACGTTATGCCGCAGCCCGCCAGGGCCGCGGCGATCGCTTCGCCCCTTGCGGGGCCCGCGACATTGACGCCGATGGCGCGCGTGGGCTTGTCCGCCAGGGCCTGCAGCCAGGCGCCCAGGGCCCGCAGGTCCAGGTTGTCGAAAGCCACGGGTTCGGGTTCGCGCGCGCCGGTCCGAGGGTCTAGCCAGCCGAGCTTCAGGCGGCTGTTGCCGGAATCGATGAGCAGGATCATGGCTGGGCGCGCACCGAGATTTCGCCGGCCGACACGCTGACCAGGCCGCGGTCGCCGCGCACCTGCAGCCGCCCCATGGCATCCACGCCGGCGGCCTGGCCGGCATGGAGGACCTCGCCCCGGTCGATCACATGGACGGCGCGGCCGGCCAGCGCGTCGGCGCTGGCGTAGCGCTCGACAAAGGCCTCGAAGCCTGCCTGTTCGAGCTCGGCCACGGCCTGTTGCCAAGCCAGGGCCGCCGCCTGCACGATATCGGCGGCTTCGGCGACGCCGCCGCCTTCGACCTGGGTCCAGTCGGCGATGGCGCGCCCCAGGCTGGCCGACAGCGTATCGGCATCGCGCAGATTCACGCCCATGCCGATGACGACGGTATAGCCGTCGCCGTCCGGATTGCGGGTGGTCTCGGCCAGCACGCCGGCCAGCTTGGCCTCATGCCATTGCACATCGTTGGGCCATTTCACGCAGACGCCGTCATGGCCGCTCAGGCGGCGCAGGGCTTCGCAGGCCGCCAGGCCCGCCAGGGGCGAGAGCGCGGGCAGCTGGGCGGGAGGCAGGCGCACATCGAAGGCACAGGAGAACATCAGCGTGGCGCCGCTGCGGTTCTGCCAGGCGCGGCCGGCGCGGCCGCGGCCGGCTTCTTGCAGATGGGCGCCCAGCAGCCAGGGCTTGGCGTCGCGGCTGTGGCGCGCGCGTGCCAGCAGGTCGGCATTGGTCGAGCCGGTGCTGGCCACCCATTGCACATGGGCGAAGCCGGGCAGGCGCGCCTGGACGGCGCGTTGCAGCGCATCGGGCGCGGGCAGGTCGAGGGCTTGAACAGACATGATGGCCCGAATTGTAGGGCAACGCGGTCTTTCATCTGGACGTTATATGATGTGTAACGGCCAGAATCACCGTTTTTCTCCCACGCCATGCACCAGCAACGACTGCCCGACCGCGATTGCCAGGCGCCGCCCATGCGCAGGGACGGCGCCGTGGTCTATCTGGGGGGCGACTGGAGCTTGCAGGCCCTGGCCGTCCGCGGTCAGGTGCAGGCCCGCCGCGAGGCCTTGGCCCAGGCCAATGAGAATACCCGCTGGGACCTGCGCGGCATCGAGCGCCTGGACACCATCGGGGCCAACCTGCTGTGGCGGGCCTGGGGCGAGCGCCTGCCCGAGCGGCTGCGCCTGACCGAGGGTCAGCGCGAGGTCTTCGACGCCTTGGCGGCCAATCCGGGCGGCGATGCGCCGCAAGCGCCCCAGCCCGACCGGCTGGGCTGGCTGGCGGCCATCGGCCAGGCCGTGTTCGACGCGGCCAGCAATGGCCTGACGCTGATACGCATGCTGGGCCAGCTGATGCTCGACTTCGTGGGCCTGCTGCTGCGGCCTTCGCGTGGCCCTTGGCGCGAGATCTCCGCCCAGGTCTATCGCACCGGCGCCCAGGCCCTGGGCATCACGGCCCTGGTCGGCTTCCTGATCGGCGTGGTGCTTTCCTACCTGTCGGCGCAGCAATTGCAGATCTTCGGCGCCGACCGCTTCATTGTGCGGTTGCTGGGCGTGTCCATCGTGCGCGAGCTGGGACCGGTGCTGGCGGCCATCCTCGTGGCGGGCCGTTCCGGTTCGGCTATCACGGCCCAGATTGGCGTGATGCGCGTCACGCAGGAGCTGGACGCCATGAACGTGATGGGCATTTCGCACAGCCAGCGGCTCATCCTGCCGCGCGTGCTGGCCCTGGCCATCACCATGCCCCTGCTGGTGCTGTGGACCGACGCCATGGCCCTCATGGGCGGCATGCTGGCCGCCCAGATGCAGCTGGGCATTTCGGCACAGTGGTTCATCGAGTCGCTGCCGGGCGCCATCACGCTCACCAATTATTGGATAGGCATCTTCAAGGGCGTGTCCTTCGGCGTGCTGATCGCCCTGGTGGCCTGCCACTTCGGCCTGCGCATCAAGCCCAACACCGAAAGCCTGGGACGCGGCACGACCACATCGGTGGTGACGTCGATCACCGGCGTCATCCTGGTCGATGCGCTGTACGCCGTGATCTTCAGCAAGATGGGCATCTGATGGATACGCCGGCCATTCCCGAGGACTGCCTGACGCTCACGCCCGTCATTTCGGTCACCGGCCTGCGCACGGCTTTCGGCGACCATGTCGTGCACGAGAATCTCAACCTGACGGTCTACCCGGGGGAGATACTGGTCCTGGTGGGCGGTTCGGGTTCCGGCAAGACCGTGCTGCTGCGGCAGATCATCGGGCTGGCCCGGCCGGCCCGCGGCGAGGTGCGCATCCTGGGACGCGACATCTCCACGCTGGGCATGAGCGAGCGCCGCCGCCTCTCGGAGCGCTGGGGCATGCTGTTCCAGGCGGGCGCGCTGTTCTCGGCGCTGTCGGTATTCGATAACGTGGCGCTGCCCCTGCGCGAATTGCGCACCCTGCCCGAAGACCTCATCCAGGACGTCGTGATGTGCCGCCTGGACATGGTCGGCCTCAATGCCGGCGACGCGCTCAAGAGCCCTTCGGATCTTTCCGGCGGCATGATCAAGCGGGTCGCCCTGGCGCGGGCGCTGGCGCTGGACCCGGAATTGCTCTTCCTGGACGAACCGACCGCGGGCCTGGACCCCCTGCGCTCCGATGAGTTCGTCGAGCTGGTGCGCAGCCTGCACCGGCAGCTGGGATTCACGGTGGTGATGGTCACCCACGATCTCGACACCCTGCTGGCGCTGGCCACGCGCGTGGCGGTGCTGGCCGACAAGCGTGTCATCGCTTGCGACAAGGTGTCCGAGATCCTGAAGATCCACCACCCTTTCATTCAAAGTTTCTTCCTGGGCGAGCGGGGCAGGCGCGCGCTCGGGGACCTTGCACCAAAGGACGCAGGCAATGGAAAACCGTAGTCATGCCTTGCTGGCCGGGATCTTCACCCTGGTGTTGCTGGCCGCCGCCGCGCTGGTGGCCGTCTGGGTCGGCCGCGACCGCTCCACCGTCAAGGTCTACGACATCGTTTCTTCGGCCCCGGTCAGCGGGCTGACCGCGCAATCGACCGTGCGCTACCAGGGCGTGCCGGTGGGCAAGGTGCAATCGCTGATGCTCAATCCCAGCCGGCCAGGCGAGGTGCGCATCCGCATCGGCGTCTCTCCCAATACACCCATCACCGCGTCGACCTGGGCCGAACTGGGCGTGCAGGGCGTGACCGGCCAGGCCAATATCGAGCTGCGCGACAACGGCGGTTCGACGGAGTTGCTGGTGGCCCAGGACAACCAGCCGCCCGACATCCCCTTGCGGCCGGGTCTGTTCGACCGGCTCGAGCAACGCGGCTCGGCGCTGCTGGCCAAGTTCGAGGACACCGCCGAAGAGCTGCGCCAGCTCATGAGCCCGTCGAATATCGAAGCCCTCAGCCTCACGCTCAAGAACACGGCCGAAATCAGCACCCAGCTCAGGGACGCCAGCCGCGATCTCGCCCCGGCGCTGCGCAAGGTGGGCCCGCTGGTGGACTCGCTGGGCAAGGTCTCGGCCGATGCCTCCGCGCTGATGCAATCGGCCAACCAGTCGCTGGCGCGCCTGAATGCCCCCGATGGCCCCTTGTCGGTCGCCGGCCGCAGCCTGCAGGAGATCGCCCGCGCCGCGGCGCGCCTGGATCGTGAAACCCTGCCGGCCGTCACCGACATGGCGCAGTCGGTCAATGGCGCGGCGCGCAGCGCCCAGTCGGCCCTGCGCCGCGTGGGCGATACGCCGCAATCCATCCTGTTCGGGCCCGCGCCTGTCGAGCCCGGCCCGGGCGAGCCCGGTTTTGCCGGCTTTAGGAGATGAACGCATGAACAAGATCTGCCTGGCCGCGGTGCTGGCCTTGGCGTTGAGCGGTTGCGGCGTGGGCCGCGTGGCGCCCCAGGCTTCGCTGTTCGACCTCGGACCCGAGTCGCCGGCGGCCGCCCAGCTGCCGCCGCGCACCGCCATCGTGCTGGCCTATTCCGCCTCCGCCGCGCTGGGCGATACCGGCGTGATCTGGCGCGTGGGCGACAGCACCACGCCCAAGGCCTATGCCGGTTTCCGCTGGACAGAGCCGCCGTCCAGCCTGGTGCGCCAGCGCCTGCAGGACCGGCTCTCGCGCGAAGGCGCGGTGCTCAGCGACAGCGCTGGTACCGGCGCGCCGCAACTGCGCGTCACCCTGACGCGCTTCGAGCAGGTCTTCGCGCCGGACGGCGCCTCCAGCCGGGGCGAGGTCGCCCTGCAGGCGGTATTGCTGCGAGACGGCAAGCTCTTGGGCCAGCGGCGTTTCGCCCGCCAGGCCGCCGCGCCGACGCAGGATGCCGCGGGCGGCGTGGCGGCGCTGCGCCAGGCCACCGATGCCGCGGCCGACGACTTGGCCGCCTGGCTGGCCTCGGTCTTGCCGCCAAGGGCCGGTTAACATCGCGGTTTTGCGTTTTTGCGGATAGGCCCATGTTTGCACATACCGACATCCTCGCTTTTACCGGCGCCGCCGGGCGCATTGAATGCGCCGTGGACTATCCTGACGGCGATCCGCGCGGATGGGCGCTGGTGCTGCATCCGCATCCGCTGCACGGCGGCGCGCGCGACAACAAGGTCGTCACCACCATCGCGCGCGCTTGCGTGAGCGCCGGGCTGGTGGTGGTGCGGCCCAACTTCCGCGGCGTGGGCGCATCCGAGGGCGAGTTCGATCGCGCCGTCGGCGAGACCGAAGACATGCTGGGCCTGATCCCGCAGATCCGCCAGGCCCTGCCCGATCTGGCCGGCGCGCCCTGGGTGCTGGGCGGCTTTTCCTTCGGCACGGCGGTGGCCGCGCAAGTCTATGCCACGCTGGCCGAGCAGGGCGCCCAGCCCGGCGCGCTCATGCTGATGGGGCCCGCCGTGGGGCGTTTCCAGTTCCGCGAGGTCGACCTGCCCGAAGACACGTTGCTGGTGCATGGCGAGAACGACGAGGTCGTGCCGCTGGGCGAGGCCATGGATTGGGCGCGGCCGCGCAACCTGCCCATCGTCGTGATTCCCGGCGCTTCGCATTTCTTCCACGGCAAACTCATCACGCTGCGCAACCTGGTCGCGCAGCGCCTGAAACTGGCACTGGGCTGAATTCCGCGGCGTTGCATCGCGTTGCATGTTTGCGCCATGCCGGGAACGTTTGGCCCGCGGTTGTGTCGGATACGCTGCCTATAATGTTGTGCCGCCGTGCTCGCGGCCGGCCCTCTTTGAACCTCCTAGCCGATGAAGACCTTGTCCCAATCTGCCCTTGCCCCTACCGTATTCTCCCGTCGCGTGATCTCGAGTGCCGTGCTGGCCGTCATGCTGGCCGCCGCGCTGCCGGCCGCCGCCCAGCAACAGGCCCCGGCCGCCGTGTCGCCCGCGACTTCCGTGGCCACGCCGGCCACGGCGGCGCCGGCGGGCACGGTGGTGCCCGTGGGCGAGCTGGCCTCGGTGCCCGCGCCCACCGTCGCCGCGCGCGCCTGGATCACGGTCGATGTCAACAGCGGCCAAGTGCTGGCCGCCTCCAATCCCGACCAGAAGGTCGAGCCCGCCTCGCTCACCAAGATCATGACGGCCTACGTCGTGTTCAACGCCCTCGACGAAAAACGCCTGACGCTGGAGCAGCAGGTGCCCGTGTCCGAACATGCCTGGCGCACGGGCGGCTCGCGCATGTTCATCGAGCCCCGCAAGCCCGTGACCGCCGACGAGCTCATCCAGGGCATGATCGTGCAGTCCGGCAATGACGCCTCGGTGGCGCTGGCCGAAGCCGTGGGCGGCAGCGAGAGTGCCTTCGCCGCGCTCATGAACGAACAGGCCGCGCGCCTGGGCATGAAGGGCACGCACTTCATGAATGCCACCGGCCTGCCCGACCCGCAGCACATCACCACGGTGCGCGACCTGGCCACGCTGGCCACGCACTTGGTGGCCGATCATCCCGAGTACTACCACTACTACAAGCAAAAGAGCTACACCTACAACAAGATCACGCAGCCCAACCGCAACCGCCTGCTGTGGGCCGATCCTTCGGTCGACGGCATGAAGACGGGCCATACCGATTCGGCTGGCTACTGCCTGGTGTCCACCGCCCTGCGCGGCGACCGCCGCGTGCTCACCGTGCTGGTGGGCGCCGACAGCGAATCCACGCGCGCCGAAGAAAGCCTCAAGCTCCTGAACTGGAGCTTCCAGAACTTCGATACGGTCAAGCTCTACGACAAGAGCCAGCCCGGCCTGGAGGCGCGCGTCTGGGAAGGCAAGGCCGAAAACGTCAAGCTCGGCCCGCCCAATCCCATCTGGCTGGCCGTGCCGCGCGGCAAGGGCGGCGAGATCAAGCCCGTTGCCCAGCGTACCGACCCGCTGGTCGCGCCGCTGGCCAAGGGCCAGCAAGTGGGCACGCTGCAGCTCACCCTGGATGGCAAGGTCCTGCGCGTCGAACCCCTGGTCGTCCAGGAGGACGTCGAGCGCGCCGGCTTCTTCGGCCGCATGGCCGACACCGTCAGGCGCTGGTTCCAGTAAGCCCGCGCGCGCGGGTGTAAGCTATGTCCGGCATGTAAGCGGCGAACGGAACCCTCCGTTCGCCTCATGGCCCACGCGGTCACTTTCCTTCTAGGAGCTGTTCATGATTCCGGGCATGCCGGGCGATAGCCTGGTGTATCTCAATGGCGAATTCACCCGCGCCGACCAGGCCAAGATTTCGGTCCTGGATCGCGGTTTCATCTTCGGCGATGGCATCTACGAGGTCGTGCCGGCCTATCGCGGCAAGGCCTTCCGCATGGCCGAACACCTCAACCGGCTCGAGCGCAGCCTGGCGGCCATCCGCATCCCCATGCCGATGGACCGCGCGGCCCTGACCGCCGTGATCGAGCGGCTCATCGCCGGCGCGACCACCCAGGACTGCATCGTCTACCTGCAGATCACGCGCGGCGTCTACAAGCGCGATCATGCTTTTCCGGCCCAGGCCATCACGCCGACAGTCTTCGGCATGGTCACGCCCATGGTCCTTCCCTCGGCCCAGCAGCGCGAACAGGGCGTGGCGGTCGTGTCCATCAAGGATGAGCGCTGGCTGCATTGCGAGATCAAGTCCGTGTCGCTCCTGGGCAATGTGTTGGCCCGCCAGCAGGCCGTCGAGGCCGGCGTCGATGAAGTGATCCAGTACCGCGACGGTTTCCTGACCGAAGGCTCGTCCAGCAATATCTGGGTGGTGCGCGATGGCAAGCTGCTGGCGCCGCCCAAGAACAACCTCATCCTCGAAGGCATCCGCTACGGGCTCATGGCCGAATTGGCCGAGCAGGCCGGCGTGCCCTTCGAGGCGCGGCCCATCCCGCGCGCCGAAGTCGAAAGCGCCGATGAGGTGCTGGTGACCTCGGCCACCAAGGAAGTGCTGCCCGTGACGCGGATCGACGGCAAGCCGGTGGGCGGCGGCAAGCCCGGCCCTGTTTATCGCCTATTGCGCGCGGGTTATGATGCCCGTATCGCCGCGCTCTGACCGCGGCCCCAGGCCGGATGGCCGGCGTGCCATCCGGCGGCGAGGCAAACGCTCATGATGCATATTCCCCCCGAAGACTCCCTCATCGAATATCCGTCTGACTTTCCCATCAAGGTGATGGGCAAGCACCACCCGGATTTCGCCCAGACCCTGACCGAAGTCGTCCTGCAGTTCGACCCTGAATTCGATCCGGCGTCGGTCGAGATGCGCCCCAGCAAGGGAGGCAATTATCTCGGCCTGACCTTCACCGTGCGGGCTGTCTCGCGTGAACAGCTCGATGCGCTTTACCGCGCGCTGCATGGCCACCCCATGGTGTCCATCGTTCTGTAAGCCGTGGGCATGGAAGTCAAGGTCGCCTGGCTTGCGCCCGGCGCCGGCTATGCCGATGTCTGGCAGGCCATGCAGGCCTTCACGGCCGGCCGGGGGCCCGCCACGCGCGACGAGATCTGGCTGTGCGAACATGCGCCCGTCTATACCCTCGGGCAGGCCGGGTTGGCCGAACATATCCTGAATCCCGCCGGCATCGAGGTGGTGCGCTGCGACCGCGGCGGCCAGGTGACCTATCATGGCCCGGGCCAGGTCGTGGCCTACACCTTGTTCGACCTGCGCCGCGCCGGCATGTATGTGCGCGACTACGTCATGCTGCTCGAAGACGCCGCCATCGCCGTGCTGGGCCGCTCCGGCATCGCGGCGCAGCGCAAGCCCGGGGCGCCGGGCGTCTACGTCGCGCAGCCCGGCGGCGAGCTGGCCAAGATCGCTGCCCTGGGCATCAAGATACGCAATGGATGCGCCTATCATGGCCTGGCCTTGAACGTGGCCATGGACCTGGCGCCTTTTTCCGGTATCAACCCCTGCGGCTACGAAGGCCTGCGCACCACGGACATGGCGTCCTGCGGCGCATCCTGTAGCCTGCGCGATGCGGGCCAGGCCCTGGCGGACGAACTCGCCAGGCGGCTGGGCCAGCGGGCACGGGCGGCGGGCGCGCCGGTGCCGGGGTAGTAAAATGCCATTTTTGTTCCCGGCCGCCGCGCCCGAGGCGGTCCAGAAGGTGTCCCATGTCCACGCCGCTTGATGCCCCCTCGAACGACACCAGCGCCAGCGCTGTGTCCGCCTACGATCCGACGCAAAAGCAGAAATCGCAGGCCAAGACGGCACGCATTCCCATCAAGGTGATTCCGGCCGAGCGTCTGAAGAAACCCGAGTGGATCCGCGTGCGCGCCGCGGCGCCGGGCTCGCGTTTCTACGACATCAAGCGCATCCTGCGCGAGCACAATCTGCACACGGTATGCGAAGAAGCCTCCTGCCCGAATATCGGCGAGTGCTTCGGCAAGGGCACGGCCACGTTCATGATCATGGGCGACAAGTGCACGCGCCGCTGCCCCTTCTGTGATGTGGGTCATGGCCGCCCCGATCCGCTGGACGCACAAGAGCCGGAAAACCTCGCGCGCACCATCGCCGCCCTCAAGCTTTCCTACGTCGTCATCACATCGGTGGACCGCGACGACCTGCGCGATGGCGGCGCCGCGCATTTCGTCGAATGCATCACCAAGATCCGCGAACTCTCCCCCACCACCCGCATCGAGGTGCTGGTGCCGGATTTCCGGGGCCGACTGGACCGGGCGCTGGGCATTCTCAATGCCGGCCCCCCCGACGTGATGAACCACAACCTCGAAACCGTGCCCCGTCTGTACAAGCAGGCGCGTCCGGGGTCGGATTACCTGCATTCGCTCAAGCTGCTGGCCGAGTTCAAGGCCCTGCATCCGGACGTGCCGACCAAGTCCGGCCTCATGCTGGGCCTGGGCGAGACCGACGAGGAAATCCTCGACGTCATGCGCGATATGCGCGCGCACAATGTGGATATGATCACCATCGGCCAGTATCTGCAGCCGTCGGAACACCACCTGCCGGTGCTGCGCTATGTGCACCCGGACACCTTCGCCATGTTCGAGCGCGAGGCCTACGCCATGGGCTTCAGCCACGCGGCGGTGGGCGCCATGGTGCGCTCTTCCTACCATGCCGATGAGCAGGCGCACGCCGCCGGCGTGAACTGATCCCGCAGCGCCCCGCAAGGGGCGCTTTGCATTTCAGCCGGCGGTATTGCGCGCGTGGCGGCTGCTCCAATAGATATCGGATTGGCCTGCCGCCTGGTTGAGGTAGCGGGCCAGCACAAACATCAGGTCGGAGCTGCGGTTCAGATACTGGCGCAGCGGCGCGTTGACCACGGCCTGGGCGGCCAGCGTGATCACCGAGCGCTCGGCGCGGCGGGCCGCCGTGCGAGCCAGGTGCGCCAGCGCGGAAGCACGCGAGCCGCCGGGCAGGATGAATTCGCGCAAGGCGGGCAGGGCGGCGTTATAGAAGGCCAGGCGCGCATCCAGGAAGGCCACCTGGTCTTCGGCGAGCGCGACGTGGCCGGGGATGCAGAGTTCGGCGCCCATGTCGAAGAGATCATGCTGCATGGTCAGCAGGTCGGATGAAACGGCATCGGGTAGCGCTTCGCAGCGCAACAAGCCCAGCGCGCTATTGAATTCATCCACATCACCCATCGCGATGATGCGGGCGTCATCCTTGGCGACGCGGCTGCCGTCGCCCAGTCCGGTGGTGCCGTCATCCCCGGTGCGGGTGGCGATGACGGAGAGGCGGTTTGCCATGGCGGGGTCCTTGTGGGTTGGGAGGCGGGGCCCGCTATTCTAGGATACGCAGCGGATTGTCATGAATGTTGCGAATCGCAGTGCTTGGCTGCGTTTGGTGCGGATCGGAGGCGCCGTGATCGCGGTATTCTTGAGGCGAAGGCCCGGTCCGGGCCTGGCAGGAGGTTTTCATTATGGCGTTTTCGCGCAAACACACCATGTCCATGGCCATGACGACGGCCATGGCCTTCGTCAGCCTGGCCAGTCCCCAGGTCCTGGCGCAATCCGCCCAGGCCAGCGGCGAGGTCAGGCGGGTCGACGCTTCGGCGGGCACGGTCACGCTCAAGCATGATGCGATCGCCGCCCTGGACCTGCCGGCCATGACCCTGGTCTACCAGGCCGCGCCAGCCTTGCTGAACAATATCAAGCCCGGTGATAAAGTCCGCTTCACCGCGACCCGCAAGGACGGCAAGTACGTGGTGACCGAGATCTCGAAATAGGGGGCCGCCAGGCAAAAAAAACCCCGGCCCAATGGCCGGGGTTCCGTCGGCGCGGACGCTGTCAGAGCACGTAGCGCGCCAGGTCCTGGCTGGCCGCGGCTTCCGAGAGCTGCGACTCCACATAGGCCGCATCGATCTTGACCGCGCGGCCGCTGTTGGCGGTGGCATCGAAAGACAACTCTTCGAGCAGCTTTTCCATCACGGTGTACAGGCGGCGGGCGCCGATGTTTTCGGTGCGCTCGTTGACCGAGAAGGCCAGCTCGGCCAGACGCTTGATGCCCTCCTCGGTAAACTCCAGGTGCACGTCTTCGGTGGCCAGCAGGGCCGAATACTGCTTGACCAGCGAGGCATCGGTTTCCGACAGAATGCGCACGAAGTCCTCGGCCGACAGCGAGTCCAGCTCAACCCGGATCGGGAAGCGGCCCTGCAGCTCGGGGATCAGGTCCGAGGGGCGCGACAGATGGAAGGCGCCCGAGGCAATGAAGAGGATGTGGTCGGTGCGCACCATGCCGTAGCGGGTGTTGACCGTGGTGCCTTCGACCAGCGGCAGCAGGTCCCGCTGCACGCCCTGGCGCGACACATCGGCGCCGCCGCTTTCCTGGCGGGCGGCGATCTTGTCGATCTCGTCCAGGAAGACGATGCCGTTCTGCTCTACATTGGCGATGGCCGCGGCGCGCAAATCGTCTTCGTTGATGCGCTTGCCCGCTTCTTCTTCGACGATGAGCTTGAAGGCCTCCTTGACCTTGATCTTCTTGGGCTTGGTCTTGTCGCGCGCCAGGCCGGCGAACATGCCGCGCAGCTGCTCGGCCATGTCTTCCATGCCGGGCGGGGTCATGACATCGAGCTGCGGCATGGGCTGGGCGATCTCGATTTCGATCTCGAGATCATCCAGCGAGCCTTCGCGCAGGCGCTTGCGGAAGGTCTGCCGCGTGGTGTTGCTGTCGTCGCGCTGCGGTTCGCCCATGGCGTTGCGCGCCGGCGGCACCAGTGCATCGAGGATGCGGTCTTCGGCGGCGTCTTCGGCATGGCTGCGCACGCGCCGCATTTCCAGTTCGCGCGTCTGCTTGATCGAGTATTCGGTCAGGTCGCGGATGATGGTGTCGACGTCGCGGCCCACATAGCCCACTTCGGTGAACTTGGTGGCCTCGATCTTGATGAAGGGCGCGTTGGCCAGCTTGGCCAGGCGGCGGGCGATTTCGGTCTTGCCCACGCCCGTCGGGCCGATCATCAGGATGTTCTTGGGATGGATTTCGTGGCGCAGGGGCTCGGCGACCTGCTGGCGGCGCCAGCGGTTGCGCAGGGCCACGGCCACCGCGCGCTTGGCGCGGTTCTGGCCGATGATGTACTTGTCGAGTTCGGAGACGATCTCTCCGGGCGTCATGGTCGATGCGGACATGGCTTGGGTCCTCGGGCCGGGCGGCGTCAGCCGCCCAGCGTTTCAATCACGTGATTCTGATTGGTGTAGATGCACAGGTCGCCGGCGATTTCCAGCGACTGCTTGACGATGGCTTCCGGCGCCAGTTCCGTATTGCGCAGCAGGGCCAGCGCGGCCGACTGCGCATAGGCGCCGCCCGACCCGATGGCGGCCAGGCCATGTTCGGGCTCCAGCACATCGCCGTTGCCGGTGAGCACGAGGGTGTGTTCGGCGTCGGCCACGATGAGCATGGCTTCGAGCCGGCGCAGCACGCGGTCGGTGCGCCAGTCGCGCGTGAGCTCGACTGCGGCGCGCATCAGGTGGCCTTGGTGTTTTTCCAGCTTGGCCTCGAAACGCTCTTGCAGCGTGAAGGCATCGGCGGTGGCGCCGGCAAAGCCCGCGAGCACCTTGTCATGGTAGAGGCGGCGGATCTTGCGTGCCGTGCCCTTGATGACGATATTGCCCAGGGTCACCTGGCCGTCTCCGCCCAGCGCGACACGGTTGCCGCGGCGGACGCACACAATGGTGGTGGCGTGAAATTGTTCCATGCTTTCCTTCCTTTGAAGGACGTATCTGGGGGCGCCCGTCCTGCATTTCAAGGCGGCGCCTGCAAGCGGCCCCTTTTTTATGCCTCGGGCGGCAAACAAAAAGGGCTATGCCGGTTTGCACCAGCATAGCCCCTATCGGCCCTGGGGACAGATCAGTCGCCGTAGAGCTTCTGGCGCATTTCGCGGCGCTCCTGGGCTTCCAGCGACAGCGTGGCGGTCGGGCGGGCCAGCAGGCGCGGAACGCCGATGGGCTCGCCGGTTTCCTCACACCAGCCGTATTCGCCGCTATCGATGCGGGCGATGGCCTGCTGCACCTTCTTCAGGAGCTTGCGCTCGCGGTCGCGCGTGCGCAGCTCCAGGGCGTGTTCTTCTTCGATGGTGGCGCGGTCGGCCGGATCGGGCACGAATTGGGTTTCGCGCAAGTGCTCGGTGGTCTCCCCGGCATTGGCCAGGATGTCCTGTTCGAGTTGTTTGAGCCGCTCTTTGAAGAACGCCAGCTGGCGCTCGTTCATATAGTCGGACTCGGGCATGGCCAGCAATTCTTCTTCGCTGGGCAGATCAATCGCCGTATCGCTCGTCGACTTGCTTGATTTCTTGGTTGCTGCCTTCGTAGCCATGAAAACACTCCACTATGAATCAATCCGTAGCGGCATCCTGGGATGCCGCCCGGCAGGCCTGTTGTGTACTGGCGCTAAGGTTTTCCTTGCAGTACGGTTCTACGGGTCCGGGACGGGCGTCAGCCCACCAGGCACTGTTCAAGGCCGCGGGTGAAAATCTCCTGCGGCAATTTGCGGCCGATGAAGACCATCTTGGTGGACGGCTTCTCGGCGGCGGTCCAGGGTTTGCCGGGCTCGGCGCCCATCATCATGTGCACGCCCTGGAACAGCATGCGGCGGTTGATGCCCTTCATGTACAAGATACCCTTGTAGCGCATCAGGTCCGGGCCGTACACCTGCACCACGCCACCCAGGAATTCCTCCAGGCGCGCCGGATCGAAAGGCTTGTTCGAGCGGAACACGAAGGCGCCGATCTCGTCGTCGTGCTGGTGGTGATGATGGTGATGGCCGTGGTTGCAATGCGCGCCGCATTCGCCTTCGTGGTCATGGTCGTGATCGTGGCCATGGCCGTGATCATGGTCATGATGGTCATGCGCATGCTTGGCATCCGGATGCTCGTCGGCCAGGAAGTCCGGGTCGATGTCCAGGATGGAGTTCAGGTTGAAGCCGCTGATGTCGATGATGGACTTCAGGTCGGCCTCGCCGAAATGCACCGGCGTGATCGGCGCGCGCGGGTTGATGCGCAGCAGGCGGGCACGCAGGGCTTCGTAGTCGGCGTCGTTGACCAGGTCGCGCTTGGACACCAGGATGCGGTCGGCGAAACCGACCTGCTTCTGGGCCTCGGTCTGGGCATCGAGCGTGGCCATGCCATGCTTGGCGTCGACCACCGTCACCACCGCGTCCAGGCGATAGTACTCGGCGATGTCGTCGTCCATGAAGAAGGTCTGGCACACCGGGCCGGGGTTGGCCATGCCGGTGGTCTCGATGATGACGCGCTCGAAGGCGAGCTGGCCGGCCTCGCGCTTGACGCGCAGGTCGTTGAGCGTGCGCATCAGGTCGCCGCGCACCGTGCAGCAGACGCAGCCGTTGGACAGCTCGATGATCTCCTCGTCGCTGTCTTGCACCAGCAGGTCGTTGTCGATGCTCTCGGGCCCGAATTCGTTTTCGATGACGGCGACGCGGCGGCCGTGGAATTCGGTGAGGATGCGCTTGAGCAGGGTGGTCTTGCCTGCACCGAGGAAGCCGGTGAGGATCGTGACGGGAACCATTTTGTCCAAACTGCGCGGGGTGTTCATGGCGATGCTGGATGCGTAAATCGGCTGCGGGGTGGGCAATATGCTGGCCCGATAGGCGTCTGCCATATCGTTAGAGCCGCCGCCTGCGGCTGGCTTGCCGGGGGGTGAGCCCCGCGCGGTGCCAGCCCTCGCCTGCGACGTGAATGCGACAACTCGCGGCTTGAGTTGGGGCTGCCGAGATGGGTCTGCACTGGGCAGTCAATCGCGACCGGACGCAGGATTACAGCACAGTCGGCTGCCAGGGGCAAACCCCGTAACAGCCCTAGCGTCTTTTTTGGCGCAGATCGCGGCCCTTAGCCGACCAATATCGGGTAATCCCTGCAAATGGGGGCAAGTCCGCCGATTTCAAGAGGGGACGGAACTAGTGGTGGTGAGGGTGGGGCGCGGCCGGCGCTTTCTTCTGGCATTGGGGGCAGAGGGCGCGGATTTCGGTCTCGTGCGTGGCCAGGGCGAAGCCGGTCTGGGCCACGCGCTCGGCAAGTTGCCGGCTCATGGCCGGGTCGCTGACTTCGGCCACCGCGCCGCAACCCGTACAGACCACCAGCAGGTCGTGCGGGGCGCCCGCGGCGTCGTGGCAGGCGGTCCAGGCGTTGACCGCGTCCAGCCGGTGGATGAGCCCTTCGTCCATCAGGAAGTCCAGGGCGCGGTAGACCGTCGGCGGGGCCGCGCCCGGATGCACGGCGCGCATGGCTTCCAGCAGCTCATACGCTTTCAGGCTGCGGCCATGGGTGAGCAGCAGCTCCAGGACTTTGCGGCGGATGGGCGTCAACCGGCGGCCGCGCTCGGCACAGAGCGATTCGGCCAGGCGGAGTTGCTCGCCGACGGCGTCGGCGCGGCTGTTGCGGGCAGGGGCTGACATATAAGGGTTCGGGGCGGTTCAGGAATGAGGCGAAGGTATCAGAAAACCTCTTGCCGCGGGGTCTGGCGCCCAATTTGTTATGATATAACATAATAAAACTATCTACCCCCGCTGCGTCATGTCCTTGTTTTATTCGTCTTCGCTCCTGCGCCATGGCGTGGCCTGGCGCATGGGCTGGGCCTTGGCCGCCACCCTGCTGATCTGGAGCCTGCTCGCATGGGCCATGTCCTGAACGCCGCGGCCATCGAGCTCGAAGGCGCCACCTTCGGCTGGCGCGGACAACCCGCCGTGCGCGAGGTCAGCGGCCGGTTTGCGCCCGGCTGCATGACCGCCATCGTGGGGCCCAATGGCGCGGGCAAGTCGACGCTGGTCAAAGGCCTGGCCGGGGTGCTGGCGCCCATGGCGGGTCGGCTGCGGCGCGGCCGCGACACGGTGGCCTGGCTGCCGCAGGCCGCCGAGCTGGAGCGCGATTTTCCGATTTCGGTGCTCGACGCCGTCGTGCTGGGCGGCTGGCGCCGGATCGGGGCCTGGCGCGCCGTGGGCGAGGGCGAGACCGCGCGGGCCCATCTCGCGCTGCGCCGGGTGGGCCTGGAGCAGCTGGCGCAGCGTCCGCTGCAGGCCTTGTCGGGCGGACAGCTGCAGCGCGTGCTCTTCGCCCGCCTTTTGATGCAGGACGCGCCCATCTTGATCCTCGATGAGCCGTTCGCCGCCGTGGACGGGCAGACCACGCGCGTGCTCATGGCCCTGCTTTGCGCCCTGAATGCCGAAGGGCGCAGCGTCATCGCCGTGCTGCATGACATGGCCTTGGTCAGGGAGTACTTCGGCCAGACGCTGCTTTTGTCCGGCCGGGTGCTGGGCTGGGGGCCGACCGCCGAGGTGCTGGCGCCCGAGCGCCTGGCGCACGGGCACCTGGGGTACGCATGAGCCTGTGGCAGGCGCTGGCGGCGCCTTTCTTCGACTTCGGATTCATGCGGCGCGCGCTGGCCGGCGCGTTGGTGCTGGCGTTCGGCGCCGCGCCGCTGGGCGTGTTCCTGGTCCTGCGGCGCATGAGTCTGATGGGCGACGCCATGTCGCACGCCATCCTGCCCGGCGTGGCCGCGGGCTATCTGCTGTCCGGGTTGTCGCTGGGCGCCATGATGGCGGGGGGCATCGTCACGGGCCTGGCGGTGGCCCTGCTGTCCGGCCTGGTGACACGGCTGACGCCGCTGCGCGAGGACGCCAGCTTCGCGGCCTTCTACCTGATATCGCTGGCGCTGGGCGTGCTGCTGGTGTCGCTGCGCGGCTCCAACGTCGATCTGCTGCATGTGCTGTTCGGCACGGTGCTGGGCCTGGGCAATGACGCGCTGTGGCTGGCCGGCCTGGTCAGCACCCTGACCCTCTTCAGCCTGGCGGCCCTCTACCGCCTGCTGGTGGCCGAGTGCTTCGATCCGGGGTTTCTGCGCGCGGCCGGCGGCCGCGGCTGGCTGGCGCATTTCGGTTTTCTGGCGCTGGTCGTCGTCAACCTGGTCGCCGGTTTCCAGATCCTGGGCACGCTCATGGTGGTGGGCATGATGATGCTGCCGGCGCTGGCCGCCCGCTTCTGGGCGCGGCGGGTGGCCACGCAGATGCCCCTGGCCGTGGGTCTGGCCGCGCTGGCCTCGTGGGCCGGCCTGCTGGCGTCCTTTCATTTCGACCTGGCGGCCTCGCCCGCCATCATCCTGGCCGCCGGCCTGGTCTATCTCCTTTCCCTGACGCTGGGCCCGCAAGGCGGCTTGTGCCGCCGCCGGCACGGGCCGGCTTTCTCCAAAGAGGTGTGAACATGAAGCCTATCTGGGCGCGTTGCGCGGCGATCGCCGTTTTGTCCGTCCTGCCGGCCGCGGCGGCCTGGGCGGCGCCGGTCAAGGTGGTCACCAGCTTTTCCATCCTGCAGGACATGACCGCCGAGATCGGCGGCCCGGATGTCGAGGTGCAGACCCTGATCGGGCCCGACGGCGATGCCCACGGCTTCGAGCCCAGCGCGGCCGACTCGCGCAAGCTGGCCGGCGCCCGCCTGCTGGTCGTCAATGGCCTGGGTTTCGAACCCTGGCTGGCGCGCCTGGTCGAGGCCTCGGGCTTCAAGGGGCGCCAGGTGACGGCCTCCGAGGGCGTCAAGCCGCGCCGCTTCGCCGAAGCGCACGATGATCACGACGGCCACGATCATGATCATGGCCACGACCATGGCACGCAGGACCCGCATGCCTGGCAGGACCTGCGCAATGGCATGATCTACGCGCGCAATATCGGCCGCGCCCTGGGCCAGGCCGATCCGGCGCACGCCGAACAGTACCGCCAGCGCGCCGAGGCCTATGTCGCCCGCCTGCAGGCCCTGCAGGCCAAGGTGCGGCAGACCTTCGCGGCCATTCCCGAGGCGCGCCGCAAAGTGGTCAGCACCCATGATGCCTTCGGCTATTTCGGCGACGCCTATGGCGTGCGCTTCATTCCGGTGGCGGGGCTGTCGACCCTGTCCGAGCCTTCGGCCGCCGGGTTTGCCGCCGTCATCGAGCGGGTCAAGCGCGAACAGGTGCCGGCCATTTTCATCGAGAACATCGGCAACGCGCGCCTGGCCGAGCAGGTCGCGCGCGAATCCGGCACCCGGCTCGGTGGTACGCTTTATTCCGATGCGCTGGCCAAGCCCGGCCAACCGGGCGCGACCTATGTGGGAATGTTTGAATGGAATGTGCAGCAATTGGCCGAGGCCTTGCGGCCTTGATGCTGGCGTCGGCCCCGCTGGCGGGATGGGCCCACCCTCATATGTGGATAGACGCCGAGGCCGAAGTCGTCTTCGATGCGCAGGGCAGGGTGTCGGCCCTGCGCCAGACCTGGCTTTTTGATGAAATGTTCGGCGCCTATGCCACGCAAGGCTTGCCGCGCGAGGCCGACGGCAGCCTGTCGCCTGGCACGCGCCAGCGCATGGCGAAGGACTGGATGGCCTCGCTGGGCGAGCCGATATCGCATTACTTCACGCGGATCATGCGGCAGGGGGCCACGCTGGCCTTCGCCGCGCCGCGCGACAGCGATGTGGGCTGGGATGGCAAGCGCCTGTCTTTGTCCTTCACCCTGCCGCTGGCCCAGCCGGTGGCGCCGGGGCCCGAGGGCCTGACCATCGACGTCTTCGATCCCACGTATTTCGTGGCCTATGCCTTCGATGCGCCCCAGGCCTGGCGCCTGCGCGATGCGCCGGCCAATTGCCGGCAGAGTTATCGGCCGCCGCAGGCGCTGGACTGGAAGACCCTGCAGCAGCTGGCGGCCATCCCTTCCGATGTCGATACCTTGCCGGACGAGCTGTTCGCCATCACCAAGGGCCTGACGCATCGCAACGAGTTGCGCTGTCCATGAGGCGCGGGCTGTGCCTGGCCGTCTTGATGGCGGTCCTGTTGCTGGCGGGCGGCCCGTCCTGGGCGCAATCCCATCCCTTCGCCGTGCCCGAAAGCGCGGCGCCCACGGGCGGCTGGCTGGCGCAGTGGTTTGCGCAGGTCTCGGTCTGGCAATCGCATTTCTATCGCCAGCTCACCAGCGCCGTGCGCGCCTGGCAGCAGGAAGGCTCCTGGCTGCTGGTCGGCCTGTCCTTTGCCTATGGCGTCTTCCATGCGCTGGGCCCGGGGCATGGCAAGGCCGTGATCTCGGCTTTCGTGCTGGCCAACCACCAAAGCGCGCGCAATGGCGCCGTGCTGGCCTTGTTCTCGGCGCTGGTGCAGGCCGTGGTCGCCATCCTGATGGTGGCCTTGTTGGCGGGGGGCCTGAATGTGACCGCCCAGGTCATGAATGCGGGCACGCAGTGGCTGGAGACGGCGTCCCATGGGCTCATCGTGGCCCTGGGAGCATGGCTGCTGTGGGTCAAGGCCATCCGCCCCTGGGGGAGCGCGCCGCGCGGCGCCCGGCGCCATCTGCACCATGCGGCCTGCGGCTGCGGCCATGTGCCGCCTTTGTCGCTGATGAGCGGCCGGCTGGATTGGCGCCGCGCCTGGACGGCGATCGCGGCCGTGGGCCTGCGGCCCTGCAGCGGCGCGCTCATTGTGCTGGTGTTCGCCTTGTCGCAAGGCATGTTCGGCGCGGGCATGGTGGCCGCCTTGGCCATGGGCCTGGGCACCGGCCTGACCGTGGCCCTGCTCGCCATGGCGGCGGCTTGGTCGCGCCGGGCGCTGACCGCCAGCCCGCGCTTGTCGCCGCGCGCGGCCGCCCGGCTGCGGTATGGCATCGAGTCGCTGGCGGCGCTGGCGGTCTTTGTGCTGGGACTGTTGCTGCTGGGAGGGCAGATCGCCGGGGCGGGCTGAGTTTGCTCCGTTTTTTCTTGCCTTCGATATGGAATGTTATATCATTCTCGTTCCAAATTGGAATGATATAACATTTAGGAAAGAGGAATGAGGCTCTCCCGCCATGTTGCGCTGACCCTGGCATTCGCCACCCCCGCCGCCTTTGCCCAGGCAAGCGATGCGCCCGCGCTTGCCCCCATTACTGTCTCGGCGGATCCGCTCGGGCTGGACTTGAACAGCACGGCCCTGCCGACGACCATCCTCGATGGCCAGGAACTGGTCGAACGCCGCCAGGGAACCCTGGGCGACACGCTCGATGGCCTGCCGGGCGTACACGCGGACACCTTCGGCGGCGGCGCCAGCCGGCCCGTCATCCGCGGACAGACGGCGCCGCGGGTCAGCGTGCTCTCCGACGGCTCGCAATTGATGGACGCTTCGGCCATTTCGCCCGATCACGCCACCACCGTCGAGCCGCTGCTGGCCGACCGTATCGAAGTCCTGCGCGGACCGGCCACGCTGCGCTATGGCGGCGGCGCGATAGGCGGGGTGGTCAATGTGCTCGACAAGCGCGTGCCGACCGAAAAGCCCGAGGGCGGCCTGGCGGCCGAGGCCGAGCTGCGCGGCGCCACGGGCACCAAGGAGCGCGCCGGCGTCTTCGGCATCACGGGCGGCACCGACGACTTCGTCGTGCGCGTCGAGGGCCTCAAGCGCCGCAGCAGCGACTACGAGGTGCCTGACTGGCCCGGCGGCAAGCTGGCCGGTTCGTACAGCGAATCCACGCAGGGCTCGATCGGCATGTCATGGATAGGGCCGCGCGGCTATGTCGGCGTGGCGTTCACGCATATCGACAGCAAGTACGGCCTGCCCGGACACAACCACGAGTACGAGAGTTGCCATCCGCACGGCGATCATCTGCACTGCGGTGGCCACGGCCATGACGACGGCGAGGCGCATGACCACGACCATGGCGAGGACGGCGACATTCCCTACGTGCGCTTGCGCAGCAACCGTGTCGATCTGCGCGCCGAATACCTCGATCCGCTGCCCGGCTTTGCCAAATTGCGCTTTCGCAGCGGCTTCACCGACTACCAGCATGATGAGATCGAAGGCGGCAAGGTCGGCACGCGCTTCAAGAACGAAGGTTTCGACGCCCGCCTGGAGCTGGAGCACAAGCCGTGGATGGGGCTGCGCGGCGTGATGGGCGTGCAGACGGCCTTCAGTGATTTCCGCGCCGATGGGGAGGAAGCCTTCCTGCCCCGCAGCAAGACGCGCGCCAACGGTATCTTCCTGCTCGAAGAGTACCGCCTGGCCGATTGGCGCTTCGAGGCCGGCGCGCGCCAGGACTGGCAAAGCGTCTCGCCCGTGGGCGGGCAGGAGAAGTCCAGCCTGTCGGGTACTTCGCTGTCGGCCGCGGCGATTTGGGATTTCGCCCCCCGCTACTCGCTGGCGCTGTCCGTATCGCGCTCGCAGCGCCTGCCTTCGGCGCAGGAGCTCTATGCCGATGGCGTGCACCTGGCGACCAATACCTACGAGATCGGCAATGCCAAGCTGGACCGCGAGACCTCGCGCAATATCGACCTGACGCTGCGCAAGCATGAAGGCGATACCACCTTCAGCCTGAGCGCCTTCCACAATCGTGTCAAAAACTATATCTATGCCAACACGCTGGACCGCTTCGAGGATTTCCGCCTGATCGAGTACACGCAGCAGGACGCGGAGTTCACCGGCGTGGAGGGCGAGATCAAGCATCAGTTCACGTCCATTTTCTCGGCCGGCGTGTTCGGCGATTATGTGCGCGGCAAGCTGACGGGCGGGCAGGGCGATCTGCCGCGCATCCCCGCCGCCCGCCTGGGGGCGCGCGCCAATCTCAAGTGGCAGCAATGGTCGGGCGGCGTCGAGTACGCCTATGTGTTCCGCCAGAAGGACATCGCCAGCTATGAAAGCGAGACGCCGGGCTATTCCATGGTCAACGCCGTGGTGAGCTATCGCTTCAAGGCGGCAGGGGCCCAGTATGACGTCTACCTGCGAGGCAACAACCTGCTGGACAAGCTGGCCTACAACCACGCTTCCTTTCTGGCCACCTCGGCGCCCTTGCCCGGCCGTTCGGTGTTGCTGGGCGTACGCATGACCTACTAAGGGGCCGGCTTCAGTCCTTGCCGGTTTTCCGGTTGGCGCGTGGATGCGCCTGGTCATAGACCTTGGCCAGGTGTTGGAAGTCCAGCCTCGTGTAGACCTGGGTGGTCGCGATATTGGCGTGGCCCAGCAATTCCTGGACGGCGCGCAGGTCCTGGGCCGATTGCAGGACATGGCTGGCGAAGCTGTGGCGCAGGACGTGGGGATGCACGTGCGCGGGCACGCCCGCGGCCTGGGCCAGGCGGGCCAGCTGCTGCTGGACCACGCGCGGCGAGATGCGCGCGCCGCGCGCGCCCAGGAACAGCGCATGCCGATCGGCGGGCGGGGTCGCGGGTGCCACCAGGGCGGCCCGCGCCGCCAGCCATTTGTCCAGGGCGGCCAGCGCGGCGGCGCCCACGGGCACGCTGCGGCGCTTGCCGCCTTTGCCCAGCACCACGACCTCGGCTTCCGCCCGGTCGAGCCAGCCGCGCGGCTCCGTGCCCGCATGGCGCTGGTAGTGGGTATCCAGGCCCACCAGTTCCGACAGGCGCAGGCCGCTGGAATAGAACAGCTCGAACATGGCGTGATCGCGCAGGCCGGCCGGATCCGTGGCCAGGCGGGCCGGCGCGTGATCCAGCAGGGCTTGGGCCTGGTCTACCGAGAGCGCCTTGGGCAGGGAGCGCGGTGCCTTGGGGGCGCGCACGCCCGCCACGGGGTTGCTGGCCAGCCCCTGTTGCGGGGCCCACCAATGATAGAAGCCGCGCCAGGCCGCCAGCCGGCGCGCCAGGCTGCGCGGGCCCAGCCCTTGCGCGTGCAGGCGCGCGACCGCCTGGCGTATATGTCCGGTGGACAGGGCGTCTAGCGGCAGGCCGGCCTGCCGTGCGAGTTCGGCCAGGGATGCGAGATCGCGGCGGTAGGCGGCGATCGTGTGTCCGGCATAGCGCCGTTGCGTCTGCAGATGCCGCAGCCAGGCTTCGAGCGGCGCGGCATGGGCATCCTGGTCCATGGGCCGGTTCAGGCCAGGCGTTGCAGCGCGGCCGAGGCCAGGCGGCCGATGGTCTCAAGAAACGCCGTGCCCATCTCGGGCGTGAAGCGGGTGGCGTCGTCCGAGCCCAGCACCAGCAAGCCGACGCTGGGGGCATCGGGCTGCAGCCGCAGCGCCACCAGGGCCAGGGACTTGGGCGTGCCGTCCAGCCAGCGCACCGCCTCGAAACCGGTGTCGGTGCCGCAATAAGGCGTCTTCAGGCTGTCGGCGAAGGTGCGCGCGTCATCGGAGACGGCGGCGCCATAGCCGTGCCCGCCATCGCCCGCCACGCCGGGCAGGTTCCACAGCCGCAGGCCGGCGTGGTCCAGCTTGAACTGTTCGGCCAGGCCCAGGGTGATTTCGCCCGGGATGCGCCCCGGGTCGGTCTCGCGCAGCAGGCGCTCCGACCAGGCCGTCACCTGCTGGCTGATGGTTTCGTTTTCGCCGGCATTGCGCACCAGCTCGTTCAGGCGCCATTCGAGGCTGCGATTGCGCTCGCGCAGGGTGAGGATCTGGCGCTCGGCCAGCGAGATCGCGCGCCCGCCATGCGGATTGGGCACATGCAGGGTGGCGAACACCGCCGCATGCTCGTCGAAGAACGAGGGGTGCTCCTGGAGGAAATGCGCGATGTCTTGCGCGCTCGGATCAATGGTGGTCATGTCGCCTTGATGGATGCGGCGCGCTCAGCGGTTCAGCGCCATGGAAAAGACCAGTTTGTCGATATCGATCTGGCCGTGGAAGACGGACTCGGCCGGGCCGGTCATGCGCAGCTGCGCGCCGTCCCAGGCGATGGTCAGCACGCCGCCCCGGGTCTGCACGCGCACGGGGCTGTCGAGCAGGCCGCGACGGATGCCTGCGGCCACGGCGGCACAAGCGCCGGTGCCGCAGGCCAGGGTCTCGCCCGCGCCGCGCTCATAGACGCGCAAGCGGATCGCGTGGCGATCCACGATCTGCATGAAGCCGGCGTTGACGCGGCGGGCGAAACGGGCATGGGATTCGATCTGCGGCCCGAGCCTGCCGACCGGCGCCTGGTCCACGTCGGCCACCACCTGCACGGCATGCGGGTTGGAGATGGCCACGGCGGATATCTCGACCTCGGCGCCGTCCAGCGGCAGGGTGTAGAGCGTGTCCTGGCCCTGTTGGCGCTGGGCCAGGCCGGTGGCGTCGAAGGGCAGGGCGGCGGGATCGAAGCGCGTGGAGCCCATGTCCACGGTGACCTGCTCGTCATCGCCCTCGTCGAGCACGATGACGCCGCTTACGATCTCGGCGCGCAGGGGGTTCTTGTCGCTGAGCCCCTGCTCATGCACGAAGCGCACGAAGCAGCGCGCGCCATTGCCGCAGTGCTCGACCTCGCTGCCGTCATTGTTGAAGATGCGATAGCGGAAATCCGCATCCGGGCGCGTGGCGGGCTCGACCAGCAGGATCTGGTCGGCGCCCACGCCGAAATGCCGGTCGCCCAGGGCGCGTGCGCGCTCCGGGGTCATTTCTATGGTTTGACGCACGCCATCGAGGACGACGAAGTCGTTGCCCGCGCCATGCATTTTGGTGAAGTTCCAGATCATGCAGGGATTATCCCCCATTCCGAATCTTCTGGCAGCCGGGCGCTAGTACAGCTTGGGCGAGCCCTCCGGGCGTGTCTTGAAACGGCGGTGCACCCAGTAATACTGGCTCGGGCAGCGGCGGATCCAGCCTTCCAGTTCGCGGTTCAGGCGCGCGGTGGCTTCCTCCAGGCTGTCCTGGCCGGGGAAGTCGTCCAGCGGCGGCAGCACTTCGACATGGTAGCGGCCGCTGGCCGGATCCCAGAAGTCCAGCACGGGCAGCACCGCCGCGTTCCATTTGCGCGCGAGTTGCGCCGTGGCGACCAGGGTGGCCGCGGGGACGCCGAAAAAGGGTACGAAGACCGAACCATTGCGGCCGAAATCCATGTCCGGCAGGTAATAGACCGGCCGGGCGTCGCGGAAATGGCGGATCAGGTCGCGCACGCCCTCCTTGCGGCTGACCAGGAAGACCTCGTTGAAGCGCTTGCGCCCGGCCCGCACGATGGCGTCAACGGCCGGGTCGCGCTGGGGGGTGTACATGGTGGCGCCGCTGGGCACCTCCATGGTGAGCCGGGTGGCCGCGACGTCCAGGCCGATGAAATGCGGCGCGAGCAGGATGACCGGGCGGCCGGAGGCGGCCAGCGCGTTGATGGTCTCGGCGCCGCTGACGCTGGCCATCTCGCGGATGGCCTCGGGGCTGCCATACCAGAGCACGCCGCGATCGACGATGGATTGGCCCAGGGCGCGGAAATGATCGCGGGCCCATTGTTCGCGGGTTTGCGGGCTTTGGTCGGGAAAGCAGATCTCGAGGTTGCGCCGCACGATGCGGGCGCGCGACCGCGCCAGGCAGCGCGCCAGCCAGCCCACGCAGGCGCCGGCGCGCTGGCGCGCGCGCGGGCTCATGCGGCCGAACCAGCGGAGCAGCCCGGTCAGGGCACGGGTCTTGAAGTCGGAACTCATGAGGCAGTCGGGGCGGGTGGCGCGCCGCGCGGCGTCTTGTACCGGTTATAGCCCCAGAGATATTGCTCGGGGTAGCGGCGGATCAGTGTTTCCATGCTGTGATTGAGCAGCGCGGCCTGGGCTTGCGGGTCTTCGGGCAGGGGTTCGGGCACGCGCATGAAGTCCAGCTGCCAGCCCTGGCCCCGCGGCAGGCGCCGGGCCGCGCACAGAATGATGGGCACGCGGGCCTGGGTGGCGAGTTTGCCGGGCAGAGTCACGGTGTATGCCATGCGCCCGAAGAAAGGCGCCCACACGCCTTCGCCCACGCCGGGCGCCTGGTCGGGCAGCAGGCCCACCGCCTCGCCGCGGCGCAGGGCGCGCACGAATTCGCGCACGCCCTGCATATTGGCCGGCACGGCGTGCATGGCGGAGTTGTTGCGTGCTGTCTCCAGCAGGGGGCCGAGGATGGCCTTGCGCGGCGGACGGAACATGACGGTCAGCGGCATTTTGCGCGCCAGGTAGCGGGCCGTGATCTCGAAGCCGCCGAGGTGAGGCGTGAGAAAGAGGATGCCGCGCCCTTCGGCGAGCGCCGTGTCGACGACCGCGGCATTGGCCTCGTCTACCCGGGCCTTGCGCAGGCTTTCGGCCTCGCGGAACCAGATCCAGGGCGATTCGAGGACCATGGCGCCGATCTCGCCGGCCGCGCGCCGGGCGAAGGCCGGGGCCGGATAGCCTGCCTGGGCGGCATTGGCCCGCAGTCGCTGGCGGTATTTCCCCGGCCAGGCATAGGCCAGCCTGCCCAGGCCCCGTCCAAGTGCCTGCAGCAGCGGCAGGGGCAGGACGGCAAGAAAGCGGAAAAAGGCGAGCAGCATGTATTCGGGATAAAGGGTGGCGAGACCGGCCGCGGATCCGTCCGTAAAAACGACACGGCCGGCAGGGTTGCTTCGCCCGGGCGCTCATTTTCGCCTAAAATGCCCGAAGTCGCTGAGTTAACCGACAACTTGCGGAGCGACGTCGCGGCATCTGCCGCTTCAAATCCGCTAAAGCGTCGCGCCCAGATGCCCTCCTTGCAAGGACGATCCGGGGCGCAACGCGCCTCGTTCAACTTGAGGGCCGGCTCCCGCCGGACATGTACGTAAGGACGCATCGTGGCTAACAACGATTTTCTCTTCACCTCCGAGTCCGTCTCGGAAGGCCACCCCGACAAGGTCGCGGACCAGATCTCCGACGCCATTCTCGACGCCATCTTCACGCAGGACCCCAATGCGCGCGTGGCGGCCGAGACGCTGTGCAACACGGGCCTGGTCGTGCTGGCCGGTGAAATCACCACCAGCGCCAACGTCGACTACATCCAAGTCGCGCGCGATACCATCCGCCGCATCGGCTACGACAACACCGAGTACGGCATCGACTACAAGGGCTGCGCGGTGCTGGTCGCCTACGACAAGCAATCGCCCGATATCGCCCAGGGCGTGGACCGCAGCTCCGAGGACTACCTCAACCAGGGCGCCGGCGACCAGGGCCTGATGTTCGGTTACGCCTGCGATGAAACCCCCGACCTGATGCCCGCGCCCATCTGGTATGCGCACCGCCTGGTGCAGCGCCAGAGCGAACTGCGCAAGGATGGCCGCCTGCCGTGGCTGCGCCCGGACGCCAAGTCGCAGGTCACCTTCCGCTATGTCGACGGCCGTCCGGTCGAGGTCGACACCGTGGTGCTGTCGACCCAGCATGCGCCCGAGATTTCGCAATCCTCGATCCGCGAAGCGGTCATCGAGGACATCATCAAGCCCTGCTTTCCCGACGGCCTGATCACCCCGCAGACCAAGTTCCTGGTCAACCCGACCGGCCGCTTCGTCATCGGCGGCCCGCAGGGCGATTGCGGCCTGACCGGCCGCAAGATCATCGTCGACACCTATGGCGGCGCCTGCCCCCATGGCGGCGGCGCGTTCTCGGGCAAGGATCCGTCCAAGGTGGACCGCTCGGCCGCCTATGCCGCCCGCTATGTGGCCAAGAACGTCGTGGCCGCCGGCCTGGCGCGCCAGTGCCAGGTGCAGGTGAGCTATGCCATCGGGGTGGCCGAGCCCATCAACATCACGGTCTACACCGAAGGCACGGGCGTCATCCCCGACGACCAGATCGCCAAGCTGGTGCGCGAGCACTTCGACCTGCGTCCCAAGGGCATCGTCAACATGCTGGACCTGCTGCGCCCGATCTACACCAAGACGGCCGCCTATGGCCATTTCGGCCGCTCGGAGCCGGAATTTTCCTGGGAAGCCACCGACAAGGTCCAGGCGCTCAAGAAATCGGCCTGATATTCCGCAAGGCAAAAACCCTGGCAGCCGATGCCAGGGTTTTTTTTCGCCCGCGGGCGGGGCGGCTCACCAGACCGCGTCTTCGGCGCCCGGGGGGCGCAGGCGCGGCGCGAAGCGTTCGGCAAGGAAATCGACCAGGGCGCGGGTCTTGGCGGGCAGGTGCAGGCGCTGGGGATACAGGGCGTAGATGTCGGCCGGCGGGGTCTGCCATTGCGGCAGAATCTGGCGTAGCCGGCCCGAACGCAGATAGGGCATGGCTTCCCATTCCGAACGCATCACGATGCCTTGGCCGTCCAGGGCCCATTGCAGCGCGCATTCGCCGTCGTTGGCGCTCAGGGGGCCGCGCACCTTGATGGTCTCGCTGCGCTGGCCGGCGCGCAGGTGCCACGTGCCATAGGCCAGCTCGCTTTCGCGGATGACGATGCAACGGTGGCGCGGCAGTTCGGCCGGCGCGCGCGGCTCGCCATGGCGGCTGAGATAGGCGGGCGCCGCGCAGAGCAGGCGCCGGTTGGACGCCAGCTTGCGCGCCGTGAGCCGCGCATCGGGCATCTCGCCAAAGCGCACCGCCAGGTCGAAACCGTCTTCCAGCAGGTTGGCGCCGCGGTCGCTCAGATGCAGCTGCACCTCGACATCGGGGTAGCGATTGGCGAAGGCGGAGATGGCCGGCGCCACATGGGCGCGGCCGAACCCGAAGGTGGCGTTCACGCGCAGCAGGCCCTGGGGCTGCTCGCGCGTATTGGTCACCCGCCGCTCCAACGAGTCCAGATCCGCCAGGATGCGGGCGCCTTCGGCCAGATAGAGCTCGCCTTCCTGGGTGACATGTATGCGGCGCGTGGTCCGGTTGAGCAGCCGCACGCCGAGCCTGCGCTCGAGGTTGGCCAGGCGCGTGCTGACCGCGGCCGGTGTGATGCCGAGTTCTCGCGCCGCCGCCGACAGGTTTCCCTGCCTGACCAGGAGGCCGAAGAAAGCCAGATCCGAGATACCGTCCATGGATTATTAAATTGAATTTAATAAAGGTTTTAAAACACATTAATTATATGTTTTAACTTGGTATTTACACTGGCGGGACCATGACAACGGCCGCGCTCGACGGTCCATAACAGGAGACAACCATGCAACGTTTTTCCGTGCTTGCCGCGCTTGTGGCCCGAGGGAGCTGTTGCCTGGCCCTGGCGGCTTCGCCCGCCATGGCCGAGGAATTCCCCAGCCGGCCGATCACGCTGGTGGCGCCTTTCGCGCCCGGCGGCAGCGTGGACATCGCCGCGCGCCTGGTGGCCGATGCCTGGGGCAAGGCCCTGGGCCAGTCCATCGTGGTCGAGAACAAGGCCGGCGCGTCGGGCAATATCGGCATGGCAGCCGTGGCGCGAGCCAGGCCGGACGGCTATACGCTGGCGGTCAATACCATGTCGCTGGCCATCAATCCGGCGCTGTTTCCCGCCATGCCCTTCGACACCGAAAAGGATTTGCGCTCCGTGGGCACCATCGGCACGTCGCAGCATGTGCTGACGGTCAACAATGACCTGCCCGTGCGTGACGTCAAGGCGTTGCTGGCCTATGTGCGCGCCCGCCCGGCCAATGAACTGAGCTTCGGTTCGGCCGGAACGGGCAGTACCTTCCATATGGCCGCCGAGCTGTTCAAGTCGGTATCGGGCACCCAGATCCTGCATGTGCCCTACAAGGGGGGCGGCCCGGCCATGCTGGACACCATCAGCGGCCAGGTGCAGATGAGTTTTCCGGTGCTCTCGGCCGCCAAGCCGCAGGTCGACGGCGGTAAGCTGCGCGCCCTGGGCGTGACGGGCGCCAAGCGTTCGGCGCTCTTGCCGGATGTGCCCACGGTCGCGGAATCCGGCCTGCCCGGCTATGTCTTTGAAACCTGGTTCGTGGTCAGCGCGCCGGCGGGCACGCCCGAGGCAGTGGTGCAGCGCCTGAACACCTCGCTGGCCGAGGCCTTGCGTTCGCCCGCGATCAGCGAGCGCATGAGCCGGGAGGGTTTCGATCCCTTGATTTCCACCCCCCAGCAGACCGATGCCATGGTGGCCTCCGAGGTCAAACGCTGGGCCGATATCGTGAAGACGGCGGGCATTTCCGCCAATTGATGACGCGCCGGCAGCGTGCCGGCCAAAGGGTTTTCTCATGCCAGGCCTGACGCTCTACGACAAACTGGTGCAAAGCCATGTGGTCGAGACCTTGGACGAGGAGCACGTGCTGCTCTACGTCGATCTGCACATCATGAACGAGTACACCAGTCCGCAGGCTTTCAGCGGCCTGGCTGCCCGGGGGCGGCAGGTGTTGCGCCCCGGGCAGCAGATGGCCGTGGTCGACCATGTCATCCCCACGCACCCCGTGCCCAGCAAGGCGCGCGAGATCGCCCAGCCGGACGCGGCCCTGCAGGCGCGCAATCTCAAGCGCAACTGCGACAGCCAGGGCATCGCCCTGTTCGACACGCGGGATCCTCTGCAGGGCATCGAGCATGTGATCGCGCCCGAGCACGGCATGATCCTGCCGGGCATGGTGGTCCTGTGCGGCGACAGCCACACGACGACCTACGGCGCCCTGGGCGCGCTCGGCTTCGGCATCGGCACTTCCGAGGTCGAGCACATCCTGGCCACGCAGACCCTGGTCTACCGTCTGGCGCGCACCATGCGCATCCGCGTCGATGGCGAGCTGGGCGCCGGCGTATCGGCCAAGGACCTGGTGATTTTCCTGGTGCATCGCCTGGGCGCGCAGGGTGCGCGCGGCTATGCCGTGGAGCTGTGCGGCAGCACGGTCGCCTCGCTGTCGGCCGAGGGCCGCATGACGGTGTGCAACATGATGGTGGAGGCCGGCGCGCGCGCGGCCCTGATCGCGCCGGATGCCACCACCGAGGCCTACGTGGGCGAGCATGCGCCGCAACTGCGCGCGCGGCACTGGCAAGCCGCGCGCGCCCACTGGGCCACGCTGCGCAGCGACGAAGACGCCTGTTTCGACGCGGAGCATGGCTTTGATGCGCGCGAGATCGCGCCCTATGTGACCTGGGGCACCAGTCCCGACCAGGCGGTGCCGGTGGACGCGCCCGTGCCGGCGCTCGATGGGCTGGACGAGCTGGCCCGCGAGGCGGCCCGCCAGGCGCTGGCCTATATCGGCCTGGCGCCCGGCGCGCGCCTGGAGGGCCTGCCGATAGACCGGGTCTTCATCGGCTCGTGCACCAATGCGCGCATCGAAGACCTGCGCGTGGTGGCCGGGCTGGTGCGTGGCCGCCGCGTGGCCGCGGGCGTGCGCGCCATGGTGGTGCCCGGCTCGGGGGCGGTGCGGGACCAGGCCGAGGCCGAAGGCTTGGCGCGCGTGCTGATCGAGGCGGGCTTCGAATGGCGCCAGCCCGGCTGCTCCATGTGCCTGGCCATGAACGACGATGTATTGCGTCCGGGCGAGCGCTGCGCATCGACCACCAACCGTAATTTCGAGGGCCGCCAGGGCCGCGGCGGCCGGACGCATTTGATGAGCCCGGCCATGGCCGCGGCGGCCGCGCTGGCCGGCCATATCGTGGACATTCGCCGGGAGATCCAGGCATGAACGCCAACGCCATTCTGAGCGGCATTGCCGCGCCCCTGCCCTACAGCAACCTCGACACCGACCAGATCATGCCCAAGCAGTTCCTGCGCATCATCGACAAGGCCGGCCTGGATCGGGGATTGCTCTACGACCTGCGCTTTGACGCCCAGGGCCGGCCACGGCCCGATTGTGTCCTGAACCAGCCCGGCTACGCGGGCGCCCGCTTTCTGGTGGCGGGCCCCAACTTCGGCTGCGGGTCCAGCCGCGAGCATGCGGTATGGGGCTTGCAGCAGTTCGGCATCCGTGCCGTGATCGCGCCCAGCTTCGGCGAGATCTTCTTCTCCAACGCCATGAACAACGGCCTGTTGCTGGTGACCTTGCCCGAGGAGCAGGTGCAGTCCCTCCTGCGCCAGGTCAGCGACCCCGCGCAGGCCGCGCTGACCGTGGACGTGGCGGCGGGCCGGCTGCATGACGCAGGCGGCAGGCGTTACGATTTCGCTTTGTCGCCGCGTCACCGGCTGCGTTTCGTCGAGGGCCTGGACATGGTGGCCGCCTCGTTGCGGCAGCTGGACGCGGTGGCGCGTTTCGAGGCGCGGCACTGGCAGCGCCTGCCCTGGATGAAGGATGTGGCGCGCCAGGTGCGCCAGCGCCTGGACCGACAAGGACATCATCGTGAGTGACGACGCCTTTTTCGAGTTGCCCCCGCGGCGCATCGCCGTGGGCGATATCGCGCTGGCCGCCCGCGTGGCCGGCCGGGGACCGGCCTTGCTCCTGCTGCACGGCCATCCACAGACGCAGGCGATCTGGCATCGTCTCTGGCCGGCCCTCACTCGCCACTTCACCTGTGTGGCCGCCGACCTGCGCGGCTATGGCGACAGCGACAAGCCGCCCGCCAGCCCCGGCCATGTCGCGCATTCCAAGCGCGTGATGGCCGCCGACATGCTGGCCCTGATGCAGGCCCTGGGATTGCCCCGGTTCTCGGTGCTGGCGCACGACCGGGGCGCGCGCGTGGCGCACCGCCTGGGCCTGGACCATCCGGACCACGTCCAACGCATGATGCTGCTGGACATCGCGCCCACGCTGGATATGTACGAAGGGACGACCCGGGCCTTCGCCCAGGCCTACTACCACTGGTTCTGGCTGATACAGCCCGCACCGTTGCCCGAGACCATGATCGCCCGCGACCCGGCGTTCTATGTCCGCGGCGTCATGGGCGGGCGCCCCGGAGGCCTGGCGCATTTCTCGCCGCGGGCGCTGGCCGAATACGAGCGCTGCGCGCGCCTGCCCGGTTGGGCGACCGGCGTTTGCGAGGACTACCGGGCTTCGGCCACGATCGATCTCGAGCACGATCGCGCCTCGCGGCAGGCCGGCCAGCGCCTGGCCATGCCCTTGCGCGTGCTGTGGGGCGAGCGCGGGGCGGTCGGACGCAATTTCGATGTTTTGACGCTTTGGCGCGCGGTGGCCGCCCAGGTCGACGGCCGGGCGATAGACGCCGCCCATTATCTGCCCGAAGAGGCGGCCGCCACGGTATTGGAGGAGGCGCTGGATTTCCTGGCCGTCAAGTAATCGCCGGCCGCCGATAGGGCTATGCAAAAAGGGACGTAGGCCGGGTGCTAAGCTTGCGCCCATGAGTAGCCGTGAAGACCCCATCGAACCCGCCGCGACCGGTGCATTCGCCGCCAGCGACTCCCCCTGCGTGGCCGTTTGTTCCACGTTGTTCGATGATATCTGCCGGGGTTGCGGGCGCACGGCCATGGAAGTCGCCAACTGGGTCTTCATGACCGAGGAAGAAAAACGCGAAGTCTGGGCGCGCATCCGCGTCCAGGGCTATCCGCGGCGCAATACCTGAGGTTCCCTGTCTTCGCCCTGTCATACGCGGCGGGCCTAATCGACCCCATTGTCTCCATGGGGGCCCACCATGCGTATCGCGCTCGTGACCGATGCCTGGCATCCGCAGGTCAATGGCGTTGTCCGGACCTGGACCGCCATGTGCCGTCTGTTGGCCGAATGGGGCCACGAGGTCCGGGTCATCAGCCCCGAGGGCAGCCGCAGCGTGCCCGCGCCGTCCGAGCCGGACCTGCGCCTGTGCCTGACCCCGGGGCGCCAGCTGCGGCGCCGGCTGGGCGACTGGGTGCCCGAGGCCCTGCATATCGCCACAGAAGGGCCGCTGGGCCTGGCCGCGCGGCGCATGGCGATCAAGCGGGGATGGCGGTTCACGACGTCGTTCCACACTCTGTTTCCGGACTACCTGCAGGCGCGCATGGGCATACCCGCCGGGCTGCCCTGGCGCTATATGCGCTGGTTCCACCGGCCGTCCCAGCGTGTGCTGGTGCCCACCCCCACCGTGGCCGGCATCGTGGCCGCGCGCGGCATCGGCCAACTGAAGATCTGGTCCCGCGGGGTGGACGCCACGCACTTCCAGCCGGTGGCCTCCGAGGTTTTGGCGCATCTGCCGCGCCCCATCTGGTTGTCGGTCGGCCGCGTGGCCCGGGAGAAGAATCTGGATGCCTTCCTGTCGCTGGAGTTGCCCGGCAGCAAGGTGGTGGCCGGCGCGGGGCCGGACCTGGCCCGCTTGCGCCGCCAGTTTCCCGCCGCGCATTTCCTGGGCGGGCAGGGCGATGCCCAACTGCCGGCGCTCTATAGCGCGGCCGATGTGTTCGTGTTTCCCAGCCGGACCGACACCTTTGGCCTGGTGATGCTGGAGGCCATGGCCTGCGGCACGCCGGTGGCGGCGTTTCGCAGCGAGGCGCCGATGGCGGTGGTGAGCCAGGGCGTCACCGGCGCGCTGGACGACGATCTGGGACGCGCCTGCCTGGCCGCGCGCCAGCTGGACCGGCGCCCCGTGCGCGAGTGGGCCTTGACGCGCAGCTGGGACGCCATCGCCCAGGATCTGCTCTCGGCCCTGGTGCCCATCGATGGTCCGGCCCCCGAAAGCGCGCGCAAGCAGGCGTTGGGTGTCTGATCCGGCCGGCAGGGGTTTCCGCGGACTCGGCCGACCCGCTACAATGCCGGCTATCCCTGAGGAGCGCTGCGACGAAAGCCGGACACGACGGCTCGCCAGGCTCAGGAATCCTTGTCCAGGCGCCGCGTCTCGCGCGGCGCCTATGCAACGGCGCTCACCTTAGCCGCTAGGCCGGCAAGGTGGTGGCGCCGTGTCTTCATGGTTCTTCACGCCGGCCGGCCCAGTGTGCGCCGTTCATCTTTACGTGGAGATCTACACCGTGAACGCAGTGTCCGACAAAGCCTTTTCCGATTACATCGTCGCCGACATGGGCCTGGCCGGCTGGGGCCGCCGCGAGCTGGCCATCGCCGAGACCGAGATGCCCGGCCTGATGGCCATCCGCGAAGAGTACGCCGCCACCCAGCCGCTCAAGGGCGCGCGCATCGCCGGCAGCCTGCACATGACCATCCAGACCGGCGTGCTGATCGAAACGCTGGTGGCGCTGGGCGCCGAAGTGCGCTGGGCGTCGTGCAACATCTTCTCGACCCAGGACCACGCCGCGGCCGCCATCGCCGCCACCGGCACCCCGGTCTTCGCCATCAAGGGCGAGACCCTGGAAGAATACTGGCAATACACCCACAAGATCTTCGAGTGGCCGCAAGACCGCCACGCCAACATGATCCTGGATGACGGCGGCGACGCCACGCTGCTGCTGCACCTGGGCACCAAGGCCGAGGCCGACATCTCGGTGCTGGACAAGCCCGGCAGCGAAGAAGAGCGCGTGCTGTTTGCCACCATCAAGGAAACGCTGGCGCGCGATCCCAAGTGGTACTCGACCCGCCTGGCCCAGATCAAGGGCGTGACCGAAGAAACCACCACTGGCGTGCACCGCCTCTACCAGATGTCGCAGAAGGGCGAACTGGCCTTTGCCGCCATCAACGTCAACGACTCGGTCACCAAGTCCAAGTTCGACAACCTCTACGGCTGCCGCGAATCGCTGGTCGACGGCATCAAGCGCGCCACCGATGTGATGGTCGCCGGCAAGATCGCCGTGGTGGCCGGCTACGGCGACGTGGGCAAGGGCTGCGCCCAGGCCCTGGCCGCGCTGCGCGCCCAGGTCTGGGTGACCGAGATCGACCCGATCTGCGCCCTGCAGGCGGCGATGGAAGGCTACAAGGTCGTGACCATGGAAGAAGCCGCGCCCCACGCCGACATCTTCGTGACGGCCACCGGCAACTACCATGTGATCACCCGCGCGCACATGGAAGCCATGAAGGACCAGGCCATCGTCTGCAACATCGGCCACTTCGACAACGAGATCGACGTTGCCGCGATCGAGAAGGATTGCCAATGGGAAGAGATCAAGCCCCAGGTCGATCACGTCATCTTCCCTGACGGCAAGCGCATCATCCTGCTGGCCAAGGGCCGTCTGGTCAACCTGGGTTGCGCCACCGGCCACCCCTCGTTCGTGATGTCCTCGTCTTTCGCCAACCAGACCATCGCCCAGATCGAGCTGTTCACGCGCAATGACAGCTACACCCGTGGGCAGGTCTATGTGCTGCCCAAGCACCTGGACGAGAAAGTCGCCCGCCTGCACCTGAAAAAGCTCGGCGCCAAGCTCACGACGCTGTCGGACGCCCAGGCCCAGTACATCGGCGTGCCCGTCCATGGCCCGTTCAAGCCGGGTCATTACCGCTACTAAGCCGGGGGATGTAGCACAATAGGAGTGGCCCTCGTGGCCACCCTTCTTACAGGAGATCGATATGGCATTGATTCTGGTCTGGATCCTGAACGCCGTGGCGCTGTTGGCCGTGGCCTATCTCTTGCCCGGCATCGCCGTGGCCAGTTTCGGCTCGGCGCTCGTCGCCGCGCTGGTGCTGGGCCTGCTGAACATGCTGGTCAAGCCCGTCCTGGTGCTGCTGACGCTGCCCATCACCATCGTCACGCTCGGTCTCTTCCTGATTGTCCTGAACGCCTTGTTGTTCTGGCTGGCCGGCTCCATCCTGCGCGGCTTCCAGGTCAATGGCTTCTGGTGGGCCGTGGCGGGTGCGATTCTCTACAGCATCATCTCGGGCCTGCTGTCCAAACTCATACCCTGATGACCGACTCAACCTCTCCCGCGCTCAGCCTGGAGTTTTTCCCGCCGCGAGACATCGCCGCGCAGGAAAGGCTGGTGCGCGCGGCCAAGCAGATGCTGGCCATCCGCCCGCGCTATGTGAGCGTGACCTTCGGCGCGGGCGGCTCCACGCGCGCCGGCACCGAAGAGACCGTGCGCACGCTGACCAACCTCGGCTGCGACGCGGCGCCGCACCTGTCCTGCATCGGCGCCTCGCGCGAGCAGCTGCGCGAGATCCTCAACCACTATCGCGAAGCCGGCGTGCATCGCGTGGTGGCCTTGCGCGGCGACCTGCCCTCGGGCATGGGGGGCGATGCCGGCGAGTTGCGCTATGCCAGCGACCTGGTGCGTTTCATCCGCGAGGAAACCGGCGATTGGTTCCACATCGAAGTGGCCGCCTATCCCGAGATGCACCCGCAGGCCGCCAGCCCCACGGCCGATCTCGACCATTTCGTGGCCAAGGTCCAGGCCGGCGCGGATGCCGCGATCACGCAATATTTCTTCAATGCCGACGCCTATTTCGACTTCGTCGACCGGGCGCAGGCGCGTGGCGTGGCCATCCCCATCGTGCCGGGCATCATGCCCATCACCAACTATAGCCAGCTTTCGCGCTTTTCCGAGATGTGCGGCGCGGAGCTGCCGCGCTGGATACGCCTGCGCCTGGCCGAGTTCGGTGACGACAAGGCCTCGATCCGGGCCTTTGGCGTGGACGTGGTGACCGAGCTCTGCCAGACCTTGCTGGACAATGGCGTGCCCGGTCTGCACTTCTATACCCTGAACCAGTCGGAAGCGACCCTGGGCATCTGGAAGAACCTGCAGCTCTAAGGCAAAAAAAGGTGGCTCCCGCCGGGAGCCGCCCGCCCGCCGGCAGAACCTTATTGCGGTTCGATGCCGGCTTTTTTCATCATGCCGCCCCACTTGGTCGTTTCCGATTGCAGCCAGGTATGCAGGCCTTCGGGCGTCTGCTTGGCCGGCGGGACGATCTCGGCGCCCAGCTCGTTCATCTTGGTGGCGAACGCGGGGTCCTTCAGCGCGATGCGCAGCGCCTCGTTGATGCGGTCTATGGTGGCCTTGGGCGTGCCCTTGGGGGCATAGATGCCGTGCCAGACCATGACTTCGAAGCCCTTCAGCCCGCTTTCTTGCAGGGTGGGGGCATCGGGCAGGGCCTTGATGCGCTCCAGCGTGGTCACGCCATAGAGCTTGACGCTGCCGCCCTTGATCTGCGGCAGCGTCTGGGTAGTCTGGTCGCACAACACATCGACCTGGCCGCCCAGCAGCGCGCTCATGGCCGGCGCCGTGCCGGCATAGGGGATTTCCGTGAACTGCGTGCCCAGCGCATCCTGCAGCAGCGTGCCGCACAGCTGCGACACCGCGCCGGGACCGGCGTTGGCCAGGTTGATCTTGTTGCCGTTGGCGCGCGCATAGGCGATGAAGGCCGGCATGTCGTTGGGCGGCAGGCTCTTGCGGCCCATCAGCGTCATGGGCACGTCGGCCACCTGCCCGATGTATTCGAAGTCCTTCAGCGGATCGTAGGGCAGCTTTTTGTAGAGCGCCGGTGCCGTCGCCATGCCATTGTGGTGGATGAGCAGCGTGTAGCCGTCGGGATGGGCCCGCGAAACGAAGGACGGGCCCAGCGTGCCGCCCGCGCCGGTGCGGTTTTCGACCACGATGGGCTGGCCCAGCGTCTTGCTCATGGAGGCGCCCAGCGAGCGGGCCACGACATCGGTGGGACCTCCGGCCGCGAAGGGCACGACCAGGGTCAAGGGGTGCGTGGGATAGTTCTTGTCTTGCGCCTGGGCGCTCAGGGACAGCAGTCCGCCCAGGGCCAACAGGGCCGCGCGGCGGCTCATCGGGATACGCTTCATCAAAGTCTCACTCCGTTTTTCTGGTCCGCCGTCGCCGGCGCGCCTTGTGGGCGAGCGGGCCGATGGCGGCGATTGGCTAGTGTGAGCGAGAGCGGGCGGCCTGGCTATTCGCGATTCCGGAAATCCCACTTCGGCGGCGCCAAATGGGGATTTGCCCTAGCGTCGGTCTGAAATTCGGCTTGGCGCCCCGAGCCCTCCCCAGGCGGATGAGAGCATGAAGCCGTCACTTCCACATTGTGTCTGTCCAGGCACATCTCACCCAGGGGGCTCTCCATGCACCATTCCACATTCATTTCCCTGAAAGCCGCCGCCGCGCTGGCCGCCACGCTGCTGGCTTCCGCCGCCACGGCGGGCCAAGGCGCCGACCAGGCTTGCGGCGCCGGCACCTGCGGCAAGAAAGAAACCTCCCAGCCTCAGCGCGATGCAGGCGACGTGAATAAAAAAGACAAGAAAAAGCCCGGCGAGACCGCGCCGTCGACGTCCGACGTCCCCGAGGCGGGGTGCGGCAAAAAGGATGCCGCATGCGTCAAGCGCTAGGCGGGCCAGGGGTCGGCCTGGGCTATCGCCGAGAAATGGCCGCTTGGGACATGTCCGCCATACAGGCGGATTTTTTTGAAGTCGTCCCCGAGAACTGGTTGCGACGTGATCGCGCCCCCCTGCATCGCCTGCTGGCCAGCGGTCGCGGCATAGCCTTGCATGGGGTCTCACTGAATCTTGGCGGCCAGGCGCCGGTGGATGCGGGCTTCCTGCGATCGGTCGCCGCGCTGATGCGCGAATTAGGCAGCGATCGCTATTCCGACCATCTCGCCGCCAGCGGCGATGCCCACCAGCTCTACGATCTCTTTCCCATTCCCTTCACGAGACCCGAGGTGCGGCGCGTGGCCGACCGTATCCGTCAGGCGCAGGACATCCTGGGCCAGGCCATAGGCATAGAGAACAGCACCTGGTACACCAATGTGGGCGAAATGCGCGAGGCGGAGTTTCTGGCCGAGATCGCCGAGCGCGCGGATTGCGCCATCGTGCTCGACCTGAACAACATCGACGTCAATCACAAGAACCACGGTGGCGACGATATCGGGTCTTTCCTGGGCCGCATCGACCTGTCGCGCGTGAGCTACCTCCATGTTGCCGGCCATGAATTCGATACCCGCTTCGGCATGTACATCGATACCCACAGCCGGCCGGTAGGCGAGGAGACAGCGCGATGGGCGAGGCATCTGCTCGAGCGGCACGGGCTTGCTGTGCTGCTGGAGTGGGACAACGACGTGCCCGGACCCGAGGCCATCAACGAGGAGCTCGCATGCCTGCAGGCTTTTATGACTACGTCCGGGGGCTGAGCGAGCAGGTGCCGGCCGGCTATAGCGCGGCTGGCATGCGCGTCTACCGCCATCTGGTCTATTTAGGCGCAAGCCAGATGGTGGATGCGGGTTTTCCGGGCCTGCGCGACGGGATGGGCGAAGCGGCTTGGCGCCTCCTCATCGAGGGCTTTGTGCGGCAGTCCGCCTGGACGTCGCACTTCTATGGAGATCTACAGAATGAGTTTCGGGATTTTGTCTCGCGCGCGGCGGCATGAGCCGGCCCTGGCCTTGCTCTTGCTGCGCCTCTGGGCGGGCTGGGAGTTCGCGCGGGCGGGATGGGTCAAGCTGGGCGGGGGGATGCAGGCGCCCGCCTGGTTTCGCGGCCTGGACATGCCTATCCCCCAGTCCTGGCTGCCGGCGGATGTCAATTGGCTGGCCGCCGGGATTCTTGAGTTGCTGCTGGGGCTGGCGCTTATCGTCGGGCTGAGCACGCGCTGGGCCGCCGGCCTGTTGCTTTATATCGTCTTCGTGGCCGTTTATGCGGTGCATTTCGATTTGGGCTGGAAGGGCTGGAACCAGATCGACACCGATGATGGTCTGGGCTTCAAGGTGCCCCTGATGCTGGCCTTGATGTTGTTCGCCTTGTTTGCCTGCGGTGCCGGTAGCTTTTCCGTGGACAGGCTGATGCTGGGCCGGCGGAAAGCGGGCTAATTGGCCTGCGTCGGCGCGCCGCCCTGGGCCAGCAGCTGTGGCGCGGCATAGCGGTTGCCGGCCATCCCGGCCGGCAGGATACGCATGGGCTGGTGCACACGGTGCGCCGGCACCAGCGAATCGGGGTCTTCGGGCCGGCTCCATAGCGGATCGGGGATCTCGGCGAAGACTTGGCGCAGCCTTTCCCCCCAGGTGCCGCGTATCATGGCGAAGTACTCGTTGTGCTCGTCGATGCTGGAGAAATGCGTCACCCGCAGGGCGTCGGCCTCATACACCAGCAGATCCAGCGGCAAGCCGACCGAGAGGTTGGATCGCAGCGTGGAGTCCATCGAGATGAGGGCGCATTTGGCGGCTTCGTCCAGCGGCGTATCCGGGCGCAGCACGCGATCCAGGATGGGCTTGCCGTACTTGGCCTCGCCGATCTGGAAATACGGGCACTCGGGTGTGGCCTCGATGAAGTTGCCCGCCGCATAGACCTGGAACAAGCGGCAGGCCGCGGTGCCGATCTGGCCGCCGAAGATCAGGTTGATATTGAATTCCACGCCCTGTTCGCGCAGCGCCTGCGCATCGCGTTCATAGACCAGCCGTATGGCGTGTCCCACACGCCGGGCCGCCTCGAACATATTGGGCACGCGCCATATCGAATCGGGCCGTTGGGCGTTTTCCTGGGCCAGCACATTAAGCACGGCCTGGCTGATGGCCAGATTGCCGGAGGTCATGAGCACCATGACACGGTCGCCCGGCAGCTCGAAGACATGCAGCTTGCGGAAAATGCTGATCTGGTCGACGCCGGCATTGGTGCGCGAGTCGGAAAGGAAGACCAGGCCCTGGTTCAGCTGGGCTGCGATGCAGTAGGTCATGGCGCGGACGGCAAGAAAGAAGGATGTGGGGGATGCGGTCTATTGCTGGTGGGCGGCCTGGACCTGCACCGAAACGCTCATGACCTCGCCGCCGCCGCCGTTGCGCACACCGCGCACCGGCGAGGCCGAGTCATAGTCGCGGGCCACGGCCAGCCGGCAATGGCAGTCCGAGGCGAACTGGCGGTTGGTGATGTCCACGCTGACCCAGCCCTGGCCATCGAGCCAGACATCGGCCCAGGCGTGGCTGGCCGCGTGGGCGGCTTCGGTGTAGAGGTAGCCGCTGACGTAGCGCGCCGGCACGCCCAGGCCGCGCGCGCAGGCCAGAAAGAGATGGGCGTGGTCTTGGCAGACGCCATGGCCCAGTTTCAGGACTTCGCCGGCGGCCGTGCCGACATCGGTGGCGCCGGGCTCGTAATGCACGCGATCGCAAATGGCTTCGGCCAGGGTCAGGGCGTCATGCGGGGTCTTCATGCCTTGCGACAGCGCGCCCCGAGTGAAGTCGCGCACCGCGGCGTCGGCATGCGTCAACGGCGTGGGCACGCAGAAGGCATGCAGGGGCAGGCGGTGGTCTTCGTCAGGCAGCCGTCCCTCGGGCAGCATGTCGATCTCGATGTGGCCGGTGACGCGCAGTTCGATTTCATCATGTGGCCGGGTCATGGTCAGGGTGTGGGTGATGTTGCCGAAGGCATCGACCTGTTCCTGCAGAGGGCCGGGCGCGTCGATGAACCAGCGCAGGGCGCGCTGGTGCTCGTCCTGGCGCGGCGTCAGGCGCAGGACCTGGATGCTGTAGCTCACCGGCGAGGTGTAACGATAGTGGGTGACGTGGCGGATCAGGTGCTTCATGCGGGCTCCGGGGTCAGGTCGACAGCGGCAGCAGGAAATCCTGGCTGATGCGGTTGCCCAGGTCATTGATGCGTTCGAGAAAGCTTTCCAGAAAGCCGTGCAGGCCGCCGCGCAGGATGTCCTCCACACGGCCGAAGCGCAGTTCCGCGCTCAGCCTGCCGGCGCGGCGTTCGGTTTCGGCCGAGCGCTCATTGGCCACCCTGGCCAGGTTGTCGGCCACGGCCTGCGTCGAGGCCAGCAGCGAGCGGGGCATGTCGCCGTGCAGGATGAGCAGTTCGGCCACGCGGTCGGGCGTGACCACGTCGCGGTAGACCTTGCGATAGATCTCCAGGCCGGAGACCGAGCTCAGGATGGCCGACCAGCGGTAGAACTCGTTCTGCGGGCCGTGCTCGCCTTCATGGAATTTCACGTCCAGCAGGCGCGCGGTGTTGTCGGCGCGCTCCAGGTGCATGCCAAGGCGGAGAAAGCACAGCGCCTCGTCTTCGAGCATGGTGCCCAGGGTGACGCCGCGCGCGACGTGCGAGCGGAATTTCACCCATTCGAAGAACTCGCCCGGATTGCGTTCCAGCAGGCCGGATTGCAGGTGTTTTTGCAGTTCCAGCCAGGTGCTGTTGTAGGTTTCCCAGAGTTCGGTGGTGAGACTGCCGCGCACGGCGCGGGCGTTTTCGCGCGCGGCGCGCAGGCAGGCATGGATGGAGGAGGGATTGTCGGGATCGCGCACCATGAAGTGCAGCACGCTGGCCGGGGTGAGCGCGTCGTGCCGGGCCTCGTAGTGACGGTGCAGCTCCGAGATGCGCAGCAGGGCGCGCCAGGAGTTCTCGCGGGTAAGCGCATCCTGGGGCAGCAGCGACATCTGCAGATTGACATCCAGCATGCGCGCCGTGCTTTCGGCGCGCTCGATGTAGCGGCACATCCAGAAAAGATGGTCGGCGGTTCGGCTCAGCATGGTCAGTCTTCCAGTACCCAGGTGTCCTTGGTGCCCCCGCCCTGGCTGCTGTTGACCACCAGCGAGCCCTCGGTCAGGGCCACGCGGCACAGGCCGCCCGGCACGGTGCGGATATCCTTGCCGCACAGGACGTAGGGGCGCAGGTCCACGTGGCGCGGCGCCACGCCGGATTCCACATAGGTGGGGATGGTCGACAGCGACAGCGTGGGCTGCGCGATGTAGTTGGCCGGATTGGCCAGCACGCGCTGCTTGAAGTCTTCCACTTCCTGGCGGCTGGCGCAGGGGCCGACCAGCATGCCGTAGCCGCCGGCGCCGTGGACCTCTTTGACGACCAGGTCCTGCATGTGCGCCAGCACATGCGAGCATTCCTCGGGCCGCGCGCACTGCCAGGTCGGCACATTGGACAGCAGCGGCTCTTCGCCCAGGTAGAAGCGGATCATCTCCGGGACATAGAGATAGGTGGACTTGTCGTCGGCGATGCCCGTGCCGATGGCGTTGGCCAGAGTGACGCGGCCGGCGCGATAGGCCGACAGCAGGCCGGGCACGCCCAGCGCCGAGTCCGCCCGGAACGAGAGGGGATCGAGAAAATCGTCGTCCAGCCGGCGGTAGATCACATCCACGCGGCGCGGGCCGCGCGTGGTGCGCATATAGACGGTGTTCTGCTCGACGAAGAGATCCTGGCCTTCGACCAGCTCGACGCCCATTTGCTGGGCCAGGAAGGCATGTTCGAAATAGGCCGAGTTGTACATGCCCGGGGTGAGCACCACCACCGTGGGATCGTCATTGCCGCCCGGGGCGACTTCGCGCAGATTGTCCAACAGCAGATCGGGATAGTGCGCCACGGGCCGGACCTTGTTGCTGCCGAAGGCGTCTGGCATCAGGCGCATGGACATCTTGCGGTTTTCCAGCATGTAGGAAACACCGGAGGGCACGCGCAGATTGTCCTCCAGTACATAGAACTCGCCCGCGCCGGCGCGCACGATGTCCACGCCCGCGACGTGACAATAGATATCCTCGGCGACGTCGATGTCTTGCATCTCCGGCCGGTATTGCGCGTTGAGAAAGACTTGTTCGGCCGGCACGATGCCGGCGCGCACGATATCGTGGTCGTGATAGATATCGTGGATGAAACGGTTGAGCGCGCGCACGCGCTGCTTCAGGCCGGCATCCAGGCGCTGCCACTCGGCCGCGGCGATGATGCGCGGGATGAGGTCGAAGGGGATGAGGCGCTCGGTGCCTGCCGCGTCGCCCGCCACGGAAAAGGTGATGCCCACGCGCCGGAAGCTCAGGTCGGCCTCGATCTGGCGCGCCGCCATCGCTTCGGCGGGCTGGCCGTCCAGCCAATAGGCATAGCCCTCATAGTGGGGACGGACGCGGCCCTGGGCGTCGAACATCTCGTCAAAGGCAATGGCGGGCCCGTCCTTCATGTTGTCTCCTGCGGTGGCGCGGCCACCTTGGCGGCGCCATTTACAGAAGGATCAAGCAAGCCCCATGCCAGCTTGGGCATGCACGGTGGCGCCCGGGGCGCACGCCGGCGCGCACCATAAGAGGTGCCGGCCGGTGCTTCAGGATGGTGCGTCTAGCGCAAAATGTGCGAAAACACGCTGCCGCGGCCGGCCGGCAGGCCGCCGGTTTCCAGCGGCGCCTCGGGCACCCACCCCGAGGGCGTGAGCACGGCGGCCAGGGGGACGTCATGCGGGGCCGGCTTGTAGTCTTCCGGCAACAGTCCTTCGTCCCAGGCAATACCGATAGCCGTATGGGGATGGCCGGCCGCGGTCAGGGCGGCCAGCGTGCGGTCGTAGTAGCCGCCACCATAGCCCAGCCGCTCGGCGCCGGCTGTATACCCCAGGGTGGGCACCAGCAGCACATCGGGAACGACGAGGTCGCCATCCCGCGGTTCGGCGATGCCATAGGCGCCCGCCTGCATGGGGGCATCCGGCGTCCAGCGGCGGAATTCCAGGGCGGCTCCCCGGTCGCGCACCACGGGCAGGCAGACGGTGATGCCGGCGTCGGCCCACTGTTGTAACAGCGGCCGCAGGTCCGGCTCTTCGGCCATGGGCCAGAAGGCCGCGACGCTTTGCAGCGGCCGGCCCAGCCCGGCCGCCCGTTCGCGCGCCATATTGAGCCACGTGAAGAGGCGGCCGCGCATCATCAGCGCACCCCGGCTGCGTTGATTTTCGGGCAGCTCGGCGCGTTGGCGGCGCAATCGCGCGCGCAGCGCGACTGCGGTATTCTCTCCAGTATTTTGGGTCTGCATACGGGCGGGCCTGGTCTAGCGGTGTAAGGCGTGAAGGGGCGGACGATGAAGCCTACGGTGAAAGCGGGGCGTCAATCCCAACGGTATCAGAATTCCTTGGCATCGGGCGGGCTGCGGCGCCTGCTGCCGCTGCTGGCCCTGCTGGCCGCGGGCTGTGCGCCAGTGGACGCGCAGCAGCGCGCCGAGCCGGCCGCCTCGCCGGGGCCGGCGCTGGCCTTGCAGGCCTCGCTGGCGCCCGAGCAGGCTGCGCGGCCCATCGCCGTGCCGCGCGCCGTGTTGGCCGGGCTGCCCGCGTCGCCCGATTCGACGGCCCGCCAAGCGGTGGTCGCGGCGCGCGAGGCCATGATGCGCAAGCAGTGGTCGGTGCTGGGCGCGCTTGCGCCCCAGGCCGAACCTGATGTGCTGGGCGCCTACCCGCAATATTGGCTGCTGCGCTATCAACTGGCCGCGCCGCCCAATGGCGTGCGTCCCGACAGCCAGCTCACGCGATTCCTGGCCGCCAACGCCGGCAGCTACCTCGAAGACCGGCTGCGCACCGACTGGATACTGGCCGCCGCGCGCAGCGGGGACTTCGAGACGGTGCGCCGCCTGGCGCCGGCCAAGGCCGGCAATGCCCAGGTGGCTTGCGCGGTGCTCGATGCGCGCCACATGACGGGCAAGCGCGCCACGGCCGAAGAGGCGCTGAAGGTCTTCGCGCCGGGTTCGGCCTGCTGGGCGCTGTATGACCAATTGGTCGCCGACCGCATCCTCGGCTGGGATGAGCTCCTGCCGCAATTGCGCGATGCCATCGAAAACAACCGGACCACGGACGCGCGCAAGCTGGTGCAGTATCTGTTCGAGCCGCAGGACGTCAAGACCTACGACCTGATGATGCGCGACCCGATGAAGTGGCTGGTGCGCCAGGGCAAGTCGCCGGTGGGCCGCAATGAAAAGGAGCTGATCACCTTGGCGCTGGCCCGCCTGGCGCGCTCGGATATCAGCGTGGCCGACTCCTATCTGGAGCGCGAATGGGCCCGGCATCTGCCCCGTGCCCATCTGGCCTGGGTACGCGGGCAGTATGCGCTGGCCGCCGCCGTCGCGCTCGATCCGCGCGCCTATGATTGGTATCGCGAGGCGGGCCACATCCGCATGACGGACAACAACCACGCCTGGAAAGTCCGCGCCGCGCTGCGCCAGCAGCGCGTGGACTGGAAATGGGTCGTGGCCTCGATAGACGAGATGTCCCCTGCCCAGCGCAATGAAGAAGTCTGGGTCTATTGGAAAGCGCGCGGGCAGGCCGCGCTGGGCCAGACCGCCGAGGCGCAGCGCGCCTACGCCAGCATCGCCGGCCAGTTCAATTTCTATGGCCAGCTTGCCACCGAGGAGCTGGGCCAGCGTATCCAGCTGCCACCCCAGGCCGCGCCGGTCAATGACGCCGAAATGCGTGAGGCCCGCGCCAATCCCGCGCTGGTGCGCGCCGTGCATATGTTCCGCCTGGGCTGGCGCTCGGAAGCCGTGCCCGAATGGAATTTCGCCCTGCGCGGCATGAATGACCGCCAGCTGCTGGCTGCCGCCGAGCTGGCGCGGGCCGAGGGTATTTATGACCGCGTGGTCAACACCTCGGAGCGCACCGAACGCGAGTTCGATTTTTCGCAACGCTATATCGCGCCCTTCGAGGGCCGCGTGTCGGCCAAGGCGCGCGCGCTGGACGTGGACCCGGCCTGGGTCTACGGCCTCATCCGCCAGGAGTCGCGTTTCATCATGGATGCCCGTTCGCATGTGGGCGCCTCGGGGCTGATGCAGCTCATGCCCGCCACGGCCAAATGGGTGGCCGGCAAGATAGGGATGACCGACTTCACGCCGGGCAGTGTCAACGATTTCGATGTCAACACCGAACTCGGCACGCAATACCTCAACATGGTGCTGCGCGACCTGGACGGCTCGCAGATGCTGGCCAGCGCCGGCTATAACGCCGGCCCGGGCCGGCCGCGCAACTGGCGCGCGACCTTCAGCCACCCGGTCGAGGGCGCAGTGTTCGCGGAAACCATCCCGTTTACCGAGACGCGCCTCTACGTCAAGAATGTGATGTCCAACGCCGTCTACTATGCGGCCATGTTCACGGGACAGCCGCAGTCGCTCAAGGAGCGGCTGGGCAATGTGGTGCCGCCGGCCGCCGTCATGGCCAAGTCGCCATGAGCGCCACGCCGGATCCGGCCACCGCGGGCCTGGAGGTCTACATCGTCGGCGGCGCGGTGCGCGACGCGCTCCTGGGATTGCCAGCCGGTGACCGCGATTGGGTGGTGGTGGGCGCGACGCCCGAGGAGATGGTCAGGCGCGGCTTCATCCCGGTGGGCGGCGATTTCCCGGTGTTTCTGCACCCGGTGAGCAAGGAGGAGTACGCCCTGGCGCGCACCGAGCGCAAATCGGGACGCGGCTACAAGGGCTTTACCTTCTACACCGGCGCCGACGTCAGCCTGGAGCAGGACCTGCGTCGGCGCGATTTCACCGTCAACGCCATCGCGCGCGCGCGGGATGGCCGGCTTGTCGACCCCCTGGGCGGCCAGGCCGACTTGCGCGCGCGGCGCTTTCGCCACGTGGGCGAAGCCTTTGCCGAGGACCCGGTGCGCATCTTGCGGCTGGGCCGCTTTGCGGCCCGCTTCACCGATTTCGGCGTGGCGCCCGAAACGCGGGCGCTCTGCCAGGAGATGGTGGCCCAGGGCGAGGTCGATGCGCTGGTGCCCGAGCGCGTCTGGAAGGAATTGTCGCGCGGCCTCATGGAGGCCATGCCTTCGCGCATGCTGCGCATCTGGGACGACTGCGGCGCCCTGTCCCGCGTGATGCCGCAATTGGCGCAATGGGAAGCCATTGCGCCGGACCTGGACGAGGCGGCGCGGCGCGGGCTGCCGCTGCCCGGCCGCTATGCCTTGCTGACCCGCCTGAGCCCCGGGCGCGACGCCTTGGCCGCGCGCCTGCGCGTGCCGGGCGAGTGCGCTGACCAGGCGCGCCTGTTGCCCGTGTGGCTGCAAGCCTTGCCGGCGGCATCGGTGTCCGCGCGCCTGGACCTCATCGAGCGTTGCGACGGCTTGCGCAAGCCCGAGCGTTTCCTGGCCTTGGCCGAGACAGCATCGGTCGTGGCCGAGGTTGATGCCAGCCAATGGCGCGGCGACCTGGAGGCGGTGCGCGGCGTCGATGCCGGCGCCATCGCGCGGCAATGCGCGGGCGAGCCCGCGCGCATCAAGCCGGCCTTGCGCCAGGCACGCCTGGCGGCCCTGGCCGCGGCCTAGAGACTGCCGCGGCGGTCGCCGCGCGTGAATCCCATCGGGCCGGCCGGCACGCCGCGGCCGATGGCAAGCACTTTGAAGAGTTCGCCCATCTCGGCTTCGGAGAGGAGCTTCTGCACCGGTGCGGCCGCCTGCGCATAGGCCCGGCTGTCGGCGGGGTCCAGCCGGCCCAGCAGTTCCAGCAGGCCGGCGTTCATCAGGAAGCGCGCCTGCGAGGTATAGCCCAGCACATCCAGGCCGCCTTCGAGCGCGGCGTCGGCCATGGCGGTGAAATCCACATGCGCCGTGATGTCCTGCACGCCGGGCGCCACGAAGGGATCGGCATGCGCATGATGGCGCAGGTGGCACATCAGCGTGCCGCCCGCGCGCTGCGGGTGATAGTACTCATGCCGGGGAAAACCATAGTCGAGCAGCAGGGCGGCGCCGCGCCTGAGCCAGCGGCCCATCTCGCGCACCCAGGCCTCGGCCTGCAGGTTGATTTCCGATACATACCCGGGCAGCGCGGGCAGGCGCGCGGCGACCGCCGCGGCCAGCGCCGCATCGGCGGGGCGATCCTGCCATACGAAACCGTCCTGCCAGCCCACGCCGCGCTCCAGCACCTGGCCGTGCTCGTCAAGGCGGAACAGGCGCACCGGCATGGCGTCGAGCACTTCGTTGGCCAGCACCACGCCTTCGAAGGCCTCGGGCAGTTGGTCCAGCCATTGCACGCGGCCCGGGTCCAGGCGGGCTTGCTGGCGCGCACGCAGGTCGGCCGAGACTTCGACGATGGTGTACTCGACCGCCAGGCCCAGGCGGTCCAGCTCGGCCATCACGCCCTCGGCCAGGGCGCCGGTGCCGGCGCCGAATTCGAGCACGCGCGCCGTGCCGGTGGCTTGCAGCCACTGGGCGGCCTGACGCGCCAGCGTGCCGGCAAAGAGGGGGCTGAGTTCCGGCGCGGTGACGAAATCCCCGCCCGGCTGGCGCGCATCGCCGGGGTCCGAGGCCAGCTTGATGGAGCCGGCGGTGTAATAACCCAGGCCCGGCGCATACAGGGCCTGGGCCATCCATTGCTCGAAGGACAGCCAGCCGCCCGCGGCGTCGATCCGCCGGCGCAGGTGGGCGGCCACGGCCGCGCTGTGCGCGCTGGCCTCGGTGTCCAGGGCCGGCAGGGAAGAAGAGAGAGTCGGTTGCATGGCGCTATTTTCCCATGCGCCCGAGGCCGGTGCTTGGCGGGGGGCGGGGACGAAAAAAAAACCGGGCCCTGCCGGGCCCGGTCTTCATGGCTGCTGGCGATCAGCCGCGGCGGTCGCCGGCGGGCTTGCCGAAACGCTTGCCCGGCGCGCCGCGCTTGTCAAAGCTGCGCTGGGGGCGGTCGCCGAAGTCGCGCTGGGGGCGGTCGCCGAAGCTGCGCTGGGGA
>NZ_LRUJ01000008.1 GCF_001548475.1 Bordetella hinzii LMG 13501
GGGGCGGCCGCCTTTAGGTCCGGATCTTGGCCGGCGGCGATCTTTCTTTCCGCCTCTGCGCGCTTCTCGCGTGCCGCGGCTAGGGACACCGCCGGGTAGTTGCCGAAAGTCAATGTCGATTCCTTCCCGGTCGAAGGCCGAACATAACGCATGCGCCAGGTCTTCGACCCGTTCGGCTTCAGTTCGAGGTACAGGCCTCCGCCGTCCGGCAGCTTGTTCTTGCCGCCCAGCTTGAACGCGGCGCGGCGACAGCGTGCGTCGGTTAGCGGCACAACTTGGATGGGCATTTCTACGTTCCAGGTCAGGCAGTTTCAGGGGACGGGGCCTTGTAGCCCATGGGGTCGGCCAGCCAGTCCAGCAGATCCTGGCCGCGCCATGCCGTGCACGCTCCCGTCTGCTGGGCCGGCTTCGGTGCCGTGCCGGCATTTACGCGCTGGCGCCAGGTCTCGCGCGAGTAGGGGATACGGTCGGCGAACTCCTTCCAGCGATACAGCCCCTCCGGGCGAATAGCGTCAACCGGGCCGCGTCCGGTGATCGAGCGGCCTGCAGCCGCAGTGTGGGTGACATTCATGCGTTTTTCTCTCCGCGGTTGGAAATGGGTGCGGCCTCCTGGGCCGCAGTCTTCATTGCCGCCCGCCACGCCGGCATGTGGCGCCAGCGTTGGGCCAGGTTCGATACGTTGAGGTCCTGGACGGCCTGCACGCGCCGCGCGTCGGTCAGGACGGGCCGGATTGCCGCCCGGGCGGTGTTGTTCTGGTTGATCATGCTGACACTCCGATAGGGGTGGGGTACGATGGGCCGACAAAGCTGGGAGGCCATATGGCAGAGAAAATTGGGATGCGAACGGTCGAAGTCATTCCGGGGATTAAGGTGACAGCCTGGGCTCAAAAGGAGGGCGACGGCAGCCTCTTCAGCGGGCGTGCGGTATGGGGTAGAGAACCAACAGTCACAGACGGCTCGTTGGGGATCATCCATGAGGGCCCTATGCCCGCGGGTAGCACTCCGAATCAAGCCATCGAGTTGGCAGTGTTGGACGTGCGGCGCATGATCAAGCTGGGCGTGCTCGAAAGTATTTACGGCTGATCCACTGGCGTAGGGTGAGGCCTCCATGTCACTCCTCTGCGCGGGCGGCGGTCTGGGCGGCAACGGGGGCGGCGACACGGCGCACGAGATCATGGACCTCGAATCCTAATTGCCACGCTTCCTGCGCCCGAGCTATGAGCGGCGTCAGTTCTACGAACGCGGGCATGGCGGGCGACCGGATTTCCCAGGCCACGGACAGATGATCCTGTCGGATCGGCTCCGCGCTTGCGGCATAAGGAATCAGCGCTGCCTGGCCAATCAGGTGGAGCGCCACCCGCAGGTCCTCGGCCGCGACAGAGCATGTGGCCGGCCCGCCGAAATCGGTCCGGGTCTGCGCCAAGGCACTTTGAAGGGCATCAATGTGTTGTTGGAAAGTCATGCACCCAGCTCCCGCCACGTTTGAATGTTGCTGACAGCGTGGATAAGTCGCGGCTGGTCACCGGCCGCCCGGGCCGCGGCATGGCGCATGGCCAGCGGGTAGCGAAGCGGGGGCCGAGCCGCAGGCCCGCGAGCTCGCCGCGGGCTGGGCACGCTGTCGGCCGCTATGAAGCGCTCGAGGAACGACAGATAGCTGGAGGGGCGGGGAGCTGGCCAGCTCATTCTGTCTGCGACAATTGCCAGGATCGAATCGAAAGGAGTATTCGCCGGCACGCTGGCGCCCATCGCGCGCAGCTTACCGGCGGCCAGGCGTCCAGCTGCCCGCGTCTGCGGGGAAACATGGATTTTCATTTCAGGCGGCCTCCATCTGGCCATGCACCAGATCCTGGATGCGGAAATAGACGTCCATGCACCCGCGCACGTCGGCCAGGGCGCTGTGTGCGTTCTCCAGTGGTTTGCCGGTGAAGTACTGCACTGCCTCGCCCAGGTTGGCCGTCTTGAAGTGGTGGCGGTTGGCGGCCACCATCTTGGCCGTAGGCGGCAGCTTCAGAATGGGTGTGGCCAGACGCGCTGTGCATTCCGCCGCGCTGGCCCTCCAGCGCTCGTGGTCGGCTTCCAGTTCGCCGGCGCGGTGCTGGGCGATGCGGATGATGCGGGCATCAAATTGCTCGTTGTGCGCGACACGCGGGCGCCCGGCCCACAGCTCAAGGAAGAGGGACAGGGCCAGCGTCTCGGGCACGCCCACCTCCATGGCGTATTCGGTGGTGATGCCGTGAACCCCGGTGACCTCATCGGGGATGGTCCAGCCGTCCGGCCGGACGACCAGATCCAGGCTGGCGATCGTCTCGCGGCTGTCCATGTTCACCAGGGCCGCCGCCAGCTGAACGATGTGCGGCTGGTCAGGGTGCTCGGACGGCTCCTTGAAAAGGGGCAGGCCAGTCGTCTCGGTGTCGTAGAAGAGTTTCAGGTTTCCCATATGGTCGCTCTCTCTCATCCGGCGGGCTTTCGACGGTTTCCACATCGAGGGCACGGAGCTGCGCCACACCGTCGGCGGCGGACGCGGCGGTGAGCGCGGTGAAATCTTGATTTTCAGTTGGGACGTGGCTGCGGCTCCGGCAGGGCTGTTTTGAAGGCACCATTAAGAATGGGGCGCCCAACATGCGCAAGGCTCTTTCGAATGCATGCGCGCGCCCTCAATATAATTGATTTATTTTGTTGCATTTTTACGGGATTTGCGCGAGGCTAACGGGTCTTATTGGAGGACTCGGTAATGGCGCGAACTCGTACCTTTGACGTAGGGGGAGTAAACCTGAAGGTTCACACCCGACATACTCCGAGCGAGTATGTCGAGCTATGGCAAACGCTCTATAGGATGCGAGGAACCGTCCTTTGGGGGCCGCAGGCAATGATGATTGGGGAGGCTCAACGCCTGGACCCCGATGACTCCGAGTCACCGATTTTCGGGCACATCTACAAATTTTTGAATATCGATCCTAGTGATCCCTGGTTCGACATTCAAAAGAGGAAGCCCGCGACGGATGAGGACGTTTCCCAAGTCTCGATTCCAGATTTTCTTAAGCCGAATCTACGTTTCGTGCCGTACCTGTTCTTGCCCAAGAAGCACCGCTTGTACCTGATCACCAAAGCGGGGGCGAACGTGTCAGACTCAATGGCCGCGTCCACCGCGGGTCGAATGCTTGAGAAATTGTCTGAACGGGAGCGGATCGTAAAGCGATTTGGTAGGGTCGAAATTAACGTCCTCAAGAACAAGAAGGCTGTGGAGGACCTGCTTGAGTGGCAGGTGATCAAGCGGTTGGAGATCTACATAGAACGCCCCAACGCCCTGGAGGACGAAGACGAGCAGGCGATACTGGACAGGCTCGAAGGAATGCGGGCGGAGTCGCAACAGGTTGTCTACAAGAAGGCCAGCGGTGCTAAGACATTAGTCCCTGATCGGCGTCTCAAAACACTCGCGATGGCCGCTGCCGATAATGGCGAGGTCAAGGTTGTTGGTCGGAATAAACAGGGGATTAAGGACACGGCGTCATCTAAGCAGTTCCCTCTGCACGAGACGACCACTTACGAACCTTCTAAGATGACTCTTACAGACGCCTTCAAGACATTTGTACTGAGCACATTGGCTAAATGAGGCTATGACGAAGAATCGCAAATCCGAACACGGAAACGCACGCCTACTCAGGGAGGTGTGGACCATTACAAGAGGCTGCAGAGGTCTTGTGCACGGTCCGGAATTTCGGATTTGTATCGTCGCCTGGGTCTTAACTGGGGCGTATTGGATTAGAGAGCCTTGGTGGGATCAGGTGATCGCAACCGTGCCGACGCTGCTTGGATTCACGCTCACTGGGTTCGCCATTTTTCTTGGGTTTGGAAGCGACAACTTCAAGCGCTTTTTGGCGATGGGGAGCTCGGAGACGGAGAACCAATATTTGAGCGTCGGCGCTGCGTTTGTTCTCTTCGTGATCGTTCAGCTGGCAGCGCTTATCTTTGCAATGGTCGTGAAGGGCTTTCAATTTCCGACGCCTGATTTTCTTGTGCCCTACGAGCGATACCTCATGATCGGTTCGGCAATTGTGGCCGGCACGGGTTACTTCGCGTTTCTTTATGGCCTTATCTTGTCTTTGAGGGCCGCTCTACGCATTTATCGCCTTAGCCGATGGTATTCCATGTACTTGAGACATGCGTCCGACAGTGAACAGCCGCAGCGCAAGCGCGAGGACGTACCTGAAAAGGAACGTGCGGGTAAGGCGAGCCGCACGTCGATCTTGCGCACAAGGCGCAACCGCAGGCGAAGCGTATAGGCTATCGTCCGTGATAGTTCGGTTGTGCGTCAACGAGCTCCGGGCCCGATCCTCAAAAGTGCGCACGTAGCTCACTCAAATGCAGCTCGATTTGAGCTAGAACGCGAGGCGCACATTCTGCGCAAATATTCTCTCTGACCATTCCGGTGTCATCGTACTGCGCCAGATGTATGTCGCCTGGCGCGATTGTGTGCTTCGAATTTGCGTGGCATTTCCGAACTCCGGCGGCGGTCTCGATCTTTAAGTTCTTCAGCGGGTTGCGTGCCTTTGCCATTGTTTTCTCCATCGTTGGACTTATTAGCGGTTTAGCGCTTCCCGTAGGTATTTGCAATATGGCAAAACTCACCGACGCGCACAAGACTTTCATCGTGCAGGCGCTGGCCTGCTGGGATACTCCTACTGAGGTTTCGGAGGCCTTGCGCGACCAGTTCGGCATCGACGTGCCGCGCATGCAGGTGGCACAGTACGACCCCACCAAGGTAGCGGGGAAGGACCTCGCCAAGAAATGGCGGGACCTGTTCGACGCCACGCGCAAGCGCTTGCGCGAGGAGGTGGCCGAGATCCCCATTGCTGACCAGACCTTCCGGCTGCGGCAGCTCGGCAAGATCTACGAGCGGCACATCAGCCGCGGAAACGTCATCGGCGCGGCTGGCGTTTTGGAGCAGGCCGCCAAGGAAGTGGGCGGCGCATTCACGAACAGGCGGGAGCATACCTGTCCATGTATCCCGGCTCGGCCACCGGCGTGTCGCTGGACCGCGCCGTGTCTTTCACGGGAGTGCAGCGCTACCGTGACGAAAAGTCGCGGGCATACGTTGTGCTCTATGGTTCCTCGGGACGGAGGTCCGAGCAGGCGCGCAGATTCGCCACCGCGTCAGCCAGAATCTGTGGTCCTTAGCCGGTCCGGTCCAAATTATCGCGGGCCGGGCGGCTGATCTGGTGCTGCAGCCTCGCGTGTTGGTAAACACCACCTACGAGGTGTCAATCAACGGCGTGCCGTACACATACTCCACCGGTCCGACCGCCAATTTGCCGCAGGTGCTTGCCGGCCTGGTTGGCGCCGTCTCTACGAGTGGGCTCGAGGTGTCCAGCGATGGGGCATCGGTAACTCTGAAACCAGCCCCCTGTAACTGCTAAGCTTATTCTCGATCCACACAAGCTCACTCGACAAGTCGAGCTTGGTGGCTGCCACCTTGGCCAGCCGTAGAAGGCTCGACACTGATTCAGTGCTATCAAGGGCTTTAGATTGGATATCCCGGATTAACGAAGCCATTCTGGTTTCTCATTGTTTTCGGATACCGCATTTACCACGCGGGATCGATGCCTGCGGCATCGCTCCCAGAGGGACCGCGCACCATGGCGCGACCATCCAAGTACCAGCCGGCGTTCGCCGAGCAGGCGGCGAAGCTCTGCCGCCTCGGCGCCACCGACAAAGACCTGGCCGATTTCTTCGCTGTGACGGAGCGCACGCTCAACACCTGGAAGAAGCAGCACGCCGAGTTTCTTCAGGCCCTAAATGCGGGCAAGACCCTGGCCGATGCCGAGGTGGCCGACAGGCTCTACCAGCGCGCCCTGGGCTACACGCATGCCGAGGACGACATCCGGGTTTGCGACGGCGTGATCGTCACGACGCCCACCACCAGGCACTACCCGCCGGACACCACAGCCTGTATCTTCTGGCTGAAGAACCGACGCCCGGATCTCTGGCGCGACAAGCCGGACCCGACCAACGACGACAACGCGCCGCCGCCGGTGAAGGTCGTGATCGAGGTGGTAAACGCAAGCGTCCCTGATGTCGACGTTTAACCAGCCCCAGGCCCGGTTCCTGGCGCTGCCGCACAAGTTCCGCGCGTTCGTCGCCGGCTTCGGCAGCGGCAAGACCTGGGTAGGCGGGGCCGGCCTGTGCCGTCACGCCTGGGAATGTTCCTCGTGACCACGGCTCAAGCACTGCGCTACGTTGGATGGGACAATACACCAGGGGCGCAACATCAGGTGTTCTACTATTTGGCTCAGCCTTTAGGGAATGCTGGGATGACGGCCGGGCGAGTGTGCTATCAGGTGAGTCATGATTTCAATAACAATGGGCATATCGCTGACGATATGGGGCACACTTATTCTGGCTTGCAGGTGATAGACCAGGTAGGGAAGTTCCGTGGGTTTGTATTTGCTGACTCATCCGTTAACGGCGCGCCGGTGACTACCGGCGACAACCATACGATTTCGTCACTCAATTACCTCGATACGCAGACTATTTAAGCGGTAGGTATGCTAACGGGTATGGCTGTGGTCTTCCCGCAAGGAGAGGTAGCGAATTCAACAACTTGCGTTACGAATCCCGTTCCAATACCTCCTGCCAATACACTAGGTCGGCAAGACAGTTCAAAACGTCTTGAGACACAGAAAAGCCTTAGACATAAACGGTCTAGGGCTTTTTGGTTTTTTCACCGTCCTTCTTGTCGACAACAAGTCTTGCTGACGCTGAACACCTCGCAGGCCACCAGCCATCATTGCACCGTCAGTTCAAGTTCGCGGCCGAGGCTGGTGGATGGCGACGACCGCTGCCGAGCTCGTCATTTCGGCTCAATCAAAGACATTGAGCAGGACGTCGGCGACCACCGCCGTGGCGATGGCGACGAGCACCAGGTCGGATCCTGCTATCCGCCATTCGTAGCCGGGATAGGCGGGCAGGCGCGCCAGCATGGGGCCGGGGACCATTTTCTTGGCGATGCCCGGAGGCAGGGGTTTGCCGCGCGCGAGGTTCTTGCGTATGCCGGGGGGGAGCTGGCTGTAGCCGGACAGGCCGTATTCATGCGCATAGCTCCGGGCCGTGGTGACGGTAATGCCCGCATATCGGAGGCTGGCGCCGTTGGCGCCCGCATCGTGGCTGTCTTTGTCCGGCTTGCCCCGGCCTTTGCCCTGACCTTTGTCCTGGCCTTTGTCCTGGCCTTGGGCTTGGCCGTTGCCCTGGTTGCCTTTGTTGGGGTTGCCCTTGCCTTCGGGCGGGGCGGCGACGGCCTGGCCGATCGCCAGGGCACAGGAGGCCAGCAGCAGGGGCAGGGCCTTAGAAGATTTGCGGCGCATGGTCGGCTCCGATGAGGCGAGAGGTGTCCTGATTCTAATACCGGACAGGCGCGATGCGCATCGGACCCGCCGCGTCCGCCGGTCTTCGCGCCGCCCGGTCCGGGGCCGCCCGGTCGTGGCGGATGGCCCCCGGGGCAATCACTGGAGCTGGGCGACAGGCGCGGCCAGCAAATTGCCGTTGGGAACGAGCCGCCGGACGGGCAGGGCGGCGGCGCGTTTCTCGGGGGTGCGGAAGACCCCGATGGTGTCGGCCATCGAGCCGGATTCTTGCCCGAGGTCTTGCGCAACCGCCGTCAGGTCACCCACGAGCGAGCTGTTCTGCTGCACGATGTGCTCCATGCGCGTGATGGCATTGCTGATGGCGTCTACGCCGGCGGACTGCTCATGCGTGGCGACGGCAATCTCGCCCATCAGCTCCGTGACACGATCGACGGACTGCAGGATCTCCTGCATGGCCGTGCCCGCGGTGCCGGCCTGTGTGGAGCCGGCCGACATCCGGGCAACGGACTCATCGATGAGCGTCTTGATTTCCTTGGCGGCCTGGGTGGTGCGCTGCGCCAGGCTGCGGACTTCGCCGGCCACGACGGCAAAGCCCTTGCCTTGTTCGCCGGCCCTGGCCGCCTCGACCGCGGCGTTCAGGGCGAGGATGTTGGTCTGGAAGGCGATGCCTTCGATCACGGATACGATCTCGGAGATTTTCTTGGCGCCGTCGTTGATGGATTGCATGGTCGAGACCAGTTCGCCGACGAGGTTGCCGCCTCGCGCCGCCGTGGACTGGCTTTCCTGGGTCAGCGAGCTGGCGGTCGTGGCGTTTTCGGTGTTGCGGGCCACGGCCGCGGCCAGCTGCTCGACGCTGGATGCGGTGTCCTGCAGCGCATCGCGTTGTTCCTCCGTGCGCTGTGCGAGGGCCTGGCTGCCTTCGCGCAGCTGGGCGATGGTCTGGACGTGGTGCGAGGTCTGGGAGATGACCTCGGTCGAGATGCCCGTCAGGCTTTTGCGCATGATGTCGAGGTAGAAATAGAGGTTGCGGGCCTCTCCCTTGACGTCGATATTGACTTCATTGACCAAGTTGCCGGCGGCGATCTGGCGCGCGACTTCTTCGGCCTTGGTGAACTGGCCGGCAAAGCGCCTGGCCCGCCACGAGAGGGCAGTGATCACGCCCGCGCAGCCCAGGCCGTAGGCCGCCCACCAGGCCTGCGGGTTGGCGACGGCCGGATTGTCCAGGGCGAAGTAGGTCGGGATCGCCGCCAGCGCACAGACGGCGATGGAAGACCGGATGGTCGCGGGCACGAGGCCGCTGCGCAGGGGATAACAGGCGCGGGCAAGGGCCTGCCGCCATCCGGCCGGCACGCGCCGGCCGCCCTTGAGCGCATAGCCTCTCAGGCGATTGGCGGCCACATCCTGGTAGAACTGCTCGGCTTGCTGGATCTGCTGTGCCGTGGCCTTGACCCGCACCGATGCGTAACCCGTCACTTCGCCGTCTTCGATGACGGGCATGGCATTGGCCAGCACCCAGTAGAACCCGCCGGATTTGTGGCGGTTCTTGACGACGGCCAGCCAGGGGCGCCCGGCTTTCAGGGTATGCCACATGTCCTCGAACACGGCCGGCGGCATATCCGGGTGGCGCACGATGTTGTGCGCCTTGCCCAGCAGTTCATCGCGCGAGAAGCCGCTGATCTCCACAAAGGCGGGATTGCAGTAGGTGATGCGGCCCTTGAGGTCGGTCTTGGAGATGAGGTACTGATCTTCATGTAAGACAAATTCTTGATCAGTAATCGGCAAATTCATTCGCATGAGGTTCTCCCCTCGAAGGAAAACAGCGGTGACGGAGTGGCCAGATATTTCGCAATAGTGATAAGAATGTCTATATATGAAACTGTTAATAACAATTCGTCTAGAGGGTTTTGCCGAGTGTTGCTAGAGAGTCACGGAAGAAATCTGAAAGATGAGAGGGAAATGTTGTGGAATCGCCATACTTAACGTGGTTTCTTAATATTTCAAAAGTAACTTGATGCGGGCACACCCCGAGAGGGCAGAGAGTTAGACAATGGGGCGGGAGTTGTTTTTATGTAGTTAAAAGACATATTTTGTGGTCTTGCTGACGCGATGCTTATCTAGGGTGTGGGCTGGCCCGAGCGTTCGGGCTGAACCTCTGCTTTAGAACGGAAGATAAAGACATGCTCAGGAAGACTTTGCTGGCCAGCGCGATTCTCGTGATGACCGGGGGTGTGGCCGCCGCCGAAACATCGGTGACGCTGTACGGCCTTGTGGACGTTGGTTTGACCTTCCAGCGCGGGAAAGTCGGGCCGACGGATTCCAATCGCGGCCTGTATGGCGGCAGCGCTCAATCGCGTTTCGGCATGACCGACGGGGTGCAGAACGGCTCGCGCTTCGGTCTGCGCGGCGTCGAGGACTTGGGCGACGGCCTGCAGGCGGTGTTCGTGCTGGAAAACGGCTTCAACGCCCGCAACGGTTCGCGCGCCCAGGGTGATCGCCTGTTTGGCCGCCAGGCCACGATCGGCCTGGCCCATGCGCAATGGGGCCAGCTCGACCTGGGCCGCCAGACCAATATCGCGTCAAAGTACTTCGGCGACATCGATCCGTTCGGCACGGATTTCCTGACCGCGACGATGGGCACGTCTTTCAGTGCCGCCAATACCGTGCGCTACGACAACATGGTCATGTACCAGACCCCGAGCTGGTCGGGACTGCAGGCAGGCGTCGGTTATTCCTTTTCCACGGACGATGTGGAAGGCCCGACGGATTTCCGTACCAAGGAAAACAACCGCGCCATCACCACCGGCCTGCGCTACGTGAATGGCCCCCTGAATGTGGCGCTCACCTATGACCGGCAGTTCCGCAAGCCCAACCAACCGCAGCCGCAGCAATTCATTCTGGGCGCCTCCTACGACTTTGAAGTGGTCAAGCTGGCCCTGGCCTATGGCCGCACGGAAGATGGCGTGTTCGCCGGACAAGGGTTCGACCTGATGGGCGGCCGGCAACAGACCGCCGGGCCGGCTCACGGCATCGGTTACACCGCTGACCGCTTTACCTGGGATGGCCTGCGCATCAATTCCTATCTGGTCGGCTTGAGCGCGCCCATCGGCGCGGCGAGTTCGGTATTCGGCTCGTGGCAGCGCGCCGATCCGAACAAGAACCTGTACGCCATGGACGTCTACAGCCTGGGCTACACCTACGATCTGTCCAAGCGGACCAATCTGTATGCCTTCGCCTCCTACGCCGATGGCGCGGCCTTTATCAAGGGCGACAAGATGACGACGGTGGGGGTGGGACTGCGCCACCGCTTCTGATCGCTTTTGGTGCCAGGCGCGGCCCCAACTGAGCAGAGTCGGGGCCGCCTGTTTTCCAAGCCAGTCGCATGAGCGACTGGCTTTTTTGTGTGCCGCCGACCCGGCCGGGAAGGCGGCAGCCTGGCCCTTGCGCGGAGCAGGCCGGGGACTCAGGCCGGTTTGCCAGGCGGGCGCAGCACGGCGCTGGCGTGGCCGTATCCGGTTTGCCGGGCGCGCAGTTCGTCCATGTAGCGCGTCAGTTCGGCCTCGGCGGAGCTGGCCGCTGCCGTCTGTGCCGGCGGATTGCGGTTCAGGAGTTTATCGGCCGCCGCCAGGGTGCGCTGGGCGCGGCGTTCGGCCTCGGAAAGCAGGTTCAGTTGGGAGAATTCTTGCTGGTACTTGCTCATGGGCATGCAAATAATTAAACAATCGTGCGGCAACGTGACGAGAGCTTACAGCCCTAGCTTTCAGTATTGAAAGTCAAGCTTTGCAAAGCTGCCTCTCCAGGCGGCGTGGTCATGCCACGAGCGGCGTGGTCGCCGGTTGCGCAGTCGCGACAGCGGGGCTTTTCGCTAATAGGCGGGCGTCCGGGCTTTGGCTATAACTCGCCCCAAGAGCACATGGGACGGAGGCGGGCGTGGTCAAGGCATACACCAGCGCAGGCGATGAGAGTCGCTTGCTGGAGGCGATGTATGGGGCCGCTCTCGGAGAGAACGACTGGACGGAAGTGCTCACCTTCCTGCGCCAGGCCACCGGCGTGGCCCTGGTGGCCTTGCTGTCGCAGGATCCCCGGACGGATCTGCCCTTGCTCAATGCCGTGGCCACGCATGACGATGCCTGGGCCGAGCAGGCCATGGGCAGCTATCAGCGCGAATTCTTTCTGCACGATCCCACGCCCGCCGCGGTGCAGGGTTGGCAAGCCGGGCGCTGGTTCAATGACCGGCGCGCGTTTTCCGAGCATGAGCGCGCCCACAGCCTTTACTACCAGGAGTTCCTGCGCCCGCAGGGGCTGGGGAGCTGGTCGGGCACTTATCTGTTCAACGAGCCGCATTCCCAAGCGTTTATCAGCTTGCAGTGCCTGGCCGATGACAAACGGAGCGAGGATCCTGACCTGCGCTTGAGCGACGGCTTGACGGCCCACCTGGCGCGCGCCTTGCGTGTCGCTTCCCGCCTGGGCGACGTCCAGCGCCGCGCGGTGGTCGCCGAATCGACGCTGGATCAGCTGGAGACGCCGGTCTTGCTGCTGGAAGAGGAAACCGGGCGGCTGCTGTTGGCCAATGCGGCGGCCCGGCGCCTGATGCAGGCCGAGCCGGTGCTGGCTTTCCGCGGCGACCGGGTGGCGCCCGGCGTGCTGTCGGACAGCGCGACTTGGCGCGCGGCCTGCCGGGCCGGCGGCTGTGTACTGCGCGCCGCGTCGGGAGCGCCCATGGCGCTGTCCCTGATCCCCGTGCCGCCCGGCTCCACCCTGGCCAGGAGCTGGCCGCGACCGCTGGTCCTGATGTCCCTGCCTAGCAACAAGAGCGCGGCGGCGCGCGCGCGCCGCCTGCGGCAGCTGTATGGCCTGACGCAGGCCGAGGCGGAAGTGGCGGTGATGCTGGCCTGCGAAGAGCTCACGCCCGCCGAATGCGCGGACAGGCGCGGCGTGTCGGTGGGCACGATACGGGCCCAGATCAAGATGCTACAGATGAAAATGGACGTCTCGCGGCTGGCGCAGATCGTCAGCCTGGCCTTGATGGTCTAGGCCGGCTCGTCGTCGGCTTGCGTAAAGGCCCGCACCAATCGCGAGATCTGTTCGAGTTCATCCTGTGCGCCTCGCACCCACACGGGAGGATCGAAAGGCGCGCCGGCCGGCGTGCTGTCGGCGTGGTTGCGCAGATCGTCGAGCAGCTCCAGGGCCATGCCGGTTGCCTGGGGGTGCCCGCGCGTGGACAGGGCGATAGAAATGGCCAGGGCCTGGCGCAGGGCCAGCAGGCGGCCGTCGAGTTCGGTTTCCATGGGATTTCCGGGGTTGGGGACCCCGCCATTCTACGGGGGCGGCTTGCGCCAGATCAAAGGCGGGCTGGCCGCTGGCCCGCATAATTCGCGCCATGTCTTCCGTGCACGCGCCATCGCGCACCCGTTTGTCGCCCGATCTCTTGGCCCGTCTGGCCAAGAACGGGCCCCGCTACACCTCTTATCCCACGGCCGACCGCCTGCATCAGGGTTTCGGGCCCGCGCAATGGGCCGATGCCCTGGCGGCCAGGAGCGGCGGCGAGCCGCTATCGCTGTATGTGCATATCCCCTTCTGCGATTCGGTGTGCTATTACTGCGCCTGCAACAAAATCGTGACCCGGCATCACGAGCGCGCCGCGCGCTATCTCGCCGCGCTGTCGCGCGAGATGGCCATGCAGGCGGCCTTGCTCGGGCGCAAGACAGCCGTCATGCAGCTGCACTTCGGCGGCGGCACGCCCACTTTCCTGTCCGACGCCGAGCTGGCTCGCCTGATGGATGATATCCGGCGCCATTTCCATCTCCTGCCCGGAGCCGAAGTATCCATCGAGATCGACCCCCGCACCGTGGACGCCGCGCGCCTGTTGAACCTGGCGCAGATGGGCTTTAACCGCATCAGCTATGGCGTGCAGGATTTCGATCCCGCCGTGCAGCAGGCGGTGCATCGCGTCCAGCCCTATGAGATTGTGCGCGGGCTGATGCAGGCCGCAAGGGCGGTGGGCTTTCCATCCATCAATGTCGATCTGATCTATGGCCTGCCCAGGCAGACGGTGGCCTCGTTTGCGCGCACCCTCGCCCAGGTGGGCGAGCTGCGCCCGGACCGCATCGCCCTGTATGCCTACGCGCACCTGCCGGCGCGCTTCAAGCCGCAGCGGCGCATTCTTGCCGAAGAACTGCCCGATCCGGCCACGCGCGTGGCCTTGCTGGGCTCGGCCATCGACAGCTTCCTGGACCAGGGCTATGCCTATATAGGCATGGATCATTTCGCCCTCGCCGAAGACAGCCTCGCGCGGGCCCGCGCCGAGGGGCGCTTGCATCGTAATTTCCAGGGGTATAGCACCGAACCGGACCACGATCTGCTGGCCCTGGGGGTCTCGGCCATCAGCCAGGTCGGGCCGGTGTACAGCCAGAACCACAAGGACCTGGACGCCTATTACCGGGCGGTGGAGGCGGGGGACTTTCCGGTGGAGCGCGGCCTGGCCTGTACCGAGGAGGATTTATGGCGCCGGCGGCTCATCATGGACATCATGTGCCGCGGACGCCTGGACCTGCGCGCCGCCGGTGGCGGCGCCGATCCCGAGCAGGTGTTCGCCGCCGAGCTGCCCCAGCTGCGCCAGTTGCAGGCCATGGGCCTGCTGCAACTGGCGGACGGCTGTCTCTCCGTGACCGAACAGGGATGGTTCTTTGTGCGCGCTATTGCCATGGTCTTCGACGCCCATCTGCGCGCGTCGGCCACGGTAGAGCGCTATTCGCGCATTGCCTGATCAGCCGCAGATGTTCTGCTCGAATTTTTCGTTCAGGTAGAGCGCCAGCGCCAGGTCATCGGCCAGGCCCAGCTTTTTCATGGCGCGCCGCTTGTGCGTGCTGATCGTCTTCTTGCTGCGCAGCAGCCGCGAAGCGACCTGCGTGACCGACAGGCCCTGGGAGATCTGGCGCAGCACTTCGAGCTCGGCCGTGGTGAGCTGGGAATCCGGGTGGGCGGGTTCGGTGATCTGGGAGCGGCCGTCCTTCCAGCCGAGGAACTGGCGCCGGTCGGCGGCGGTCTGGCGTATCACTTCGACCAGCGTTTCCACCGAGGCTTCCTTGGGAAGATAGGCGTTGGCCCCGGCCCGGTAGGCGGCGAATTCGGTTTCGCTGTTCTTGCCGGCCGAGAAGGTGATGATCGCCATTTCCGGATGCTGGCGCCGCAGGCGGCGGATGAAGTCCATGCCGTCCCAAGGCTGGCGGGGCAGGTAGAAATCCACCACCGCGACATCGCAGGGATGCTGTTTGAGGGTCTTGGACAGGGATTCGGCCCGGGTTTCGACACACTTGACCTCGAGGTCCGTCTGGTTGCGCAGATAGGCGGCCAGCCCCAGCGTGATGGCGGGGTGGTCATCGAGGATGGCGACCCGGATCTTATGGCTGGGGCGGGACAGCAGCATGTAGCGCCGCACGCCGTAACCGGGGTCGGAGGAGTCTTCGGATCTGTCTTGGCCGGGAAGGGAGGAGATATTGTTCGACATGGTTTTATTTCTGGAAAGTACGCTTTGGCAAAGTGCGTTCGTCCGATCGGAGCAGAGCTTCAGAGCGGAGGTTAAAGGCAATTCGAGGTAAAAATCGGGATGCCGAAAAATCAGGAAAAGTCCTACATATCTACCGCAAATAGTCCTAAATACGCCTTCCGCCTTTCCGACGCCCTGGGGGCGCAAGGGGGGCATGACCGCCGGCAAGCGCAGCAAAAGTGCTACAATCAGCTTCTGTGGCCAAAACGCGCCGGTTTTTTGCCCGGGCGCGGCGGCTATGACCCTATTTCCCCAAAAAGGCCTTACATGTTTTGCGCGTCGGCACGAACTACGACTACGACCTATCGCCCCATGTCGCGTTAAGTCGTTAGAGGTGTTTGGTGTCGTCAGACAGCGAAACATAGGCAGATAGAACGCGGCTAGATAGCCGCGTTTTTCGTTTCTCATCCAGGAAACCCGTCGATGGTACAAATCACTTTGCCGGATGGTTCTCAGCGCCAGTATCCCGGGCCGGTCACGGTCGCGGAAGTCGCGCAGTCCATCGGAACCGGCCTGGCCAAGGCGGCCTTGGCCGGCCGAGTCACGTTCGATGGCGCCGAGCCCAAGCTCGTCGACACCAGCTTCCGCATCGAAGGCGATGCGCAGCTGGCCATCGTGACCGCCAAGGACGCCGATGGCCTGGATCTGATCCGGCATTCGACGGCCCACCTGCTGGCCTATGCGGTGAAGTCGCTGTATCCGGATGCCCAGGTCACCATCGGCCCGGTGATCGACAACGGCTTTTACTACGATTTCTCGTACAAGCGTCCGTTTACGCCCGAAGACCTCGAGGCCATCGAGAAGAAGATGACCGAGCTCGCCCGCAAGGACGAAATCGTCACGCGCGAAGTCTGGTCGCGCGACGAGGCGGTGGCGTTTTTCAAGGGCATAGGCGAGACCTACAAGGCCGAGATCATTGCCTCCATCCCGAGCAACGAGAACATCAGCCTGTACCGCGAGGGCGATTTCATCGACCTGTGCCGCGGTCCTCATGTACCGTCCACGGGCAAGCTCAAGGTCTTCAAGCTGATGAAGGTCGCGGGCGCCTATTGGCGCGGCGACAGCAACAATGAGATGTTGCAGCGTATCTACGGCACGGCCTGGGCCACCAAGGAGGACCAGGACGCCTATCTGCACATGCTCGAAGAGGCCGAGCGCCGCGATCATCGCAAGATCGGCCGCGATCTGGATCTGTTCCATTTCCAGGACGAGGCACCTGGCCTGATTTTCTGGCATCCCAAGGGCTGGGCCCTGTGGCAGCAGGTGGAGCAGTACATGCGCGCCGTCTACCGCGACAACGGCTACCAGGAGGTCAAGGCGCCGCAGATCCTCGATCTCTCGCTCTGGAAAAAGACGGGCCACTGGGACAACTACCGCGAAAACATGTTCACGACCGAGTCGGAGAACCGCGTGTATGGCCTCAAGCCCATGAACTGCCCCGGCCATGTGCAGATCTTCAATGCGGGCCTGCATTCCTATCGCGAGCTGCCGCTGCGCTATGGCGAGTTTGGGCAGTGCCACCGCAACGAGCCCTCCGGGTCGCTGCACGGCATGATGCGCGTGCGGGGTTTCACGCAGGACGACGGTCATATTTTCTGTACCGAAGACCAGCTGCAGGACGAATGCGCCGATTTCACCGCGCTGCTGCAGCGGGTGTACCGTGATTTCGGCTTTACCGAGGTGCTGTACAAGGTCGCCACGCGGCCGGAAAAGCGCATCGGCAGCGACGAGATCTGGGACAAGGCCGAAACGGCCCTGATGGAGAGCCTGCGCCGCACGGGCTGCGAGTTCGAGATCTCCCCGGGCGAGGGCGCCTTCTACGGCCCCAAGGTCGAGTACACGCTGAAGGACGCCATCGGCCGTCATTGGCAATGCGGCACCATCCAGGTGGATTTCTCGATGCCGGTACGCCTGGGCGCGGAGTATGTCGACCAGAACGACCAGCGCCGCGCGCCGGTCATGCTGCATCGCGCGATCCTGGGTTCGCTGGAGCGTTTCATCGGCATGTTGATCGAAAACCATGCCGGCGCCATGCCTCCCTGGTTGGCGCCGGTGCAGGCCGTGGTGTGCTGCATTTCCGAGCCGTCGGCCGACTATGCGGCCAAAATCACACAAAGCCTGAAAAAACAAGGCTTTAGAGTTCAGGCCGATTTGCGTGGTGAAAAAATCACTCGTAAAATTCGGGAACACAGCCTGCAAAAGGTTCCGTACATCCTTGTCGTTGGCGACAAGGAAGCGCAAAACGGGACAGTCGCCGTGCGTGGGCTTGGTGGCCTGGATCTGGGCGCCATCCCCTTCGACGACTTTGTCGCCCGCCTGAGCGAGGACGTCGCCAGCCGGCGCAATGTCGTTCAGCCGGATAGCAAAGCTGTTTAATCTTTCTAGGAGTCTTCAACATCGCCACTGAAAAAAGCATTCGCATCAACGGTGAAATCCGCGTCCCCGAGGTGCGCCTGATAGGTCTGGACGGAGAGCAGCTTGGTATCGTCAAGATTGCCGACGCTTTCCGTCTTTCTGAGCAAGCTGACGTGGATCTGGTCGAAATCGCGCCCAATGCCGAGCCGCCAGTCTGCCGCTTGATGGACTACGGCAAGTTCAAGTACCAGGAACAGAAACGCCAGGCCGAGGCGCGTTCCAAGCAGAAGGTCATCCAGGTCAAGGAAGTCAAATTCCGTCCCGCGACCGACGAGGGCGACTATCAGGTCAAGCTGCGCAACCTGCGCCGCTTCCTCGAAGAAGGCGACAAGGCCAAGGTGACTCTGCGCTTCCGTGGTCGTGAAATGGCCCACCAGGAGCTCGGCATGCGGGTGCTGGAGCGAGTGCGCGACGATCTGACCGAATTGGCCCAGGTCGAGGCGATGCCCAAGCTCGAAGGCCGCCAGATGGTCATGGTGCTCGCGCCCAAGAAAAAGGCGGGTGCGACCAAGGCCGATTCGGCCAGTTGATTCCGCATTTCCGGCCCGGCTCTTCCCGCAGGAAGATGCCGGGCCGGTTTGCGTTTATCGCCCCGCCGCCGTGCGGGCATGGCGTGCCGGCCCGGCTGCGCTACGATGTGTTTATCGGCTTCGCGTTCTTGTCGACCAAGAGGCGGGGCAGAGGTGTCAGGTAACGTAATGCACGTCTTGTTCATCATCGATCCCTTGCCGCAGCTCAAGGCGTACAAGGACAGCTCCGTGGCCATGATGCGGGCCCTTGTGGCCCGCGGCCATACGCTTAGCGTGGCCTTGCAGGGCGACCTCTATATCGACGCCGGCAAGGTCTGCGCGCGCAGCCAGCCGATCGCGCTGGTCGAGGGGGCCGATCTGCATGGGCACGAGTGGTGGCGCGAGACCGGCCCGGCGGTCGATCTTGCGCTGTCCGTCTATGGCGCCGTGCTGATGCGCAAGGACCCGCCCTTCGACATGGAGTATGTGTATTCCACGCATCTGCTGGAATACGCGCAGGCCCAAGGCGCCAAGGTTTTCAATGGCGGCGCGGCCATCCGCAACCATCCCGAAAAGCTGGCCATCACCGAGGTGGCCGAACTGACCACGCCAACGCTGGTCACGCGCAACATGAGCCGTATCAAGGACTTCCATGCCTTGCACGGCGACGTGATCGTCAAGCCCCTGGATGGCATGGGCGGCACCGGCATTTTCCGCCTGCAGCCCAACGAAGCCAATCGCAACGCCATCCTGGAGACGCTGACCGACAACGGTGCGCGCACCATCATGGCGCAGCGCTACATCCCCGAGATCGTCAAGGGCGACAAGCGCGTGCTCATCATCGGCGGCGAGCCCGTGCCGTATGCGCTGGCGCGCATTCCGCAGGCGGGCGAGACGCGCGGCAACCTTGCGGCCGGCGGCCGGGGCGTGGCCCAGCCGCTGTCGCCGCGCGACCGCGAGCTGGCCCTGGCCGTGGCGGCCAAGACCGCCGGTCGCGGGCTGTTGCTGATCGGCCTGGACGTGATCGGCGACTACGTGACCGAGATCAATGTGACCAGCCCCACCTGTTTCGTGGAAATCACCGAGCAGACGGGTTTCGACGTCGCGGATATGTTCGCCCAGGCGCTCGAACGCGCCGCGGGCTGAATGCGAGCAAGCCATGACCGGGATTGTTATCGTCGTCCACGCCCCGTTGGGCACCGCCATGCGCGAAAGCGTGCGGCACGTGCTGGGTGACACCACCGACGTGCTGGCGGTGCATGACATCCTGCCGGAGGATCTGCCGGATGACCTTGTGCCCCAGGTGCTGCAGGACATCCTGCGCGTCAACAAGGGCCAGGGCGTGCTGGTGCTGACCGACCTCATCGGGGCGACGCCGGCCAATATCGCCAAGCGCGCGGTGGCCGACGCCCAGGCCAGCGGCGTGCAGTGCTGCGTCCTGGCGGGCCTGAATACGCCCATGTTGCTGCGCGCCCTGACATACCGCAATTTGTCATTGGCCGAAACACGGGAAAAGGCATTGGCGGGAGGGGTGCAAGGCTGCTTGCGTGTAGACTGATGCGGGGCTTGCCCTGACGATCCAACCAGCACGGCTTGCGGGCCGTGATCAGAAACAGAATATGCCTACGTTAGATATTGTCATCAGCAATAAACTTGGCCTGCATGCCCGCGCGGCGGCCAAGCTCACGCAGCTTGCCAGCAAGTTCAACAGCGAGATTTTCATTGCTCGCGGGGCGCAGCGTGTCAATGCCAAGAGCATCATGGGTGTGATGATGCTGGCGGCCGGGCTGGGGGTCACGGTCAAGATCGATGCATCCGGTGCCGATGCCGATCAGGCCTTGGCGGAAATTCAATCTTTGTTCGAAAACAAATTCGGTGAGCAGGAATAGATCCGCGCTGAGTGCTGATACCGGTGCCCTCGAGGCTCCGGGGTCGGCGGCTGTTTCCGAGGACGGGGCTGGCTTTGCCAGCCCCGTCTTGTCTTTGTTCGGCAAGGGGGTGGCGCGCGGCTATGCCATCGGCCGCGCCGTGGTCATGGGCGCCGCCGCGCTTGAAGTGGCCCACTACCGCATTGCCCCGGAAGACGTCGGCGCCGAGTGCCAGCGCCTGACCGAGGCTTTGCTGCAGGCGCAATCCGATTTGCTCCAGCTGGCCGACAGCCTGCCCGAGGATGCCCCGCGCGAGCTGGGCGCCATGCTGAACGTGCACCGCTTGCTGATCGGCGATCCGCTGCTGGCCGAGCAGGCGCGCGCCATGATTGCCGAGCGTTTCTACAACGCCGAATGGGCGCTGACCGCCCAGGGCCAGATCCTGAGCGAGCAGTTCGACGCCATGGAGGATGAGTACCTGCGCGAGCGCGGTGGCGACGTCCGCCAGGTCATCGAGCGCGTGCTGCAGGTGCTCTCGGGCACCTCCACGATGCTGCCCGACGGCTCCAGCGTCGACGGCGACGAACCCCTGGTGGTGGTGGCCCACGACATTTCGCCGGCCGACATGCTCAGGCTGCGCGGCGGGCGTTTCGCCGCCTTTGTCACCGACCTCGGAGGGCCGACCTCGCACACGGCCATCGTGGCGCGCAGCATGGGCGTGCCGGCTGTCGTGGCGATGGGCAATGTCCGCGAGCTGGTGCGCGACGGCGATGTGCTGATCGTCGACGGCGCGGCCGGCGCCCTGGTCATCAATCCCTCGGTCGCCATCCTGGAAGAGTACCGGGCCCGCCAGCGCGCCTATGCGGATGAGCGGGCCGAACTGGCGCTGCTGCGCGACGTGCCCGCCATCACGCTGGATGGGATCGACGTCAAGCTCGAGGCCAATATCGAATTGCCCGAGGAGGCCGCCCTGGCCCTGGCTTGCGGCGCCGATGCGATCGGCCTGTTCCGTAGCGAGTTCCTGTTCATGGGGCGGGCCGATCTGCCGGGCGAGGAAGAACAGTACCAAGCCTATGCGTCCGTCGTCCGGACCATGGCCGGCCGGCCGGTGACGATACGCACCCTGGACATCGGCTCGGACAAGACGCTGGACGGCGAGGCCACGGTCGCGACCAATCCGGCGCTGGGGCAGCGCGCCATCCGCTACTGCCTGGCGCGTCCGGATATGTTCGCCAGCCAGCTGCGCGCCATCCTGCGCGCCTCGGCCCATGGTCCGGTGCGCATGCTGGTGCCCATGATCGCCCATATGCACGAAGTCAAGGCGGTGTATGCGGCGCTGGACGCCGCCCGCCGCGAGCTGGACCTGCGCGGCCAGGCCTATGCGCCCAAGATGGAAGTCGGGGCCATGGTGGAGGTGCCGGCCATGGCGATCGCCATCGAGCCGTTTGCCCAGGCGCTGGATTTCCTGTCCATCGGCACCAACGACCTGATCCAGTACACCCTGGCGATCGACCGGGGCGACCATGATGTCGCGGGCCTGTATGACCCCCTGCATCCGGCGGTCCTGCGCCTGATCGCCGCGACCATCAATGCGGGCGAGCGGGCCGGCAAGCCGGTGGCGGTCTGTGGCGAGATGGCGGGCGATGCGCGCCTGACCCGCTTGCTGCTGGGGTTGGGCCTGACGGAGTTTTCCATGCATCCGCAGCAGCTGCTGGATGTCAAGCGCGAGGTGCGGCGCGCCCACTCCAATGCCTTGCGCGTCAAGGTGGCTTCGGTGCTCAACCGGGCGCTGCCGGTGGACCTGGACCACCTCGACAAGGCCTGAGAAGTCCGCTGTCCCGGGAAAAGCCAGCCTCACAGCTGGCTTTTTTCTTGTCAGGCCAGCATGTCGATCAGCAGATAGGCGTCCAGCAGCACGATGCCGGCGGTGCAAGCCATGGCGGCCCAGGCCCAGCCGCCATGGAGCTTCCAGCGGCCCATGACATCGCCGCGGCAAGCCAGCAGGACCAGCGGGATGAGGGCAAAGGGCAGGGCCAGGCTCAGGATGACCTGGCTGAGCACCAGGATGCCATCCGGGTCCTGGCCGCCGCCGGCCATCAACATGCCCGCGGCGGCCAGCGCGGCGGCGATGCGCGTGATGAGGGCGCGGCGCGAGGCGGACAGCTGTGTGCCTCGCTCGAAGCCGGATGACAGGATCTTGCCGGCCATGACGCCAGTGATGGTGGAGCTCTGGCCCGCGGCGTACAGCGCCAGTGCAAACAGCAAGGCCGCGCCGGTGCCCAGCGTCTGCCCGATGGCGGCATGAGCGGTGTCCAGGTTTGCCACGGCCGGGCCCTGTCCCGACAGCGAGGCGGCGGCCACGATCAGGATGGCGGCATTGACGAGCATGGCGATGCCCAGCGAGATCATGATGTCGTGGCGAGCCAGGCGGAAGGCAGTGCCGCGCAGTTCAGCGGGCAGGCCGCGGGCGCGCTGGGCCAGCGTGCCGGAATGCAGATAGAGATTGTGCGGCATCAGGGTCGCGCCCAGGATGCCTAGGGCAATCATGAAGCCCTGCGGGTCGGCCAAGGCCCGGCCGCCGCGCGCCGCGCCCTGGATGACAGCGGCGGGATCGGGGCGCGCCTCGGCCAGCAAGACGACGAAGCTGAGCGCGACGATGCCCAGCAGGACAGCGATGACCTGCTCATGGCGCGCGACTTGGCCGCGCGCGATATAGAAGACGGTAAAGGTGGCGATGCCCGTGACGGCGACACCCGCCAGCAGGGGCAGGCCGAACAGCAGGCGCAGCGCGATGGCGCCGCCGATCAGTTCGGCCAGGGCCGTGGCCAGAATGGCGGCTTCGCCGGCCAGCCAAGCGGCGCCGGCCGCGCGGCGGGGCAGATGGCGGGCGGTCAGGGTGGCGAGATCTTCGCCCGTGGCCAGCGCCAGCCGGGCCACCAGGACCTGGAAGCCCATGGCCAGCAGGGCGGCGGCGAACACCACTGTCAGCAGGCCATAGCCAAAGCCCGCGCCCGCGGCGATGTCGGTGGCCCAGTTGCCCGGATCGATGTAGCCGACCGCCACCAGGACGCCCGAACCGACGAGGCGGCGCAGGCCTGGGTGGCGCGCGGCCGGGCCGGAGAGGGCGAGGATCAAACGGGTCATGGCGCACCTTTATGAGAATGGTTCTCATTTTTGGCTATTGGCGGCCCGTTGTCCAATGATTTCGATTATCCGGGGCGATAGCCGCCGGCAATCACGCCGCGGATCAGGCCAGCGAGGCTTGCATGGTGATCTTGGCGTTGAGCACCTTGGAGACCGGGCAGCCGGCCTTGGCCTTGGCGGCGGCCTCCTGGAAGGCGGCGTCGCTGGCGTTGGGGATGGCCGCCACCACGGTCAGGTGGATCGCCGTGATGGCAAAGCCATCGTCGGTCTTGTCCAGCGTGACCTCGGCCTTCGTGTCGATACGGTCGGCGGTCAGCCCCGCTTCGCCCAGCACATTGGACAGCGCCATCGAGAAGCAGCCCGCGTGCGCCGCGCCGATCAGCTCCTCGGGATTGGTGCCCGGCTCGCCCTCGAAGCGCGTCTTGAAGCCGTAGGGTTGGTTCTTGAGCGCGCCGCTCTGGGTCGAGATGCTGCCCTTGCCGTTCTTCAGGTCGCCTTGCCAGACCGCGGATGCCGTCTTTTTCATGGGGGAACTCCTGTTGCGTGATGAAGGGGGGAGACGCGCTCCCTGTCGGTCCATCATATCGCCGCGCCATCGACTGGAAAACCGGGACGGGATACGGTCATAATGCAGCGCAGGAGGCCAACCATGCAGATCATCGACACCGACGCCACGCGCCGGGCCCTTGCGTTCGAACCCGTCATCGCCACCTTGCGCGCCGCCTTTGCCGGCGGCTATACGGTGCCGCCCCGCCATGTGCACAGCCTCGCCTCGGGCGATCGCCACGGCACATCCCTCATCATGCCGGCCTGGAGCGAGGCCGGCTATTTCGGCGTGAAGGTCATCAATATCTTTCCGGAGAACACCCGCGACGGGCTGCCGGGCCTGCACGCGACCTATACGTTGTACAGCGCGCGCAACGGGGTGCCGCTGGCCCAGGTCGATGGCGATGTGGTGACGGCCTTCCGCACGGCGGGCGCCGCAGCCCTGGGCGCGGACTACCTCGCGCGCCGCGATGCGCGCCGCCTGCTGGTGTTGGGGTCGGGCCGCATTGCCGGGCTGGTGCCGGCGGCGATGAAGGCCGTGCGCCCCATCGAAGAGGTCATGGTCTGGAACGTACGCCCGGAGGGCGCGCAGGCCTTGGCCCAGCGTCTGGGCGAGCAGGGCTTTGCCGCGACCGCCGTCACCGACCTGGAGACCGCCGTGGGCCGGGCCGACATCGTCAGCTGCGCCACGCTTTCCACGGTGCCGTTGGTGCGCGGCGCCTGGCTGAGGCCGGGGACCCACTTGGACCTCATCGGCAGTTTCAAGCCCGAAATGAAGGAAACCGATCCTGCCTGTTTCGCCGGCCACGCCGTCTACGTCGATACCGACGAGGCGCCGACCAAGGCCGGCGACCTGCTCGAGGCCTTCAAGGCCGGCACGCTGAGAGTGCCGGACATCCGGGGCACGTTGTTCGATCTGGTCGCCGGCAAGGTGGCGGGCCGGGGCGATGAGGAGCAGATCACGGTGTTCAAGGCGGTGGGCAGCGCCCTGGAGGATCTCGCGCTGGCCGCGCTCGTCTATGAAGCCCAGCAGGCCAAGCCGCGGACAGCCGGCCGCCGGCGGGTACGGACGGCGCGGACATGAGGCAAAATACGCCCCAAGGCGGGCCCGGGCCGGCCGCCAGGCCCTTCTCTTCTTCTATTCGGACTCCAATCATGTCTTCGATTCTCCAGCGATGTGCCGCGCTTGCGCTTGCCATGGGCTGCGCCTTCGGCGCCCAGGCCGAAGTCGTCATCGGCGTGGATGTTTCCACCACCGGCCCGGCCGCGGCCATCGGCATCCAGACCAATAACGCCATCCGCCTCTGGCCCGCCACCCTGGGCGGCCAGCCCGCGCGCTATGTCGTGCTGGACGACGGCACCGACGTCAGCCGCGCGGTCAAGAACATGCGCAAGCTGACCTCGGAAGACAAGGTCGACGCCATCGTGGGCCCCAATACCACCGCCGCGGCCCTCGCCGGCCTGGACGTGCTGGCCGAAACCGGCACGCCCATGGTGGCGTTGGCCGCCTCGGCCGTCATTGTCGAGCCGCTGTCCGACCCCAAGCGCGCCTGGGCATTCAAGATGCCGCAGAACGACTCGCTCATGGCCTCGGTGCTGGCGCAGGACATGAAAAAGAAAGGCCTCAAGCGCGTGGCCTTCATCGGTTTTGCCGATTCCTACGGCGACAGCTGGTGGAAGGAGTTCTCCACGGCCGCCCAGGCCGCCGGCCTGGACATCGTCGCGCAGGAACGCTTCCAGCGCACCGACGCCTCGGTGATGGGCCAGACGCTGAAGATCATCGCGGCCAAGCCGGACGCGGTGCTGATCGCAGGGGCGGGCACCCCTTCGGCCCTGCCGCAGAAGACCCTGCTGGAGCGCGGCTACAAAGGCGCCGTCTATCAAACCCATGGCATCGGGACCCTGGAGTTCCTGCAGGTGGGCGGGCGCGATGTGGAAGGCACGCTGTTTCCGACCGGCCCCGGCGTGGTGGCCCGTGAACTGCCTGACAGCAATCCGGTCAAGAAAGTGGCCGTAGCCTTTGCCGACAAATACGAGGCCCAGCATGGGGCCCACAGCTTGACGCAGTTCGCGGGCGATGCCTATGGCGCCTGGATGCTGCTGGATTCCGCGGTGGGGCGCGCCCTGAAGACCGGCGCCAAGCCCGGCACGCCCGAGTTCCGCCGCGCCTTGCGCGATGCGCTGGAAAACACCCGCGATCTGGTCGTGCCCAACGGCGTGCTCAACATCACGCCCCAGGACCACCAGGGCTTTGACGAGCGTGCCCGCGTCATGGGCGTGATCAAGGATGGCAAGTTCTCCTATGCGGGACAACCCTGATATATACCCGGGTTAAATAGCGGCGTACAAGGGGGGCAGGCATGATCCTGCCCCTTTTTGTTGAATTTTGATTCGCACTCAAATTATTTATTCGCATAACATTCTTGGTGAATTCATTTCGGGGAGCATCAAGATGACAACGACGACGATCTGGTCCTGGGCCAAGCACTTGGCCGCCGTGCTCGGCCTGGCCGCCCTGACGGCCTGCGATTCCGGCAGCAATAGCGCCGCGCCGCCGGTTCCCGAGAAACAAAGCGGTACACAGGACACCCTGCAGGCCGCCAAGGCAGCCGGCCGCATCCGCATCGGCTATGCCAACGAGGCCCCCTATGCGTTCATGGACAGCCAGAAAGCGCGCGTAACCGGCGAGGCCGTGGAGGTCGCCCGGGTGGTGCTCAAGCGCATGGGCATCAATGAAGTGGAAGGGGTGCTGACGGAATTCGGCTCGCTGATTCCGGGCTTGCAGGCCAAACGCTTCGACATCATTGCCGCCGGTATGTATGTCACGCCGGAGCGCTGCCAGCAGGTCGCCTTTTCCAATCCCACCTACGGCGTGGACGAAGGCTTTCTGGTGCCCAAGGGCAACCCCAAGCAGCTGCACAGTTTCGAGGACGTGGCCAATAAAGAGGATGTGAAGCTGGGCGTGGTCGTGGGGGCGATCGAAGCGGACTACGCCCGCCAATCCAAGGTCGGGGCGGGCCAGATGGTGGTCTTTCCGGATGCGGTCAGCGCCTTTGCCGGCGTGCAGGCCGGGCGGGCCGATGCCTACGCCGCCACGGCCCTGACGATCAACGATTTGCTGAACAAGACCGATGGCGGCGGCGGAATGGAGCGCGCCCAGCCGTTCAAGAACCCGGTCATCGACGGCAAGGAGACGCGCGGCTATGGGGCTTTCGCCTTCCGCAAGGAGGACAAGGCTTTTGCCGATGCCTTCAACGCCGAACTGGCCAAATTCATCGGCACCGAGGAACATGCCAAGCTGGTGGCGCCCTTCGGGTTTACCAAGGCCGAATTGCCCGGCGAAATGACCGCCGCCAAGCTTTGCGGCACGCCGTAAAGGGGGGGCCATGGACGCCATCTCACCCCTGATCGGTCCACTGTGGCAGGGCTTGCAGGTGACTTTGCGCATCACGCTGGGCGCGGCTCTGCTGGCCATTCCGCTGGCTGTCCTGGCCGGCTTGGCCCGCCTGTCCGGCCAGCTCTGGCTGCGGATGATCGCCACCGTCTATGTGGAAGTCTTCCGCGGGACGTCGGCGCTGGTCCAGCTGTTCTGGTTCTATTTCGTGCTGCCCATGTTCGGCGTGCGCCTGCCCGCCATCCTGGTCGGCATCGTGGTGCTGGCCCTGAATGCCGGCGCCTATGGCGCCGAAGTGGTCCGCGGCGCGATCCAGGCGGTGCCCTCGGGGCAGCGCGAGGCCGGCGTGGCCTTGAATTTCACGCGCCGCCAGATCATGCGGCGCATCATCCTGCCGCAGGCCTTGCCGGCCATGCTGCCGCCGGCGGGCAATCTGCTCATCGAGCTGCTCAAGAATACGGCGCTGGTGTCACTGATCACGATCACCGACCTGACCTTCCGCGGCCAGCTGCTGCGCAGCGAGACCCTGCAGACCACGGAGATCTTCAGCATCATGCTGCTCATGTACTTCGCGGTGGCGCTGTGCATCACGGCCGCGGTGCGCTGGCTGGAGAGAAGGGTGCGTATCCAATGACCCCTATCTTCGATTGGAAATTCGCCTGGGAAATCCTGCCCACGCTGGGCTCGGCCCTGCGGGTCACCGTGCAGGCCACGGTGCTGGGGATGCTGTTCGCCATCGTGGCCGGACTGGCGCTGGCGCTTTTGCGCCGTTCGCCCTGGCGGCCCGTGTCCTGGGCGGCGGGGCTGTTCGTGGAGTTCGTGCGCAGCACGCCGCTCTTGGTGCAGATGTACTTCCTGTTCTACGTGCTTCCCACGGTGGGCATGAGCATGTCACCCTTGACCACCGGCATCCTGGCCCTGGGCCTGCACTACGCCGCGTATTGCGCCGAGGTCTACCGTGCCGGGCTCGAAGGGGTGCCGCGCGGGCAGTTCGAGGCGGCCACGGCCTTGAACCTGTCGCCCTGGCGCGCGGCGGTCGACATCATCCTGCCGCAAGCCATCCCGCCGGTGGTGCCCGCCCTGGGCAACTACCTCATCGCCATGTTCAAGGACACGCCGCTGCTGTCGGCCATCACGGTGGTCGAACTCCTGCAGCAAAGCAAGATCATCGGTTCCAGCACCTTCCGCTATACCGAGCCCTTGACTCTGGTGGGTGTGCTGTTCCTGGTCCTGAGCCTGATTGCCGCCTGGGGCGTGCGCCGCCTGGAGGCGCGGCTGAAAGTCATTTATGGAGGTGCGCGATGAGCGCGAGCATACGCCTGAAGAATCTGCGCAAACGCTATGGAGAACACGAAGTGCTGCGCGGCATCGACCTGGAGATCCCGGCGGGACAGACGCTGTCCATCATCGGGCCCTCCGGTTCGGGCAAGTCCACTTTGCTGCGGCTGTTGATGACCCTGGACAAACCCAGCGGCGGAGAGATCGAGATCGACGGCGAGTCCATGTGGCGCGATGCCCAGGGCAGGGAGGCCGGCCCCAACTCGGCCCATGTGCGCAAGGTGCGCGGCAAGATCGGCATGGTGTTCCAGCACTTCAATCTCTTTCCGCATATGACGGCCCTGGGCAATGTGACCGAGGCGCCCCTGCGGGTCTTGGGCCTGTCGCGCGAGCAGGCCGAGGCACGAGGGCGCGAATACCTGGAGCTGGTGGGGCTGGGCGACAAGCTCGACGCCCATCCGGCGCGCCTGTCGGGCGGCCAGAAACAGCGCGTGGGTATCGCGCGCGCCCTGGCGATGTGCCCCGAGGTGATGCTCTTTGACGAAGTGACCTCGGCGCTGGATCCCGAGCTGGTAGGCGGCATCCTGCAGATCCTGAGCGACCTGTCGGCCAGGAAGACCATGACCATGATCATCGTCACCCACCAAATGAAATTCGCCGAGCGCAGTTCCGATCGCACCCTGTTCTTCGACGAAGGCAATATCGTCGAGGACCGGCCCTCGGCGGAACTGTTCGCCGATCCCCGGGAAGACCGGACGCGCCAATTCCTGCAGAGCGTGATCGAAGCGGAGTAGCCCGCCGCCCCGCGCTGGCGGTATGCTGCGGTTTTGCCTTTCCGGACCGAGCCATGAGCCTGCTGTTCTCGCCGTATTCCCTGGGCCGCCTGACCCTGGCCAACCGTATCGTGATCGCGCCAATGTGCCAGTACTCGGCCTCCGAGGGCCAGGCCACAGACTGGCACATGATGCATCTGGGGCACCTGGGACTTTCGGGAGCCGGCCTGATGTTCACGGAGGCGACGGCGGTCACGGCCCAGGGGCGTATTTCGCCCAGCGATCTGGGCCTGTATGACGATGCCTGCGAACTGGCGCTGGGGCGTGTGGTCGACGCCGTGCGGCGCCATTCTCCTATCCGCCTGGGCGTGCAGCTTAGCCATGCCGGGCGCAAGGGTTCCAGCGGCGCGCCCTGGCAGGGCGGACGCCAGCTGAGCCTGGCCGATGGCGGCTGGGAGTGCGTGGCGCCGTCGGCGTTACCGCATGCCGAGGGCGAGGCCTCGCCGGCCGCCCTGGATGCGCAAGGCCTGCAGGCCCTGCGCCAGGCCTTTGTCCAGGCGGCCCGGCGCGCGGCCCGCCTGGGTTTCGACGCCATCGAGTTGCATGCCGCGCACGGCTACCTCTTGCATCAGTTTCTCTCGCCCTTGGCCAACATCCGCCACGACGCCTATGGCGGCTCGACGGAGAATCGCATGCGCTTTCCGCTGGAGGTGTTTGAAGCGGTGCGCGAGGCCGCGCCCGACCTGGCGGTGGGCTTGCGGGTGTCGGCCACCGACGGGGCCGAGGGCGGCTGGGATCTGGACCAGACCTTGCGCCTGGCCGAGGCGGCCAAGGCGCGCGGCGCCGATTTCATCGATGTCTCCAGCGGCGGCGTGACGCCGCGCCAGCAGATACCGGTGGGCCCGGGCTACCAAGTGCCATTCGCCCAGGCCGTCAAGGCGCGTACCGGGCTGCCCACCATGGCCGTGGGCCTGATCACCGAGGCGGTGCAGGCCGAATCAATTCTGCGGGAAGGCCACGCCGACATGGTGGCCCTGGCGCGCGCCATGCTTTATGACCCGCGCTGGCCTTGGCATGCAGCCGCGCAACTGGGCGCGCAGGTGGCGGCGCCGCCCCAATACTGGCGCAGCCCCCCGCATGGCGTGAAGGATCTCTTCGTGGGGGCGCGCCACGGGCAGCGCTGACGCTGCCCGGCGGCATCAGCCCCGGCCCGTGCTGCCGAAGCCGCCGGCGCCGCGTTCGGAGGCGCCGAATTCTTCCACCACATTGAAGCTCACCTGCATCACCGGCACGATGACCAGTTGCGCCAGCCGCTCCATGGGCTCCAGCGTGAAGGCGGCCTGGCCGCGGTTCCAGGTCGAGACCATGAGCTGGCCCTGGTAGTCGGAGTCGATCAGGCCGACCAGATTACCCAGTACGATACCGTGCTTATGGCCCAGCCCGGAGCGCGGCAGGATGACCGCCGCATAGCCGGGGTCGGCCACGTGGATGGCCAGGCCGGTGGGGATAAGCACCGTGGCGCCCGGTTCGATCACCATGGCCTGATCGATGCAGGCGCGCAGGTCCAGGCCGGCGGAGCCGGGGGTGGCGTAGGTGGGCAGGCAGTCGCGCATGCGCGCGTCGAGAATCTTGAGGTCGACGGATTTCATTGCAGGAAGGATAGAAGGCGGCAAAAGCGTAAAGCCTAACAGACGCTCAGGGCTTGGGCGGCAGGTTCAGGGGCGGCAGGAGGCGAGCGGCGCCCCGGGAGCGGGCGCGCTTGCGGGCCGCGCCGCGGAACAGCCAGAAACCCACCAGCGCCGGGATGACGAAACGCGCCGGGCTTTGGTGCTCATGGGCGAGATAGGCCGCCAGGTTCCAGACTGCCAGGCAGATCGCGACAAAGCCCAGAAAAGCCTGGCGCGAACTGGATTGGCGCAGGCTGGCCTGCTGGGCCAGCGTGGGTGCTTCAGCCGCGGGCATGCCGGCGGCGGATGGGGCCGTCCCGGGCATGGGCGACCCGGCGACTGCGCGAGCGGCGTCCGGATCCTGGCGGGCGCGCCGGCGCGGCATTTCGCTCGGCGATGGCGCCGAAGACGCGGCGCCGCGGCGCGAGAGCTCCTCGACGTAGCGGGCAAAATCGCCGTTCTTGGGTTCGCCGTAGATGGACATGATGGCCCTTGGTCAGGAGTTGCCCGGGCCGCGGTGCGCGGCCTGGCGGCGTTTTTTCAGCATGCTGGCGGCCAGCCATACGCCCACGAGCACGGAAGCCAGGGCGCCCGCGATCAGGCCGAACTGCTGGCTGTCGCGCGCGGCGGCCAGGCCGCGCGCGGCAAAGTAGCCCGGGGCCAGCATGGCCGGCAGCCAGACCACGGCCGAGAGCACATTGGCGAGCTGGAAGCGCGCATGATTCATGCCCATGATGCCCGCCACCGTGGGGATGGTGGAGCGGATCGGACCCAGAAATCGTCCCAGAAAGACCGAGGCAAAACCGTAGCGGTAAAAGAAGAGCCTTGCGCGGGCCACGGCCGTGCGCTGGGTGGACAGCGGCCAGCGCCGGGTGACGCCGGGCCCCAGCCAGCGGCCGATCAGGTAGGACAAAGCATCGCCCAGGACAGCGCCGGCCACGCCCCAGGCCAGGATGTTCCAGGCCGACAGCGTGCCCGCGCCGATCAGTCCGCCAGTCAGCAGCATGAGGGCGGTGGCCGGGATCAGCAGGCCCAGGACCAGCAGCGATTCGCCCAGCGTGAGCAAAAAGGTGATGGGACCGGCCCATTCCTGGTTGGCCTCTATGAACGTCCCGATTTTGTCGATATAAGCATCCATGCGGAAACCGATGAGATCAATCCTGTATCTTAACGCCTGCGAGCCGGGGAGATGCCGTCCCATGCAGGACGGCGCGAGCGATCGGGGCCAGGACAGGCGGATATATGGATTCAGTGACACAGGCGGTATTGGGCGCCGGCATACAGGCCACGCTCATGGGACGCTGGCAGGGCCGGCGCGCGCTTATCTACGGCGCGGTGCTGGCGACCCTGCCGGATCTCGATGTCGTCATCCCCTATCCGGACCCGGTGTCCGCCATGACCTTCCATCGGGGGTTCTCGCATTCGATTTTTGTGCTGACGGCCGTGGCGGCCATCCTGGCATGGCTCATCCGCAAGCGCTGGCCCGCCGCGCCTTACCCGGGGTGGCGCTTGTTCCTGGCCTTATGGCTGGTGCTGGTCACCCATCCCTTGCTGGACGCCTTCACTGTCTACGGCACGCAATTGTTCTGGCCCCTGGACTGGGTGCCCGAGAGCTGGTCGGCGATCTTCATCATCGATCCGGTCTATACCGTGCCCCTGTTGCTGGCGGTGCTGGCCGCGGGCCTGGCCGGGGTGTCCGCGCGCCTGCAGCGCATCCTGGCCGCAGCCCTGGTCTTCAGTACCGCCTATCTGTTTGCCGGGTTGGCGGGGCGGTTCCATGCGGAGCGCGAGGTCACAGCCGCCCTGCAGGCACAGGGCCGGCACGTCTCGCAGGTGCTGGCCACGCCCACGCCTTTCAATATCCTGCTGTGGCGCGTGGTGGCCAAGACCGAGGGCGGGGTCTATTACGAGGCCATCACCGGCTGGCTGGACCGCGCCCCGCCCCAGCTCCTGGCCCAGCCGCTGAACCCGGACCTGGGCCGGGCCCTGGACGATGACTTCCTGCTGGCGCGCCTGCGCTGGTTCACCAACGGCTGGCTGCGGTATGACGCCATGGGCGACACGTTGGTGGTCACGGACCTGCGCATGGGCCTGCCCGGCTACTATACGTTTCGTTTCGCCATGGCCGAACGCCAGGGCCTGGCCTGGCAGGCGATCACGCCCCGGCGCTGGCCCAGCGACCGGGGCGGCTGGACGGAATTGCGCCAATTGCTGGCGCGCATCGCCGGCACGCCGCTGCCGCTGGCCCAATGGGCCGAGCGCAATTTTGATTGAAACACGACAACCATGAATGCACTTCTCCTGAGCAACTCGGCCAGCGACGCCGGCTACCTGACACACGCCCAGCCTTGGCTGGCCGAGTTCGCCTCCACGCTGACCGGCAGCGGCCCGGCGCTGTTCGTGCCCTTTGCCGGCGTGACCCGTTCCTGGGATGACTACGCTCAACAGGTCGCCGATGCACTGATGCCCGCCGGCATTGCCACGCGCGCCTTGCACCAGGAGGCCGATCCCGCCTGCGCGCTGGCCGAGGCGCGCCTGATCGTGGTGGGCGGCGGCAACACCTTCCAGCTCTTGCGCGAGCTGCGCCGCCGAGGCCTGCTGTCGCTCATCGCCGAGCGCGTGCGCGCCGGGCAGGCAGGTTATGTGGGCTGGAGCGCCGGCGCCAACCTGGCCTCGCCCACCATCTGCACCACCAATGACATGCCCATCGTCGACCCGGGCGGCTTCGATGCGCTGGATCTGGTGCCCTTCCAGATCAATCCCCATTACACCAATGCCCATCCCCCGGGCCACCGCGGCGAGACGCGCGACCAGCGCCTGGCCGAGTTTTGCGCGCTGAATCCGCAGCGCATGGTGCTGGCCCTGCCCGAGGGCTGCGCCTTGCGCCTGGATGCACGCGGCCTGGCCTTGCTGGGCCCGCACGATGCCGTGCTGTTCCAGGGAGAACTGGCGCCCCGCGCCTTGGCGCCGGGCAAGCTGTCGCTGGCCTAGCGGCGACGGCTCATCGGCCCATGGCCGGCCCCGCGCCTGGACGGCCGGGTGCGATAGGTGTGTCGCGCGCGGGCAGGGTTCAGGGCAGATCGGGCAGGGGAGGGCCGGGTTCGTACTTGACCGTCTGCATGACCACATGGGTATAGAAGGCCTCGACGTTTTCGTCCTGGTCGAAATGGCGGTCGGCGAAGGCCAGGTATTCGTCCATATTGTTCATATGGACGACGATGACGCAGGAGACGTGGCCGGTCACCAGATAGCATTGGGTCACCGCCGGTTCGGCCACCAGGGCCTGCATGAGTTTGCGGCGGTAATCCGAGCCATGCCGCGTGAACTCGATGGTCACGATGGCCGTCAGCGGGCGGCCGGTGTGCGCCGGGTCCAGCAGGGCCACCACGCGCTGGATGACGCCGGTTTCTTTCAGGCGGGCAACCCGCCGCAGGCAGGCCGAGGCGGACAGGCCGACCTGGTCGGCCAGTGCGGCGTTGGAGAGATCCGCGTTGCGCTGCAATAGGGCGAGAATCCGGTGGTCGATGGGGTCCAGCAGCATGGGCACAATATTGTTGTGAATCACGGCCGATTTATAGCGTAGTTTGCTCGCGCGCAGCAATGAATCGCGTACTCATTGCGGGGGTTCCGGGATATGCTGCGGCCTTTACTTCCGCCAAACCAGAAAGCCCCATGCTTGCTTACGTCCACCACCTGCTGCGCCGCGGCTTGCGTCTGTTCTACGCCCTGGCCAAGGTCATGCTGCCCATCATGCTGCTGGTGCAGATCGGGCAGTGGCTGGGCTGGATCGATGCCCTGGGCCATTTCCTCGGTCCCGTCATGGCCTGGCTGAACCTTCCGGCCCAGGCGGCCCTGATCTGGATGGCGAGCATATTTGTCGGCGTGTATGGCGCCCTTGCGGCGCTGGCCGGCCTGGCCGGCGGCCTGGACATGACGGCGGCCCAGTTCAGCGCGCTGGCGTCCATGATTCTGTTCGCCCACGGCCTGCCGGTCGAGCAGGCCATCGTGCGCCGGGCCGGGGCCAGCTTCTGGGCGACCACGGGCCTGCGGCTGGGGGCGGCGATTCTCTACGGCGGCGCCGTCTCCTGGACTTGTCATGCGATGGGCTGGCTGTCGCAGCCCATGTCCTTCGAGTGGCTGCAGGGCTCGGAGATGGCTGGCGGCGATCCGGGCTTGCAGGATTGGCTGTACGGCACCGCGGTGTCGATGGCGCTGACCCTGGCCGTGATACTGGCTCTGCTCGTGGTGCTGGACCTCATGGAGCGCAGCGGCATCACGGCTGTGCTGACGCGCGGCCTGACGCCGGTGTTGCGCTGGTCCGGCCTGGACCCGCAGGTCGCGCCGGTGACCATGCTGGGCGTGTTGCTGGGCCTGTCCTACGGCGGGGCGCTCATCATCGAGGAGGCGCAACGCCGGCAGTTTTCGGCGCGCACGCGCTTTCTGGCCCTGGCCTGGCTGTCGCTATCCCATTCATTGATCGAAGACACCCTGCTCTTGATGGCGGTGGGCGCCAATGGCTGGATCGTGCTGGTGGGCCGGGTGGCGCTGACCCTGCTGGTCGTCGCGGCGTTGGCCCGCCTGTGGACCGAGCGCGTTGCCGCCGCGCCCGGCAGCTGCTGACCCAGTCGGCTGGCCCCGGGGCCGATCAGCCTTGTTTGGGCAGGCGGCTCGCGATCTCGGCCACCAGGCGGCGCGCGGCATCCAGCTTGGGCGCGGCCGGCAGGGGATGGACGCCCTGGCCGTCAAAGAGCACCAGCTCGGTCGTATCCGCGTCCATGACTTTATGCGCCAGATTGCCCACCAAGAGCGGGATGCCCTTGCGCTGGCGCTTGGCTTCGGCGTGTTCGGAGAGCTTTTCCGTCTCGGCCGCGAAGCCAACACACCACGGGCCCTTGGGCAGGCGCGCCACCTCGGCCAGGATGTCCGGATTGGGTTCGAACTCCATCTTGGGCTGGCCGCCGCCTTCACTGTCTTTCTTGAGCTTTTGGCCGGCGGGGTTCTTGACGCGCCAATCGGCCACGGCGGCCACGGCCACGAAGATATCCGCGTCCATGGCGTGGGCCATGACGGCGTCATACATTTGCCGGGCGGTCATGACCGGGATGGCGGTGACGCCGCGCGGCACTTTCAGGGCCGTGGCCCCGGTCACCAGGGTGACGCGCGCGCCGGCTTCGTGCGCGGCTCGCGCCAGCGCATAGCCCGTCTTGCCCGAAGACCGGTTGGTCAGCACGCGCACCGGATCCACGGGCTCGGAGGTGGGGCCCGCGGTCAGCAGCACGTGGCGGCCGGCCAGCAGCTTGGGCTGGAAAAAAGCGATCAGGTCGGCGAGGATCTCATGCGGCTCCAGCATGCGGCCCGACCCGGTTTCGCCACAAGCCTGTTCTCCGGAGGCCGGCCCGAGCAGGGTGATGCCGTCGGCCAGCAACTGGGCGACGTTGCGCTGCGTGGCCGGGTTGGCCCACATCTCGCGGTTCATGGCCGGCGCCACCAGCAGGGGGCAGGCGCGGGCCACGCACAGCGTGGAGAGCAGGTCGTCGGCCAGGCCGTGCGCCAGCTTGGCCATGAAGTCGGTGCTGGCCGGCGCGATCAGCACGGCATCGGCGCCGCGCGTCAGGTCGATATGGGCCATGTTGTTCGGCACCCGCGCATCCCAGGCGTCGACAAAGACCGGCCGGCCCGAGAGGGCTTGCATGGTCACCGGCGTGATGAAGTGCGTGGCCGCCTCGGTCATCACGACATCGACGGTTGCCCCTTGCTCGGTCAGGCGGCGCACGAGTTCGGCGATCTTGTAGCAGGCAATGCCGCCGGTCATTCCGAGGACGATGCGTTTGCGGGCGAGATCAAGCATGGTGGCTGCGCGGCGCGGGCGCCGCTTTCCTGTTGTGTCGGGTAATACGGATTGTAGGCGGCTCAGGCGCCGGAAGACTGCTTGGCCTTGGCGCGGCCGCGCAACAGCTCATCGAGCACCAGCAGCACCGCGCCGCAGGTGATGGCGACGTCGGCGATGTTGAAGGCAGGGTAATACCAGTCTTTCCAGTAGAACAACAGGAAGTCCACCACGTGGCCGTAGGCCAGGCGGTCGATCACATTGCCCACCGCGCCGCCCAGGATGAGGATGAGGGCGGCGCGAAAGCGCGGCTGGCCGGGCGTGCGGCGCAATAGCCATAGGATGACGACGGCCGCCACCAGGCCCAGGCCGGTGAAGAACCAGCGCTGCCAGCCTTCTTCGGCCGCCAGGAAGCTGAAGGCCGCGCCGCGGTTGTACAGCAGCGTGAAGTCAAAGAAAGGCAGCACGTTGACGCGCTCGCCAAAGGAAAACGCGGTGTTGAAATAGACCTTGGTGAGCTGGTCCACCACGATGATCAACAGGGCAAGCGCCAGGGCGCCGCCCAGTTTTCCCCGGGCCTTGGGCGAGGCTTGCGTCATGCTCAGGCCTTCTCGCGCGGTTCGCCCGCGCCAAACAGATTGGATACGCAGCGGCCGCAGATCTCGGGATGGCCGGCGTCTTGCCCGACGTCGGCGCGCCAGTGCCAGCAGCGCTCGCATTTCTTGTGACCCGACGGCGCGATCTCGATGGCGAGTTCGCCGGCGCGGGCATGCACGGTGGCGCGCGAAACGATGAGCACGAAGCGCAGGTCGTCGCCCAGGCTGGACAGGAGCGCGTGGTCATCGCCTTCGGCGTAGAGGTCGACCTCGGCTTGCAGCGAGGAACCGATCAGCCCTTCGCCGCGGACGTCCTCGAGCTTGCGCAGCACATCGGCGCGGATGGCGCGCAGGCGGCTCCAGCGGCCGGCCAGCGTCTCGGCGTCGGCGTAGGGCGGCAACTGGTGGTAGACCTCGGTGAGGATGGTCAGGCGCGCGGCGTCGGCCTGGTGCTTCAGGGCCGAGTCCACCAGCACCTTCCAGGCCTCTTCGGCCGTGAAGGTAAGGATGGGGGCCATCAGCTTGAGCAGGGTCTGCGTGATTTCCAGCAGGGCCGTCTGTGCGCTGCGGCGGGCATGGCTGTCCGGCGCGCTGGTGTAGAGCCGGTCCTTCAGGATGTCGAGATAGAAGGCGCCCAGGTCTTCGGAACAGAACGTCTGCAGGCGCGAGACCGCCGGATGGAAGTCATAGCGCTCGTAGTTGGCGAGCACCTCGGTCTGCATCTGGGCGGTCATGACCAGCGCATAGCGGTCGATTTCGAGCAGATCGCCGAAGGGCACGGCCTGGCCGACGCCATCGAAGTCCGCCACGTTGGCCAGCAGAAAACGCAGCGTATTGCGGATGCGGCGGTAGCCCTCGACCACGCGCTTGAGGATCTCGTCGGAGATGGACAGTTCGCCCGAGTAATCGGTGGAGGCGACCCACAGGCGGAGGATTTCAGCGCCCAGCGAGTCCGACACCTTTTGCGGTGCGATCACATTGCCGACTGATTTGCTCATCTTGCGGCCCTGGCCGTCGACCACGAAACCGTGGGTGAGCAGGCCCTTGTAGGGCGGCTGCCCATACAGCATGCAGCCGGTGAGCAGCGAAGAGTGGAACCAGCCGCGGTGCTGGTCGGAGCCTTCGAGGTAGAGGTCGGCCGGCCAGGCCAGCTGTTCGCCGTGCGAACCGGCCAGGGCGTGATCCTTGCCGCCCAGCACGGTGGCGTGGGTGCTGCCCGAATCGAACCACACATCCAGGGTGTCGCGGTTCTTTTCGTAGTTGTCGGCCTCGTCGCCCAGCAGTTCGCGCGGGTCCAGCGACTGCCAGGCCTCGATGCCGTTTTTCTCGACGCGCTTGGCGACTTCTTCGAGCAGTTCGACCGTGCGCGGATGCAGTTCGCCGGTCTCCTTGTGCACGAAGAAGGCCATGGGCACGCCCCATTGGCGCTGGCGCGACAGCGTCCAGTCAGGGCGGTTGGCGATCATGGCGTGCAGGCGGGCCCGGCCCCAGGCCGGGTAGAAAGCCGTGGCCTCGATGCCGGCCAGCGCGGTCTCGCGCAGGGTCGGGCCGCCGTCGGTGGGCGTGACATCCATGCCGGCGAACCATTGGCTCGTGGCGCGATAGATCACCGGCGTCTTGTGGCGCCAGCAATGCATATAGCTGTGCGAGAGTTTCTGCACATGCATGAGCGAGCCGGCCAGCTTGAGCGCCTCGACGATCTTGGGATTGGCGTCCCAGATCGACAGGCCGCCGAACAGCGGCAGGGTGGAGGCGTATCTGCCGTCGCCCATCACCGGGCTGAGGATATCGGCGTCGGCCAGGCCGTGCGCCTTGCAGGACACGAAGTCCTCGATGCCGTAGGCGGGCGCCGAGTGCACCACGCCGGTGCCGGCATCCAGGGTGACGTAGTCGCCCAGGTAGATGGGCGAGCTGCGGTCATAGCCTTCGGCCGCCTTGGCCAGCGGATGCGCGAAGCGCAGGCCGGACAGCGCCTCGCCCTGGGTCGTGGCGATGACTTCGCCTTCAAGGCTCCAGCTCTGCAGGCAGGCCTCGACCCGTTCCCTGGCGATCAGGACGAGCGGCCCATGCACCGGCGTGGGCGAGACGTGCACCAGCGCATATTCGATCTCGGGATGGACGTTGAGCGCCTGGTTGGACGGGATGGTCCAGGGCGTGGTGGTCCAGATCACGATGGCGCCGTCTTCGACGCTGTCCAGCCCGAACGCGCGCGCCAGGCCCGGCTTGTCGATGAAGGGAAAGGCCACGTCCACGGCCGGATCCACCCGGTCGGCGTACTCGACCTCGGCCTCGGCCAGCGCCGAGCCGCAGTCGAAACACCAGTTCACGGGTTTCAGGCCCCGGAAGACATAGCCTTTTTCGAGGATGCGCGCCAACACCCGGATCTCATCGGCTTCATTGCTGAAGTTCATCGTGAGATAGGGGTTGTCCCAATCGCCGAGCACGCCCAGGCGCTTGAAATCCTTGCGCTGCCGGTCCAGTTGCTCCAGCGCGTAGGCGCGGGCCTTGGACTGGACTTCGGTCACGGGCAGGTTCTTGCCGTATTTTTTCTCGATCTGGATCTCGATCGGCATGCCGTGGCAGTCCCAGCCCGGCACGTAGGGCGCGTCAAAGCCGGCCATGTTGCGGCTTTTGACGATGATGTCCTTCAGGATCTTGTTGACCGCGTGCCCGATGTGGATGTCGCCGTTGGCATACGGCGGGCCGTCGTGCAGGATGAAGCGCGGCCGGCCCTTGCTGGCGGCGCGCACGGCCTGGTAGACGCGGGTTTCCTCCCACTGCTGCACCCAGCCAGGCTCGCGCTTGGCAAGGTCGCCCCGCATGGGGAAAGAGGTATCGGGCAGGTTGAGGGTCTTTTTATAGTCCATGAACGGCAAAATAGGCGCGCGCGTTTCGCGCGTCTTCGGCGATGGCGGCAGTCAGGGAAGGGAGATCGGGAAACTTTTCTTCGTCCCGCAGTTTGTGCAGGAATTCGACGCACACGAGTTTACCGTAAGCGTCGAGGCTCTCGTCGAGCAGGTGGACTTCCAGCAGGACCCGGCCTGCGTCCTCGACGCTGGGCCGCACGCCCAGGCTGGCCACGCCGGCCATCGGCCGCGGGCCCAGACCCTGGACGCGCACCACATAAATGCCCGAGCGCGCCGCGCAGCGGGGCGCCACGCGCAGGTTCATGGTCGGGAAGCCCAGTTCCCGGCCCAGCTTGCGCCCATGGACGACATGGCCGCTGAGATGGAAGGGGCGCCCGAGGAGGTGCTCGGCCCGGGCCAGGTCGCCCACGGCCAGGGCGGTGCGCACCTCGGAGCTGGATATCCGGTGGCCCTGGCGGTCGGTGACGTCGGCCAGCGTGGCGACCTCGAAGCCATGGGCCAGGCCGGCCTCGCGCAACAGGTCGATATCGCCGCTGCGTTTATGCCCGAAACGGAAGTCCTCGCCCACCAGCAGCCAGCGGGTCTGCAGCCCGGTGACCAGCAGGTCTTCGATGAAGGCATTGGCCGACATTTCGGCCAGGCGGGCATCGAAAGGCTCGATCAGGACCTGCTCCATGCCGGCGCGGGCCAGCGAGGCGACCTTGTCGCGCAGGCCGCTGATGCGGGTGGGGGCCAGTTCGGGGCGCTGGTGCAGCTGGGCGAAGTATTCGCGCGGATGCGGCTCGAACGTCATGACCGAGGGCGTCAGCCCGCGCGTTTGCGCGGTTTCGCGCACCCGGGCAAGGATGGCTTGATGGCCCCGGTGCACGCCATCGAAATTGCCGATGGTCAGGGCACAGGGGGAGCGCTGCCCGGCGGGCGGCAGGTGGTGGTAGATGCGCAGCGATGGTTTCACGGGCAAGAGTTTACAATTTTGGGTTGGCTCGCCTTGGAATTTCTTATCTTGCCTCAATCCCAATCGACTCCGTGCCGCTTCGTCATCCTGATTTCAGGGCGGGGCAGCAATATGCAATCGCTGGTGCAGAGCTGCGAAGACCAGGGCTGGCCGGCACAGGTTGCCGCCGTCATCGCCAGCCGCCCGGACGCCGCCGGCCTGCAATGGGCGGCCGGCCGGGGCATCCCGACGGCAGCCTTGTTCCACAAGGATTTTGCCAGCCGCGAGGCCTTCGACGCCGCGCTGGCCGAGGTCATCGACCGGTTCGAGCCCGATTATGTGCTGCTGGCCGGCTTCATGCGCGTGCTCACGCCCGGTTTCGTGAATCATTATGCCGGCCGCCTGGTCAATATCCATCCTTCGCTGCTGCCGGCCTTTCCGGGCCTGCATACCCATGCGCAGGCCCTGGCCACCGGGGTGCGGGTCCACGGCTGCACCGTGCATTTCGTCACCCCCGTGCTGGACCACGGGCCGATCATCGCCCAGGGCTGTGTGCCGGTGCTGGCCGGCGACACGCCCGAGGCGCTGGCCGGGCGCGTGCTCGAGGTCGAGCATGTGGCGTATCCGGCCGCGGCGCGCTGGCTGGCCGAGCGGCGCGTCAGCCTGACCGCCGATCACCGTGTCGAGGTCGAAGGCGATCCGGCACGACTGTTTACCTGGCCGCCGGCCGCCCAGTGAGGCGCGGCGGTCCAATCGGGGAGTGTCCCCAGGAATCATGATGAACAAGAAGAACCCAAGCTCGCGGCCCACCAACACCAGGCCGGAACGACAGGCCCAGGCGCGACCGGCGCAGGCGCGGCCGGCCGAGCGCGGCGACGGCCGTCCGCGCCGCTCGCTGGCGGCTTTCCGCATCGAACAAGTCCAGCGCGTGCTGGGCGAGGTGCTTCAGTGGGCCAGCCCCGCCGATGCCGTGCTGTCGCATTGGCTGCGCGCCAATCCCGCGCTGGGCGGCCGCGACCGGGCCGAACTGGCCGAGGGCGTCTACGATGTGGTGCGCAATCTGCGCCGCTACCGCCAACTGGCCGAAAGCGGGGTCGGAAACGCGAACCGCCGTCTCGCCATCCTGGGACTGGCCGCCACGCGCGGCCTGGAGTGGCTGAAGGACGCCCTGGATCCGGGCGAGGCCGATTGGCTGGCGCGGGTCGATCATGTCGATCCCGCCTCCTTGCCGCGCGCGGTGCGCTTCAGCCTGCCGGACTGGCTGGAAGAGCGCCTGGGCAGCCTGCCCGGGCCTGATGCGCTGATGGAGGCCCTGCAGCAGCCGGCCCAGCTGGATGTCCGCTCCAATCCCCTGAAAATCGAGCGCGATGCCTTGCTGGCCAAGCTGCGCGAGGGTCCGGCCGGGCGCTACGACCCGCAGCCCATGCCGTATTCGCCCTGGGGCATCCGCTTCAAGGGCCACCCGCCCATCAATCGCTGGCCGGAATTCGAGGGCGGCTTGGTCGAGGTGCAGGACGAGGGCAGCCAGCTGCTGGCCTTGCTGGTGGGCCCGCGCCGTGGCGAAATGATCATCGACTTCTGCGCCGGTGCTGGCGGCAAGTCGCTGCTGTTGGGCGCGCTGATGCGTTCGACCGGCCGGCTGTATGCGTTTGACGTCTCGGCCGCCCGCCTGGCCAAGGCCAAGCCGCGCTTTGCGCGCAGCGGCCTGTCCAACGTGGTGCCGGTCGTCATCGACAGCGAGAATGACGCCCGGGTCAAGCGCCTGGCGGGCAAGGCGCAGCGCGTGCTGGTCGATGCGCCCTGCACCGGGATCGGCACGCTGCGCCGCAATCCCGACCTCAAATGGCGCCAGCAGCCGCAGGCGCTGGGCGAGCTCTGCGAGCTGCAATACCGCATTCTCAAGAGCGCGGCCCGCTGCGTGGCGCCGGGCGGCCGCCTGGTCTACGCCACCTGCAGCCTGCTGCCCGAGGAAAACGCCGACCAGGCTGACCGCTTCCTGGCCGAACACCCCGATTTCGAGCGCCTGGATGCGGCCGCGCTGTTGCATAACCGCTGCGAAAATCTGGTGCTGGATGGTCCCTATGTCCAGTTGCGTCCCGATTTGCACGGCACCGACGGTTTTTTTGCCGCCGTCTTCGAGCGCAGGAAGGCGGATCGCGCCGCCCAGGCCAAGGCGCAGGCCCAGGCCGTGATCCAGGCCGCCGCTGAAGAAACCGCCGAGGAGGCCGCGGCGCCGGCCGAAGAGATGCTCAAGGCCACGGGCGCCAGCGACTGAGGCCTCCGGTCAGGGCAGGATCACGATGTCCACGCTGCCGGTTTCGGGAGCGCGGTCGCGTGCCTGGTAGCGGACCTCCCAGCTGACGGTGTCGCGGCCGGTCTTGTCGGCGCGGTAAATCACCTGGGAGACCGGCGCGGCCAGGTAGCCGCAGCCGCCGCTGCCGCTGGTATTGCCCTGGCCGCCGACGACCGTGGCCTTGCCCAGGCTGGCGTCCTGTGTAAGCCGCAGGCGCGGGGCGGCCAGCGCCTGGCAGCCGCGCAATTCGTAGTAGCTGGCCAGCACAACCGTCTGTCCCGGTTTCAAAGAAATGGGGGCGGACCAAACTGGCACGGCGGCCAGGGCGAGCAGCGGGGCGGCGAAAAGGCGTAACATGGTGATGGGGCCGCTTGGGGCCGGCTTGGGGTAAGACACAATATATTGTGCCAGTCTCCTTGTAGCAAAATGTAGGCGTGCCCTGTTATGCGGCCATGCCATCCCCATAACAGAGCCGGGCAGGCGCTTTCGCCGAGGCTTGCGCATGGACCCTCGCGGGCATGCCAACTCGGGCTTAGTGCTTGATTTCTCTCAAAAACTATTTTGAAACTGCGCTGTCATAAGAAATTCAGGTGGGCTACACTTCACCCACTCTTTCTATGAGGCTCAGAAAACGGTTTTATGGATTACATCCTTTCTTTCGTATCCGGTGGTTTGACCCAGGCCAGCTGGTGGCAGATTCTTGCCTACACCCTGATCATGACGCACGTCACGATCGTGTCGGTGACGATTTTCCTGCACCGCAGCCAGGCTCACCGGGGCCTCGACCTGCATCCCGCGGTCATGCATTTCTTCCGCTTCTGGCTGTGGATGACCACCGGCATGGTCACCAAGGAATGGGTCGCCATTCACCGCAAGCACCACGCCAAGTGCGAAAAAGAGGGCGATCCGCATTCGCCCATGCTGTTCGGCATCTGGAAAGTCCTGTTCCGCGGCGCCGAACTGTATCGCCAGGAGTCCGCCAACAAGGAAACCATGGCCAAGTTCGGCCATGGCACGCCCGATGACTGGCTCGAGCGCAACGTCTATGCCAAGCACAGCCTCTGGGGCGTGCTCACGATGCTGGCCATCGATATCGCCCTGTTCGGCGCCATGGGCCTGACGGTCTGGGCCGTGCAGATGGCCTGGATCCCGTTCTGGGCCGCCGGCGTGGTCAACGGCATCGGCCACTACTGGGGCTACCGCAACTACAACAGCCCGGACACCAGCACCAATGTGTTCCCCTGGGGCATCGTGATCGGCGGCGAAGAGCTGCACAACAACCACCACGCCCATGGCACGTCGGCCAAGTTCTCGGCCAAGTGGTACGAGCTGGATATCGGCTGGGGCTACATCACTGTCCTGCGCTGGCTGGGCCTGGCCAAGGTCAAGAAGGTCGCTCCCAAGCTGACCCTGGATCCGGACGCCAAGAACATCGACCTGCGCACGCTGCAGGGCGTGATCACGCACCGCTACGAAGTCATGGCCCGCTACGCCGACGTGATCAAAAAGGCCGCTGGCGAAGAACTCGCCAAGCTGAAGTCCTCGCGCCGCAAGGGCAGCGCCGATTGCAGCTGGACCGTCCTCAAGCGCGCCCGCCGCACGCTGACCCGCAACGAAGACGTCCTGCAGCCGGCCCAGCTGGCCGAAGTGGACCAGGTCATCGCCAAGAATGCTTCCCTGTCCACGCTGGTGCAGATGCGCCGCGAACTGGGTCGCCTGTGGGAAAGTTCCAGCGCCAGCAGCGAGCAATTGCTCCATGACTTGCAGGCCTGGTGCCAACGCGCCCAGCAAAGCGGCATCGCCGGGCTCGAGCAGTTTGCCCTCCATCTGCGCCGCTACGCGGCATGATGCTCGACAAGCTCAATCCCGAACAACGCGCCGCCGTCACCCTCGAACCGCAACACGCCCTGGTCCTGGCCGGGGCGGGTAGCGGCAAGACCCGGGTCCTCACGACCCGCATGGCCTGGCTGATCCAAACCGGCCAGGCCAGTCCTTTTGGCATTCTGGCCGTCACCTTCACCAATAAAGCCGCCCGCGAGATGTTGACTCGCATGGCGGCGATATTGCCTATCGACACCCGCGGTCTTTGGATCGGGACGTTTCACGGCCTGTGCAACCGCATGCTGCGCGCTCACCATCGTGACGCCGGCCTGCCGCAGACTTTCCAGATCCTCGATACCGCCGACCAGCTCGCCGCCATCAAGCGTCTGCTCAAGGCCCAGGGTATCGACGACGAGAAATATCCGCCGCGCGATGTGCAGCGCTTTATCTCCGGGGCCAAGGAAGAGGGCCAGCGGCCCGCCGAGGTCGAGGCCTGGGACGCCCATCGCCGCAAGCTGATCGAGATCTACCAGCTCTACGAAGAGCAATGCCAGCGCGAAGGCGTGGTTGATTTCGCCGAACTGCTGCTGCGCGCCTATGAGCTCTTGTCGCGCAACGCGCCCGTGCGCGAGCACTACCAGCGGCGTTTCCGCCACATCCTGGTCGATGAGTTCCAGGACACCAATACGCTGCAGTACAAATGGCTCAGGCTGCTGGCCGGCGGCGGCGCGGCCATCTTCGCCGTGGGCGACGACGACCAGTCCATCTACGCCTTCCGGGGCGCCAATGTCGGCAATATGGCCGATTTCGAGCGCGATTACGCCCATGGGCGGGTCATCCGGCTGGAGCAGAACTATCGCTCCTTCGGCCATATTCTGGATGCCGCCAATGCCCTGATCGGCCACAACCAGGGCCGCCTGGGCAAAAACCTCTGGACCGACCAGGGCGAGGGGGAGCCGATACGTGTGATCGAGCAACCCTCGGATGGCATGGAGGCCCAGTGGGTGGTCGATGAGATCCGCTCGCTTATCCACGAGGGCCGTTCGCGCAGCGAGATTGCCGTGCTCTATCGCAGCAATGCGCAATCGCGCGTGCTCGAGCATGCGCTCTTTTCCGCGGGCGTGGCCTACAAAGTCTATGGCGGCCTGCGCTTTTTCGAACGCCAGGAAGTCAAGCACGCGCTGGCCTATCTGCGGCTGATCGCCAATCCGGATGACGATACCTCCTTCATGCGGGTCGTCAATTTCCCGACGCGCGGCATCGGCGCGCGTACCCTGGAACAACTGGCCGATGCCGCCCTGAGCGGCCAGACCAGCCTGTTCGGCGCCGTGGCCCGCGTGCCCGGCAAGGGCGGCGCCAATCTGGCCAGTTTCGCCCAGTTGATCGGCCGCCTGGCCGCCGAGACGCGGGATTTGCCCTTGCCCGAGATGGTCGAGCATCTGCTCGAAGAAAGCGGCCTGAAGGCGCATTACCAGGCCGAGCGCGAAGGCGCCGAACGCCTGGAGAACCTCAACGAACTGATCACCGCCGCGGCCGTTTTCGCCGCTGAAGAGAACTTCGACGGCTTGCCCGCGGGGGTGGTGCCGCCGGGCGATGCCGGGCTGGACGTGATCGATGCGCCCGTGGCCGCCCAGGGCATGACGCCGCTGGCGGCCTTCCTGTCGCACGCGGCGCTCGAGGCGGGCGACAACCAGGCGCAAGCCGGCCAGGACGCGGTGCAGCTCATGACAGTGCATGCGGCCAAGGGCCTGGAGTTTGACGCGGTCTTCATCACAGGCCTGGAAGAAGGCCTGTTCCCGCACGAGAACAGCATCCTCGAGCCCGCGGGGCTCGAAGAAGAACGCCGTCTCATGTATGTGGCCATCACGCGCGCGCGCGAGCGGCTCTACCTGACGCTGGCGCAAAGCCGCATGCTGCATGGCCAGACACGCTACGCCATGCGTTCGCGCTTTCTGGAAGAAATCCCCGAGGCGCATCTCAAGTGGCTCACGCCGCGGGCGGGCTCGGGCAATGGTTTCTCGGGCGGCGGCATCGCCTGGACCGAGCGCGGCGACGCCTACGGCCGGCGCCAGACCGGCACCGTCGCGCCGCGCGCGCCGCGCACCGGCACCAGCGGCGTGACCGTGGGCGAGGTCCAGTACCGGGTGGGCCAGGGGGTGCGGCACGCGCGCTTTGGCGAAGGCACCATCATCGGCCTGAGCGGAGGCGGCCAGGATGCCCAGGCGCAGATCCAGTTCCGGGACGTGGGCACCAAGACCCTGGCGCTGGGCATCGCCAAATTGGACATCATCGCCTGAGCGCGGCGCCCAATACCGGCAAACCCTCTGCCGCAGCCATATCCCGCATTCGGTGCGAGAGCGGCGTTCGGCGATATCGTTGCCCGGGCGCGCGGCCGTGAGCGTAGGCGCGGCGTCAGGGCCGCGATACGGCGGGGCGGCGAAATCCATCGAGCCAGGGAGGGACGCCAGCCGCCCCGGCCCGGTCGCCTAGCTGCCCGCGCCGTGCTCGATGTCTTCGAGCGAGGTCTGGATCTCCAACCATTCTTCTTCGAGCGTATTGAGGCGCTTGCCCAGTTCGCCATGTTCGGCCATGACCTGTTGGCGCTCGGCGCGGCGCGCATCGGAATACAGCTCGGCGTCGGCCACCAGGGCGTCGAGCGCCTGTAGCCGCGCGCGCAGCTTGTCCATCTCGCTTTCGACCTTGCCCAAGCGGGCCTGCAGGGGTTTGCGCAAGGCGGCCAGTTTCTGGCGCTGCTCGGCCTCCTGGCGGCGCTGCGCCTTGCGGTCGACGCCCTCGCTGTCCCGGGGCGCGGCTTCGGCGCGCGCTTCGGCATTGCGGGCATTGAGCCAGTCGCGATAGTCCTCCAGGTCGCCATCGAACTCCCTGACCTGGCCGTCCGACACGATCCAGAAACTGTCGACCGTGGTGCGCAGCAGGTGGCGGTCGTGCGAGACCAGCAGCATGCTGCCCGAAAACTCGGCCAGCGCGGCGGCCAGCGCCTCGCGGGTCTCGACATCGAGGTGGTTGCTCGGTTCATCCAGCAGCAGCAGATTCGGTTTCTGCCAGACGATGAGGGAGAGGGCAAGGCGCGCCTTCTCTCCGCCGGACATGGGGCCCACCTTGCCGTTGACGGTGTCGCCCGAAAAACCGAAACCGCCCAGGTAGTTGCGCAGCTCTTGCTCGCGCGTATCGGGCGCCAGGCGCGCCAGGTGCTGCAGCGGCGTGGCGTCCAGGTCCAGCATGTCCAGCTGATGCTGGTGGAAGTAGCCGATCGCCAGCCCGCGCGAGGCACGGCGTTCGCCCGACTGCAAGGGCAGTTCCTCGGCCAGCGTCTTGATGAGCGTGCTTTTGCCCGCCCCGTTGGCGCCCAGCACGCCCACCCGTGCGCCCGCCCGGACCATGAGAGTCACATTGCGCAGGATGGAGACAGGCTGGCCGCTGGCATCGGTATAGCCGGCCGCCATTTTGTCCAGGACCAGCAGCGGGTCCGGCGTGTGCTCGGGCGAGGGGATGCGGATGTCGATGCCCGCCTCGGCATGCAAGGGCGCCAGCGTCTGCATGCGTGCCAGGGCCTTGACCCGGCTCTGCGCCTGCTTGGCCTTGGAGGCCTTGGCCTTGAAACGGTCGATGAAGCCTTGCAGGCGCGTGGTTTCCCGGGCTTGGCGTTCGTGGGCGATGCTGGCCTGGCGCAGCCTCTCGGCGCGCTGGGTCAGGAAATCCTCGTAGCCGCCCCGGTAGCGAATCAGCTTGCCGTGGTCGAAATGCAGGATGACGCGCGCCACCGCGTCGAGAAATTCCGTGTCGTGGGAGATCAGCAGCACCGTGCCCGGATAGGCCGCCAGCCACTTCTCCAGCCATAGCATGGCATCCAGGTCCAGGTGGTTGGTGGGTTCGTCCAGCAGCAGCAGTTCGGAAGGCGCCATCAGGGCGCGCGCCAGGGCCAGGCGCATGCGCCAGCCGCCCGAGAAACTGGCCACCGGCTTCATCCATTCGTCCGGAGCGAATCCCAGGCCCGCCAGCAACTGTTCGGCGCGCGAGTTGGCGCTCCAGACGCCGGCCTCGGCCAGCGCGGCTTCCAGTTCGGCGATGCGCGTGCCTTGATCATCGCCCAGGCCGGCGCGTTCGGCCTGCAGGGCGCGCAGATGCGTGTCGCCGTCGATGACGAACTCGCGCGCCGGCTTGTCGTCGGCGGCGATTTCCTGTTGCACGCTGGCGATGCGCCAGCCCGCCGGCACGTCCAGCGAGCCGGCATCCTGGTCCAGCGCGCCGGTCAGCAGCGCGAACAGCGAGGACTTGCCCGCGCCGTTCTTGCCCACGAAACCGACACGCTCGCCGGGGTTTACAACGAATTCCGCGCCATCCAGCAGCACCTTGGTGCCACGGCGCAAGGTCAATCCAGAAGCGCGTATCACAACTGCTCGCGGGTCAACAGCAGAATCTGGTCCGAAGCCTGCTCGGTATCCAGCCACATGGGTTCGAGATCGGGGAAGGCGGCCTCGAAGTGATCGCGCTCATGGCCGATCTCCAGCACCAGCACGCCCTGCGGCGCCAGGTAGCGCGGCGCGGCTTGCAGGATGCGGCGCACGAGGTCCATGCCGTCGGTGCCGCCGGCCAGGGCCAGGGACGGCTCCGCGCGGTATTCGGCCGGCAGTTCGTCCATGGACTGGCTGTTGACGTAGGGGGGGTTGCAGACGATCACGTCGTAGGCCGCCTCGGGCAGATCATCAAAGAGATTGCCCTGGTGCAGCGAGAGGCGGTCTTGCAGGCCGTAGTCGTCCACATTGCGGCGGGCCACTTCCAGGGCGTCCGGCGAAATATCGACCGCGTCGACCTGGGCTTCGGGAAACGCCAGGGCGGCCAGGATGGCCAGGCAGCCCGAACCCGTGCACATGTCCAGCGCGCGCGCCACCGATGCCGGATCCCGCACCCAGGGCGCCAGGCCATGGTCCAGCAGCTCGGCGATGGGCGAGCGCGGCACGATCACCCGCTGGTCGACATAGAAGCGGTGGCCGCGCAGCCAGGCCTCATGCGTCAGGTAGGCGGCCGGCAGGCGCTCGTTCACGCGCCGGTCGATCAGGTCCAGCACGCGCTCGCGCTCCTTGCCCAGCACGCGCGCGTCCAGGAAAGGATCCAGCGTGTCGGGCGGCAGGTGCAGGCCATGCAGCACCAGGTAGACGGCCTCGTCCCAGGCATTGTCGGAGCCATGGCCCAGGGCGACATGGCAGGCATGGAAGCGCGACACCGCGTAGCGGATCAGGTCGCGCAGGGTCTGCAATTCTTGGCGGTCGGTAGACGGCATAACGCCTCAATGTGCCGGCAGCAGGTTTTCCAACGTGCGCCGGTAGATGTTCTTCAAGGGGACCAGGCTGTCCAGCGCGATACGCTCGTTGATCTTGTGGATCGTGGCGTTGCAGGGGCCGAACTCGATCACCTGCGGACAGATCTTGGCGATGAACCGGCCATCCGAGGTGCCGCCCGTGGTCGACAGTTCGGTGCTGCGCCCGGTCTCGGCCAGGATGGCCGCCGACAGCGCATCGGTCAGCGGACCGCGGGCCGTCAGAAAGGGCTCGCCGCCCAGCTCCCACGCCAGGTCGTATTCCAGGCCGTGGCGATCCAGGACTTCGTGCACGCGCGCCTTCAGCGATTCGGGCGTGCTGGCCGTGGAGAAGCGGAAGTTGAAGGACACGACCGCCTCGCCCGGGACCACATTGGTGGCGCCGGTGCCGGCCTTCATATTGGAAATCTGGAAGGTCGTGGGCGGGAAGTACTCATTGCCCCGGTCCCATTCGATGGCGACCAGGTCCGCCAAGGCCGGCGCGGCCTGGTGCACCGGGTTGCGCGCCAGATGCGGATAGGCCACATGCCCTTGGATGCCCTTGATGGTCAATTCGCCCGACAGGGAGCCGCGCCTGCCATTCTTGCAGACATCGCCCACATCGGTGGTCGAGGTCGGCTCGCCCACGATGCAGAAGTCCGGCGTCTCGCCGCGTGCCTTCAGGGCCTCGCAGACGATGACGGTGCCGTCCACGGCCGGGCCTTCTTCGTCGGAGGTCAGCAAAAAGGCGATGGAGCCCTCATGCGCGGGTTGGGCCGCGACGAATTCCTCCACCGCCACCACAAAGGCGGCGATGGAGCTTTTCATGTCGGCCGCGCCGCGGCCATACAAGAAACCATCGCGCTCCGTGGGCACGAAAGGATCGCTGTCCCATTTTTCGCGCGGGCCGGGCGGCACCACATCGGTGTGCCCGGCAAAGACCACCAGCGGCGCCTGCGTGCCGCGGCGGGCCCACAGATTGGTCACGCCGCCGCGCGCAATGGTCTCGCATTCAAAACCGATGCGCGCCAGGCGGGCTGCCAGCAGCTGCTGGCAGTCCTTGTCGTCCGGCGTGACCGACGGACGGGCGATCAGGTCTTTAACCAGATCCAGTACGGTGCTCATCAAGCCCTCAGCAAATCATTGATGCTGGTCTTGGCGCGCGTCTGCGCGTCCACGCGCTTGACGATCACGGCGCAGGCCAGGCTGTGCGAGCCGTCGGCCGAGGGCAGGGAACCCGGCACCACCACCGAGCCAGAGGGGATGCGGCCATAGGTGATCTTGCCCGTGGCGCGATCGTAGATCTTGGTGCTTTGCGACAGGAACACGCCCATGGCCAGCACGGAGTTCTCTTCGACCACCACGCCTTCGACCACCTCGGAACGCGCGCCGATGAAGCAGTTGTCCTCGATGATGGTGGGATTGGCCTGCAAGGGTTCGAGCACGCCGCCGATGCCCACGCCGCCCGAGAGATGGACGTTCTTGCCGATCTGGGCGCAGGAACCGACCGTGGCCCAGGTGTCGACCATCGTGCCCTCATCGACATAGGCGCCGATGTTGACATAGGAAGGCATCAGCACCACGTTCTTGGCGATGAAAGAGCCGCGGCGGGCCACGGCCGGCGGTACCACGCGGTAGCCGCCCGACTTGAAGGCCGAGGCGCCGTATTCGGCGAACTTGGTCGGCACCTTGTCGTAGAAGGTCAGGGGCGCCTGGCCCATGACTTCATTGTCCTGCAGGCGGAAAGACAGCAGCACCGCCTTCTTGATCCATTGATGCACCACCCACTCGCCGCTGGACTTGTCGGCCACGCGCAGGCGGCCGTGGTCCAGGGCGTCGATGGTGTGCTCGACCGCTTCACGCACTTCGGCGCTCGCATCGGAAGGCGACAGGTTGGCCCGGTCGTCCCAGGCTTTTTCGATAGTGGTTTGCAGATCGAGAGTCATGACGCTTTACTTTTCAAGGGTTGGTCAAACGGAAGTCTTGATGAAATGGGCGATGCGCTCGGCCGCCTCCACGCATTGCGCCAGGGGCGCCACCAGCGCGATACGCACGCGGCCGGCGCCCGGATTGACGCCATGCGCCTCGCGGGCCAGAAAGCTGCCTGGCAGCACGGTCACGCCCGTGCGGCCATACAGATCGCGCGCAAACGCGGTGTCCGAGCCTGGCGTGGGCGCCCACAGGTAAAAGGCCGCATCGGGCATGCGCACATCCATCACGCGCTGAAGTATAGGCACTACCGCCTCGAACTTCGCGCGATACTCGCGGCGGTTCTCGGCCACATGGGCCTCATCCGTCCAGGCCGCCACGCTGGCCGCGGCGATCACCGGGCTCATGGCGCTGCCATGATACGTGCGATACAGCAGGAAGCGGCCGATCAGGCGGGCATCGCCGGCCACGAAGCCCGAGCGCATGCCCGGCACGTTCGAGCGCTTGGACAGGCTGGAGAAGGCCACCACATTGCGGTAATCGTTGCGGCCCAGGCGGCGGGCCGCCTGCAGGCTGCCCAGCGGCGGCTGGTCGAAATAGATCTCCGAATAGCACTCGTCGGAAGCGATCACGAAACCATGGCGGTCCGAAAGCTCGAACAGCGCGCGCCAGTCTTCCAGCGACATCACATTGCCGGCCGGATTGCCCGGCGAGCACACGAAAACCAGCTGCGCGCGCTGCCAGACAGCCTCGGGCACCGCCGCCCAGTCGCAAGCGAAGTTGCGCGCCGGGTCGGCATTGACGTAATAGGGCGTGGCGCCCGCCAGCAGGGTCGCGCCTTCGTAGATCTGATAGAAAGGATTGGGGCAGATCACCAGCGCGCCGGCGTCCGGGTCCACCACGGCCTGCGCAAAGGCGAATAGCGCTTCGCGCGAACCCAGCACCGGCAGCACCTCCCGATCGGCGTCCGGCGCCGGGATGCTGTAGCGCTGCGCCAGCCATTGCGCGATCGCCTGGCGCAAGGCCGGCTCGCCCTTGGTGGCCGGATAGACCGACAAGCCCTGCAGATTGGCGCATAGCGCCTCGCCCACTCGCGCGGGCGCGGCATGCTTGGGCTCGCCGATGGACAGGTTGATGGGGGTCAGCCCCTCGGGCGGCGTGCCGGCTTCGGCCAGCAAGGCGCGCAGTTTCTCGAAGGGATAGGGATGCAGGGCATCGAGTCTGGGATTCATAGAGCAAGATTTTAACAAGCAAGCTACAATAGCGGGCTTGGCTTTGCGAAGGTGGCGAAATTGGTAGACGCACCAGGTTTAGGTCCTGACGCCGTAACAGGTGTGCGGGTTCGAGTCCCGCCCTTCGCACCACTATATTTTCTATGGATCAAGGGCTTGGGTTTGTCTTCCCAAGCACGGTCCGGGGTGTCGGCCGCCGCGGTGGCCTGACGGTAATCCCACAGCATCGCGCCGTCCTGGCGCGGCCTTGTCAGGCCGCCCCGGAGCCGGCGCGTTTTTGTTTGGGGCGGCGCGTGTCAGCCGTGGATGTTGGGGCGGTCGCGCAGCTTCAGGCTGAGATTGCGCCCGGCGCGCAGCAAGGGATAGAGGACGCGGGATAGCGTCCGGTGGCGAAACAGGCGGGCATTGAGCCGGTTGAAGCAATCGTTGTCCGAGCTCAGCAGCGCCAGTCGATGGATGCAGTCGGCGCCCCAGTAGTCCCGGCCGTCCAGGTGGAGCAGCATGCCCTGGTCGAGATCGTAGCCGCGTTGCAGGCACCGGGCGGCGAGACCGGGATGTTCGCGGGCGTTGCGCATCTCGATGGGGCCCACGGCCTTGCGCAAGCGCAGCATCCGCGCGTAGTTCGCGCAGAAAGGGCAATCGCCGTCATAGAGAAGAAAGTTCGCGCTCATGGTGGAGGCCGCGGCCTCCGGGAGCGCCGGCATGCAGGCGCTCCGGACCCGGCCTGGCTGGCGCGCACCTAGCGTTCCGTGTCCACGGCGCGGTAGAGCAGGGCGCCGACCACGCCGCCTATCAGCGGCGCCACCCAGAACAGCCATAGCTGCTGCAAGGCCCAGCCGCCGACAAAAAGGGCGGGGCCGGTGGAGCGCGCCGGATTGACCGAGGTGTTGGTGACCGGAATGCTGATCAGGTGGATGAGGGTGAGCGCCAGGCCGATGGCGATGGGCGCGAAGCCGGCCGGGGCCCGCGCGCTGGTCGCGCCCATGATCACGAAGAGAAAGCCCGCTGTCAGCACGATTTCGCTCGCCAGGGCCGCGCCCATGGCGTATTTGCCGGGCGAGTGGTCGCCGTAGCCGTTGGCGGCAAAGCCGCTGGCCACCAGATCGAAGCCTGGCTGTCCGCGGGCGATCAAGGAAAGCACGAAGGCCGCCACGATGGCCCCGATGACCTGGGCCAGGATGTAGGGGATCACATCCCTGCCGGGGAAGCGTCCGCCGGCGGCCAAGCCTACGGTGACGGCCGGGTTGAAATGCCCGCCCGAGATGTGGCCGACGGCAAACGCCATGGTCAGCACAGTCAGGCCGAAGGCCAGTGCGACGCCGGCAAAACCGATGCCGAGGTGGGGGAAACCGGCGGCCAGCACGGCGCTGCCGCAGCCGCCGAGGACTAGCCAGAACGTGCCGAAAAATTCGGCGCCGCAACGTTTGGAAAGGGCAGGCATTGTCTTCTCCTTGGGGAATAGGTGCGAGCAAACCGATTTCCGGCAAAGCAGGGGGGCGCAGCACATGGTGAGACGCCGGCCCCGCCCTGTCAATGTCCGCGGCGGGCCGGGACTGTGAAGAATGGTCAAGCCCTCGCATGCCTGAGCGGCCCGCATGACCTCGCCCGGCTCGATCGCGCCGCTGAACTTCAGGCCCCACGGCCCGGCCGTTGGCGATCAAGGCGCGCAACGCGCGCCGCCAGCGTGCGCGCCCTGACCGCCGCGTTAGAAGACGATGGTCCCCGGGCGTCTTCCCGCGGACGCATCAGGGCAGGATCCGGTCGGGGCCGGCAAGCCTGCAGAACGGCTGGCTCCCGCAGTTGCTACGAAACGTTCGGCGCGGTGCGCATGGGCAGAAGGGGAGGTCGGCCTTGGCTGCGTGCTGGCGGGGGACAGCTTCTATCCGCCGGAAACGGGATATGACGTTGATACGCCGTCGTCGGCAAAAGCTGGTCACGGTCTTCGGCCTGGTCCATCGATAGGATCAAGGCATCCCGTCGCAACGTACAGGAGATGCTTCATGATCCGCCCCAGAACGATTCGACATGTTTGCTGCATTGCCATGACGATCTTTCTTGGGAGAGCATGGGGCGCGCCGCCGGCCGCGGCATCGGCGCGCGCCGCCGCCGCGGCACAGCTCAAGGCGGTCCAGGCCAGCCGGGAGCAGGCTATCCGGGAGCTTGCCAGGCAGCGTACCCGGCAGGCCGTCGCGCTATCGCAAACCTCGGGCTTGCTGCTGCTCGATGCCCAAATGGTGGGGGTGCAGCAGCGTATGGGGGCTTTGCGTGACGGAGGCAAGGGCGGGCTGTGGGCCACCGGGGGCGGTACCCGCCTGCATGCCGACACGGACGATACCGCCGCATTCAAGGCGCGCATGGGATATGGCGCGGTGGGCGGCGACTACGGCTGGCGGCTGGGGCGCGGATCCTTGTACTTGGGGCTCTATGGCGGCACAGGCCAGGCGGATATCGACGATGGCGCGAGCGTCAGCGGCAAGCTCAAGAGCCGCTTTGTCGGCGGCTATCTCACCTACTTTGAAGAGGATGGCTGGTATGTCGACCTGGCTTCTCAAGTGGGATCCCTGGAATCGGAAATCCGGGTGGATATGCCCGAGATCGGCCGGGCTTACGACAACCAGGATACGCACCAGGCTTTTACGGGCAGCATCGAAACCGGCTATCACTTTGCATTGCGCGATGACTGGTTCGTCGAGCCCCAGGCGCAATTGCTCTATGAGCACAGCAGCCAGCATTCGGTCATGGGCCGGCTGGGCGTGCGCGCGGGCCGTGATCTGTCAGTATCCGAGGACGGCAGGTTGCAGCCGTGCCTGACGCTGTCGTACCTGGCTCAATTGGCACAGGATGACGAGGTCGAGTATGGCGGTCAAAGCGTGGAGGCCGCCTTGCCTGACGGGCGCTGGCGTGTAGGGGCGGGTGTCGCCTTCGACCGGGGGGGCCATCGGGCTTATGCGGATCTGCGCTATGGCCATGGCCCGGATGTCTCCCAGGAAACCGCCGTGATGGTGGGCTACGCCTACCGCTTCTAGCCGCCACGTCAAAAAGGCAGGACGCCGGCTTGCGCCGGCGTCCTGCCGCGGACCCGAAGGTCCGGTACTGCTCGCTACAAAAACATCAGTTCTGGTAGTCCAGTTCGCCGAAGCTGTACTGGCCGCTGGCCTTGGCTTGGGCCAGCTCGGCCTTGACCTGGTCGCGGCTCAGCGACACGGCGCGAGCTTGCACGGGCGGGTAATCCAGTTCGCCAAAAGTGTATTGGCCGTCGGCCTTGGCTTGTTGGAGGTCCGCGGCGACCTGGGCGCGCGTGGCCGAGCTGTCGTTTTGGCTATAGACGCCCTGGAAGGGGATGTTGTTGGGTTCGATGTTCTGAGATGCTTGGGCACCGGCGCTCAGGGCGGCCAGGGATACCAGTACAGCGCTAGCAAGGGTCTTCATGATGATTCCTCCGATTCGTTTGGATCTGGGATCCGGACTCGGCGGCCTCTCCGTCGAAGTTCGTTGTGTGTTCCCAATGACTGCATTGTGCGCCGCCAAATGCCTGGGATAAACCCTGGGCTATGGGAATGATTATTCCATTTTTGATTTGAATAACTTCTTTATAAAGAAAATTATCTTTATCTATGGGATTGTTCTTGAGGTCTCGCGGACGCCCCGGCCGCCGGCCGCCTTGCCATTGGCCCCGGAGACACGCTTACAAAACGCTGTCACGATGCATGGAAGCGAGATACGATCAAACGTCCGGATGGCAGTCCGGACTTCTGACGGCAAGAGAAGGCCGGCGGTGAGGCTGCCATAACCGCCGGGCAGCATGTGAGGACCAGCGTCTCCGTTTCAACAACCCAGGGAGCGGCTTCATGACCCAGCGGCGGTTTGTCAGGCGTGGCGTTTACCTTTGTGTGGCAATGGCGCTGGGGCAGGCCCCGGCATGGGGGGCCCAGCCCTCGATCAAGGCGGCCCATCTCGAGGTCGACAGGGCGCCCCAGGCCCAGGCCCTGCCGACGGCAACCATCAACCAGATCAAGGCCCTGGTCGCCGAGCGCACACGGCAAGCCGTGGCGATGACGCAGACGGCGGGGATTCTGCTGCTCGATGCGCAAATGGGCACCCTGCAGCAGCGCATGTGGGAGCTGCGTGACGGTCGCGATGGCGGCCTCTGGGTCCGTCTAGGCGGCACCGATTACCATGCCGACACCACCGATACGCCCGCTTTCAAAGAGCGTCTCAAATATGGCTCGGTGGGGGGCGATTACGGCTGGAAGCTCGGAAATGGCTCCTTGTTCCTCGGCGGCTACGTCGGGATGGGCAAGGCGGATGTCCATGACGGCGGCCCGCTGCACGGCAAGATCAAGAACTACTACGCCGGCAGCTATCTGACCTATTTCGAGCCGGAGGGCTGGTATGTCGACCTGGCCACGCGCGTCGGCCGCATGGATCTCGATTTCAAGGTGGAGATTCCCGAGATCAACAAGACCTACGATGCCGACGACAAGCATGCGGCCTTCACGGGCAGCATCGAGACCGGCTATCACTTCGCCTTGCCCCAGGCCTGGTTCGTCGAGCCCCAGGCGCAGCTGCTCTACGAGCACAGCAGCCAGCATTCGGTGATCGGCCGTCTGGGGGTGCGCGCCGGCCGGGATTTCGCCTTATCGGGCGGGGGCAATCTTCGTCCCTATATGACGCTGTCCTACCTCGCGCAGTTGTCCAATGACGACACCGTGGATTATGGCGGCGAGCCCTTCAAGGCCGCTTTGCCGGGCAACCGCTGGCGGGTGGGCGGCGGCATTGCCCTGGATTCGGGCCCGCATCGCGCTTTTGCCGACCTGCGCTATGGGCACGGATCGGATATCTCGCGCGAGCTGACCCTGGTGCTGGGCTACTCCTACCGCTTCTAGGGGGCGGGGGCCGGGCGCCTATAATGCGCGCGTCGCAATCGCGCGGAGCCCCCGCATGCCCTACGAGAGCCTTTTCTGGTCCATGGCCGCCATCGTCGCATTCGCCTTGTGCGCCGGTGTGCTTGCCGGCTGCCTGAAGACGCTGGGCGCCACGCTGTCCGGAGTGGCCCTGGCCGCCGCCTTGGTGCTGACCGTGGTGGCCTCGTTCGCGCAGGTCCGGGAAACAGACGGCATGGCTTTGCCGCTGGGCCTGGCCTCGGGTCTGTTCTGCCTGGTCATCGCCTGCGCATGCGCACTCTTGACCAGGCGCATCCGGCGCCGCAATCCGGGCGCGCAATCCTGAAGCGCGGTTCGGCCAACTAGGAAGCATCAATGGAAATCATCAGCCGCCAGACCGGCGAATTCGAATCGGGCCTCAGCCTGGAGACCACGATGGACGGCGCCAGCTTCGGCGTCTATGTCGTGCTGGGCGAACCGGACCTGGATGCCATCGCGGACTTCGTCCCGCCCGAGGCCCTCGCCGAGGGCGCGTCCATCCACGCGGCGTCCGTCGACACCGTGGACGGCGCCCAGGAACAGATCGACGAGGTGCTCGAGAACCTCAATCCGGCCGATGTGGTGGTGTTCTTTTGCGCGGATGCGGACTGCTTCGCGGCCGCGCTGGACCTGCTGGGCCTGCCGGTGGACGACTGAGCGCTCAAGCGGCCCCGTTTAGCACAGTTTTTCGGCTATCCCCTTGATTATTAGTAAATAAGACGCACGCAAATATTTGCGCGAACATAAAGCAGGCCGTAACGGCAGTTTCTATTTGTTGCATTCTTGGGACGCCTTTTTATGGATTATCTTGACTTAGGAGAGGAACCTGACGATAGTGTCGGCACGAGAGATCAAGTGTTGCGAAGTCTGTTCAGTGCCGTGCCTTTTTCGGCGTCCGTTATTGTCCTGCTGTCCCCTCCTTGATTGCATCGTGGCTCCGGGTGCGTCCGCACCCACTATCTTAGGAAATACAGTATGGAAACCGGCGTCGTTAAGTGGTTCAACGCAGAGAAAGGTTATGGCTTCATCACCCCCGAGTCGGGCGGTAAGGATCTGTTCGCACATTTCTCCGAGATCCAGTCCAATGGCTTCAAGACCCTCGAAGAGAACCAGCGCGTGAGCTACGTCACGGCGATGGGCCCCAAGGGTCCCCAGGCTACCAAGATTCAGATCATCTAATAAGTCGCTGAATCCCGGCCACAGCCGAGCCCCGAAAGGGGCTTTTTTGTTGCCCGGCGCGGCGGCGGGCCTGGCGCAGGCCTGGACCCCTGTCCTCCCCGCCGTTGCTCCAGGAGTCAGACATGTCTTCTTCACCATCCTGCCAGGCCGCCGACGTCGTGGCCTTCTGGCGCGAGGCGGGCCCGCGGCGCTGGTTCGCCCGCGATGCCGGTTTTGACCAGGTGTTCCGCGAGCGTTTCCTGGAGGCGCACTACGCCGCCGCCCGTGGCGAGCTGGCGCACTGGCAGGAGGACGCCGAGGGCGTGCTGGCGCTTTTGGTGCTGCTGGACCAGTTTCCGCGCAATGCCTTTCGCGGCACGGGCCATATGTTCGCCACCGACGGCCTGGCGCTGGCGATCGCGCGGCGGGCGGTCGCGCGCGGGCTGGATGCGGCCGTGGACGCCGAACTGCGGCCCTTCATTTATCTGCCTTACGAGCACGCCGAGAATATCGCGGCCCAGGAAGAGGGCGTTCGATTAATGACGCCGCTGGGTGGAGAAACTTTGCGCTATGCCGTTATCCATCGGGATATTATTGCGCGCTTCGGCCGCTTCCCGCATCGAAATGCCAGCCTGGGCAGGGACACCCTGCCGGAAGAGCAGTATTTTCTCGACAATGGCGGATTTGCGGGATGAATAATGGGGCGATAAATATCCGGGCCGGGTTGTTGTGCTGAATGCACGCTCCGGTCCGATGTTGTTTCCGGGCGTAACTTTTGTTCCAAGACTGCCGGATGTTACGTTCGGTTTGACCGTTGCATAAAAACACTCCTACACTGGTCCGGCGAGGTCAAGCGACGCGGTACAGGTCCTATGTCGCAAGCGTGTTTCCCGTCCCATCCTTGGCGTCCGGCATCCCGCGAGCAATCGCCTCTTTGGTTCAAGGACAGTTCATGGCAACCGGTATTGTTAAGTGGTTCAACGCTGAAAAGGGCTACGGATTCATCCTGCCCGACGATGGTGGCAAGGACCTCTTCGCTCATTACTCCGAAATCCGCAGCGAAGGATACAAAACGCTGCAGGAAAATCAGCGCGTTTCTTTTGAGATCGGCGAAGGCCCGAAAGGACCTAGCGCGAAAAACATCAAGATCATTGCATGAGCTTGATAATGAAATAAGCCCCGGTGACGGGGCTTATTTCATTTGCGCAATGTTCAATGCTCGTTGTTGCTGGTGAGCCGGTCCACGTAGGCGATGCCGATGGCCGACAGGATGAACACCACGTGGATGATGGTTTGCCACATGACGCCAGTCTCCGTGAAGCGCGTATTGGCCGAGCCCAGGCTGCCGGCCTCGATGAAGGTGCGCAGCAGGTGGATCGACGAGATGCCGATGATGGCCATGGCCAGCTTGACCTTGAGCACGCTGGCGTTGACGTGGCTCAGCCATTCGGGCTGGTCGGGATGCCCTTCGAGGCGCAGGCGCGACACAAAGGTCTCGTAGCCGCCGACAATGACCATGACCAGCAGGTTGGAGATCATCACCACGTCGATGAGTCCCAGCACGAGCAACATGATGTCCATCTCGCCGAAGCTGTTGGTGTGCGAGACCAGGTGCCACAGTTCCTTCAGGAAGAGAAAGACATAGACGCCCTGGGCCACGATCAGGCCAAGGTAGAGGGGCAGTTGCAGCCAGCGGGAGCTGAAGATGAGGGCGGGCAGGATGCCGAGCGAGGGGCGTTGTTCGGGGTTCATTGTTGCGAGCCTTTTGGGGGATTGAATCAGGCGGCACGCATTCTAGCAATGGCATGCCGCCCGCGGCAGAGGGGGGCGCCGGGCGCCGTGGGGCCGGATCAGCGGGGCGCCGTGGACGGGTTTGAGGCTGTTGGGCGACTTTCCGGTAAAATTGCCGGTTTACCTGGTTCGATTTCTTCTCATCCCTCGGAAAATAGGTCTTTTAATGCAGCCTGTGGTTGAAACCCTCTCCGGCCTGGAGCGCCGTGTTGATCTGGCCATTTCGGTGGCCGACGTGGAAAAGGAAGTCCAGGCGCAGCTCAAGCGCGTGGCCCGCACCGCCAAGGTGCCGGGTTTCCGTCCCGGCAAGGCGCCGATGGCCATGCTCGAGCGCAGCCATGGTCCGAGCATCCGCTACGACGTGATCAATTCCCAAGTCGGCCGTGCCTTTGAGCAGGCAGTCGAAGGCGCCCAGCTGCGCGTGGCCGGCAGCCCCTCGCTGGAGCCCAAGACGGAAGGCGTGGACGAAGGCACGCTGGCCTTCTCGGCCACCTTCGAGGTCTATCCCGAAGTCGCCGTGCCCGACCTCTCCGCCCTGGCCGTCACCCGCTACGAAACCGAAGTCAGCGACGCTGAAGTCAACAAGACGCTGGACGTCCTGCGCAAGCAGCGCGCCACCTACGAAGTCCGCGAAGGCCGCGCGGCCCAGGATGATGACCGCGTCATCCTCGACTTTGCCGGCACCATCGACGGCGTGCCTTTCGAAGGCGGCAAGGCCGAGAACTTCCCCTTCGTCCTGGGCCAGGGCCGCATGCTGCCCGAGTTCGAAGCCGCCGCCCGCGGCCTGAAGGCCGGCGACACCAAGGTCTTCCCGCTGAGCTTCCCCGAGGACTACCAAGGCAAGGAAGTCGCCGGCAAGACCGCCGAGTTCACCATCACCATCAAGGAAGTGGCCGAGGCTGTCCTGCCCGCCGTCGACGCCGAGTTTGCCAAGTCGCTGGGCCAGGCCGATGCCGACGTCGAAAAGCTCAAGGCCGACATCCGCAGCAACATCGAGCGTGAGGTCAAGGTCCGTTCGCAAGGCCGCACCAAGACCAGCGTGATGGATTCCCTGGTCGAAGCCGCCAAGTTCGACGTGCCCAAGGCGCTGGTGGACAACGACGTGCAAGGCCGTATTGCCCAGGCCCGCGAAGAGCTCAAGCAGCGCGGCGTGCCCAATGCCGACAGCATGCCCATGCCGGCCGAAGTCTTTGCCGCCGAGTCCGAGCGCCGCGTGCGCCTGGGCCTGCTGGTGTCGGAGCTGGTCAAGCAAGCCCAGCTGCAAGCCAAGCCCGAGCAGGTCCGTGCCCGCATCGAAGAGTTCGCCCAGAACTACGAGCAGCCGGCCCAGGTTGTCAGCTACTATCTGTCGGACCGCCAGCGCCGCGCCGAAATCGAAGCGATCGTGCTGGAGGACAACGTGGTGGCCTACGTGCTGGAAAAGGCCAAGGTAACCGATGAAAAGGTTCCCTTCGATCAGTTGATGGGGATGGCATAACTATGCAGCGATTCACCGATTTCTATGCGGCAATGTACGGCGGGGCGTCGGTGACGCCCACCGGGCTGGGCTATATCCCGATGGTGATAGAGCAGTCCGGCCGCGGCGAGCGCGCCTACGACATTTACTCGCGCCTGTTGCGCGAGCGCCTGATCTTCCTGGTCGGGCCGGTCAATGACGCCACGGCCAACCTGGTCGTGGCCCAGCTGCTGTTCCTGGAATCGGAGAATCCTGACAAGGACATTTCCTTCTACATCAACTCGCCCGGCGGGTCGGTGTATGCGGGGATGGCCATTTACGACACCATGCAGTTCGTCAAGCCCGATGTGTCCACCCTGTGCACCGGGCTGGCGGCCAGCATGGGGGCGTTCCTGCTGGCCGCGGGCAAGAAAGGCAAGCGTTTTTCGCTGCCCAATTCCCGCATCATGATTCACCAGCCCTCGGGCGGCGCCCAGGGCCAGGCCAGCGACATCCAGATCCAGGCCAAGGAAATCCTGGATCTGCGCGAGCGCCTGAACCGCATCCTGGCCGAGAATACCGGCCAGCCGGTCGAGCGCATCGCCATAGACACCGAGCGTGACAACTTCATGTCGGCTCAAGATGCGGTATCGTATGGTCTGGTAGACAAGGTTCTGGCCCGACGCGAAGACGTTTGATCCGTCTTCGCCTGGCTTGCAGGCCCTGCCGCCACGTCCGATAAGCGTTGAATGCGTCCCCTGGCAACCGGGGGCGCATCCTCTACCAGAGACTAGAAACACTTATGCCTGAAAAAAAGGGATCGGCAGACGCAAAAGTGCTGCATTGCTCTTTCTGCAACAAGAGCCAGCACGAGGTCCGCAAGCTGATCGCAGGTCCGTCGGTATTCATCTGCGATGAGTGCATAGACCTGTGCAATGACATCATCCGCGAGGAAGCGCAGGCGACCGCGCGCGCGGCAATTCGCTCCGAGCTGCCGACCCCGGTTGAGATCAAATCCTTCCTGGACCAATACGTGATCGGCCAGACGGGCCCCAAGCGCATGCTGGCCGTGGCCGTCTACAACCACTACAAGCGGATCCGCCACGGCGAGATCAAGGGCGACGAGGTCGAGCTGTCCAAGAGCAACATCATGCTCATCGGGCCCACCGGCTCGGGCAAGACGCTGCTGGCGCAAACGCTTGCGCGCATGCTCAACGTTCCCTTCGTGATGGCCGACGCCACCACGCTGACCGAAGCCGGCTACGTGGGCGAGGACGTCGAGAACATCATCCAGAAGCTGCTGCAGAACTGCAACTACGATGTCGAAAAAGCCCAGCGGGCCATTATCTACATCGATGAGATCGACAAGATTTCGCGCAAGTCCGACAACCCGTCGATCACGCGCGACGTCTCGGGCGAGGGCGTGCAGCAGGCGCTTCTGAAGCTGATCGAAGGCACGGTGGCCTCGGTGCCGCCGCAAGGCGGGCGCAAGCACCCCAACCAGGATTTCGTCCAGGTCGACACGACCAACATCCTGTTCATCGTGGGCGGCGCTTTCGACGGCCTGGAAAAAGTCATCCGCGACCGCACCGAAAAATCCGGCATCGGTTTTTCGGCGTCGGTGCGAGCCAAGTCCGAGCGCGGCGTGGGCGAGCTGTTCGGCGAAGCCGAGCCGGAAGACCTGATCAAGTTCGGCCTCATCCCCGAGCTGGTCGGTCGCCTGCCGGTGGTGGCCACCCTGGACGAGCTCGACGAGGCCGCCCTGGTGCAGATTCTCACCGAGCCCAAGAACGCCCTGGTCAAGCAGTTCCAGAAGCTGTTCGCGATGGAAGGCGCCGAGCTGGACATCCGGCCGGATGCCCTGACGGCGATCGCCCGCAAGGCGCTCAAGCGTAAGACGGGCGCCCGCGGCCTGCGGTCCATCCTGGAATCGGCCTTGCTCGACACCATGTACGACCTGCCCTCGCAGGGCAATGTCAGCCGTGTCGTGCTCGATGACAACGCCATCGAAGGCGGGGGCAAGCCTCTGCTGATCTACGCCGACGAGGGTGCCGGGTCCGACAAGCCCGGGCAAGGCGAGGTCCGAGACGCGGCGGCCTGAGCCGTGGATTCTGCAAAAAACCCGTCTTTGACGGGTTTTTTTGCATCTTGATGCCGACCGGCGATCGGCATCTTGATTTTTGGGCTATTGTTCCCATATCAGACGTAACCGACGCATCGGCCCACGCAGCCTTGCGTCCCTCTCATTCACTCTGAGGAACCCCCTATGTCTGCAAGCCAGACCCTGCCTTCAGATCCGATTGACCTGCCCCTGTTGCCCCTGCGCGACGTGGTGGTGTTTCCGCACATGGTTATTCCGCTGTTCGTCGGGCGCCCGCGCTCGATCCGTGCGCTGGAAGTGGCCATGGAAGCGGGCAAGAGCATCATGCTGGTGGCCCAGAAATCCGCCGGCAAGGATGACCCCACTCCGGAAGACGTTTATGACATCGGTTGCGTGGCCAGCATCCTGCAGATGCTCAAGCTGCCCGACGGCACCGTCAAGGTGCTGGTCGAGGGCACCCAGCGCGCCCGCATCAATAGCGTCCAGGACGCCGATTCGCACTTCACCTGCCAGGTCACGCCGATCGCCCCCGACGCTTCGGCCGGTCCCGAGGCCGAGGCCCTGCGCCGCGCCATCGTGGCCCAGTTCGAGCAATATGTAAAACTCAACAAGAAGATTCCGCCCGAGATCCTGACCTCGTTGGCGGGCATCGACGACGCCGGCCGCCTGGCCGACACGATCGCCGCGCACCTGCCGCTCAAGCTCGAGCAGAAGCAGAAGATGCTGGAGATCGTTCCCACCGCCGAGCGCCTGGAAGGCCTGCTCGCGCAGCTGGAAACCGAGATCGACATTCTCCAGGTCGAGAAGCGTATCCGCGGCCGCGTCAAGAAGCAGATGGAGAAAAGCCAGCGCGACTACTACCTGAATGAGCAGGTCAAGGCCATCCAGAAGGAGTTGGGCGAGGGCGAGGAAGGCGCCGACATCGAAGAGCTCGAGAAGAAAATCATCGCCGCGCACATGCCCAAGGAGGCGCGCAAAAAGGCCGATGCCGAACTCAAGAAGCTCAAGCTGATGTCGCCCATGTCCGCCGAAGCCACGGTGGTGCGCAACTACATCGATACGCTTATCAATCTTCCCTGGAAGAAAAAGAGCAAGATCAACAATTCCATCGCCAACGCCGAGCGGGTGCTGGATGACGACCACTATGGCCTGGAGAAGGTCAAGGAGCGCATCCTCGAGTACCTCGCGGTGCAGCAGCGCGTGGACAAGGTCAAGGCGCCGATTCTGTGCCTGGTCGGTCCTCCGGGCGTGGGCAAGACCTCGCTGGGCCAGTCCATTGCCAAGGCCACGAACCGCAAGTTCGTGCGCATGGCGCTGGGCGGCGTGCGCGACGAGGCCGAGATCCGTGGGCACCGCCGCACCTATATCGGTTCCATGCCGGGCAAGATCCTGCAGAACATGACCAAGGTGGGCGTGCGCAATCCGCTGTTCTTGCTCGATGAAATCGACAAGCTCGGCATGGACTTCCGCGGCGACCCGTCTTCGGCCCTGCTGGAGGTGCTGGATCCGGAGCAGAACCACACGTTCCAGGACCATTACATCGAAGTGGACTTTGACCTGTCCGATGTGATGTTCGTGGCGACCAGCAACACGCTGAACATTCCGCCGGCGCTGCTGGACCGTATGGAAGTCATCCGCCTGTCGGGTTACACCGAAGACGAGAAAATCCATATCGGCAGCGACCACCTCCTGCCCAAGCTGATGAAGAACAACGGCTTGAAGGAAAACGAGCTGACGGTCGAAGAAAGCGCGCTGCGCGACATCGTTCGCTACTACACCCGCGAGGCAGGTGTGCGCTCGCTGGAGCGCGAGGTCGGCAAGATCTGCCGCAAGGTGGTCAAGCAGTTGCTCACGGCCAAGGACAAGGGCGAGCCCGAGAAGGGTCCGATCGTGGTCAATGCCGAGAACCTGAATGACTATCTGGGCGTGCGCCGCTACACCTTCGGCATGGCCGAGAAAGAAAACCAGATCGGCCAGGTGACGGGCTTGGCCTGGACCGAGGTGGGCGGCGACTTGCTGACCATCGAAGTGGCGGATATGCCCGGCAAGGGCAATATCCAGCGCACCGGTTCGCTGGGCGATGTCATGAAGGAATCGGTCGAGGCCGCGCGCACGGTGGTTCGTTCGCGTGCCCGCCGCCTGGGCTTTGCCGACAGCGTGTTCGAGAAGCACGATATGCACGTGCACGTGCCCGAGGGCGCCACACCCAAGGACGGCCCGTCGGCGGGTATCGCGATCACCACGGCCATGGTGTCCGCTTTGTCGCGTATTCCGGTGCGCGCCGATGTGGCCATGACGGGCGAGATCACGCTGCGCGGCGAGGTGCTGCCCATCGGCGGCCTGAAGGAAAAGCTCCTGGCGGCGCATCGCGGCGGCATCAAGACGGTGCTGATCCCGGAAGAGAACGTCAAGGATCTCGCCGAGATCCCTGACAACGTGAAGAACTTCCTGGAGATCGTGCCGGTGCGCTGGATCGACAAGGTGCTGGAGCTGGCGCTGGAGCGTCAGCCCGAGCCCCTGGCCGACGAAGAGCCCGTCAAGGAAGCCATGGTCAGCAAGCCCGTGGAATCCGGCGATCCGGTCCTCAAGCACTGATACGCTGGCCTTGAAAAACCCGCCATCTCGCGATGGCGGGTTTTTTTATCGCCCAAAATAAAAGCCTCCGAAGGCAGGCCCGGGGCGTGGCTTGGGAGGCGGGAGCGATCTAGGCGGAAAGCCGGATCAATGCAGGCTGTGGGTGCGGATCAGGCCCACGGCGATGCCTTCGAGCGCGAACTCGTCTTCGGGGCTGACCACGATGGGCGAAAACTCGGGATTTTCGGGCAGGAGCTCGATGCGGCTGCCCTGGCGTTGCAGGCGCTTGACGGTGACGTCGTCGCCCAGGCGCGCGACGACGATCTGGCCGTTGCGCGCCTCCGCGGATTTCTTGACGGCGAGCAGGTCGCCCTCGAGGATGCCGGCGTCGCGCATGCTCATGCCGCGCACCTTGAGCAGGTAGTCAGGCGCCTGGGCGAACAGGCCGGGATCCACGCCGACTTCGCGTTCGACATGCTCGGCCGCGAGAATGGGGCTGCCGGCCGCCACGCGGCCCACCAGCGGCAGCAGTAGCTGCGCCAGGGCGGGGTGGGGCAGCAGGCCCTGGCTGGGCGCGGCGGGCTCCGGCCCCTTGAGGCGGATGCCGCGCGAGGCGCCGGCGGTCAGTTCGATGGCACCCTTGCGGGCCAGGGCCTTCAGGTGGTCTTCAGCGGCATTGGGCGAACGAAAGCCCAGGGCCTGGGCGATCTCGGCGCGCGTGGGAGGAAAGCCCGTGCGGGCGACGGTCTGCCGGATGAGGTCCAGGATTTCCTGCTGGCGATCCGTGAGTTTGGTGGCCATGGTATTGATCCCATTGATGGCCCGGGGCTTGTCTAAACCGCGGACTGTATGTATATACAGCGTGATTCTGGGGGACGAAGCGAAAAAAAGCAAGCTGCCCCACCGCCGCGGAAGAATGGCGCGTAAAAAAAAGGAGCCCGCAGGCTCCTTTTTTGTCGCCAGGCGGCGATGCGTTTACTTCAGCACGGCGGCGATGGCGGCGGCCACGACGTCGATGTTGCGGCTGTTGAGCGCCGCGACGCAGATGCGGCCGCTGGCAACGGCGTATACACCGTGTTCTTCACGCAGGCGGTCCACTTGGGCCGAGGTCAGGCCCGAGTAGGAGAACATGCCGCGCTGCTGCAGCACGAAGCTGAAGTCCTGGGCGGCGCCCTGGGCCTTGATCTTCTCGACCAGCTGCTTGCGCATCAGGCGGATGCGGTCGCGCATGCCGGCCAGTTCTTGCTTCCATTCGGCCAGCAGCTCGGGCGTGTTCAGCACATTGGCGACCACGATGCCGCCATGGGTGGGCGGATTGGAGTAGTTGGTGCGGATGACGCGCTTGAGTTGGCTCAGCACGCGCGTGGCCTCGTCCTTGTCGCCGGCCACGACCGTCAGGGCGCCCACGCGCTCGCCGTAGAGCGAGAAGGATTTCGAGAACGAGGAGCTGATGAACATGGTCATGTCCATGCCGGCGAACAGGCGCACCACCGAAGCGTCCTGGTCCAGGTCTTCGCCGAAGCCCTGGTAGGCGATGTCGAGGAAGGGCACCAGCTTGCGGGCCTTGACGACTTCGGCGATCTGCTTCCATTGCTCGGGGGTGGGATCCACGCCGGTCGGGTTGTGGCAGCAGGCGTGCAGCACGACGATGGTCTGCTCGGGGGCGGCCTTCAGGGCGGCCAGCATGCCGTCGAAGTTCAGGCCGCGGGTGGAAGCGTCGTAGTAGGGGTAGTTTTCGACCTTGAAGCCGGCGCGCTCGAACAGGGCGCGGTGGTTTTCCCAGCTGGGGTCGCTGATCATGACCTTGGACTGGGGCAGCAGCTGCTTCAGGAAGTCGGCGCCGACTTTGAGCGCGCCGGTGCCGCCCAGGGTCTGGGTGGTGAGCACGCGGCCTTCGGCGGCCAGGGTGGAGTCATTGCCCAGGAGCAGGGCCTGCGCGCCCTTGTTGTAGGCGGCGATGCCTTCGATGGGCAAGTAGCCGCGCGCGGCGGCGGCCTCGACGCGGGCGATTTCCGCCTTGCGAACGGCGCCCAGCAGGGGGATGCGGCCCTCATCGTCGTAGTACACGCCCACGCCCAGGTTCACTTTACCGGGACGGGTGTCGGCGTTGTACTGTTCGTTCAGGCCAAGGATGGGATCGCGGGGCGCGAGTTCGACGGAAGCGAAGAGGGTGCTCATGGGAGTGGAGAGTATGGGTGGACGCACATTCGTGTGCTGTGGATAATGGGGGGTTTACCCTCGGACAGTCTAGCATGACAGACCCTGGATACGTGGAATTTCCCGGTAGCCCGTTTCAGCTGTACCAGCCCTATCCGCCGGCCGGGGACCAGCCCGCGGCCATCGAGGGGCTGACGCAGGGCGTGGCCGATGGCCTGATGTACCAGACGCTTTTGGGCGTGACGGGCTCGGGCAAGACCTACACCATGGCCAATGTGATCGCGCGGCTGGGGCGCCCGGCGCTGGTGCTGGCGCCCAACAAGACGCTGGCCGCCCAGCTCTATGCGGAGATGCGCGAGTTCTTTCCGAAGAACGCGGTGGAGTACTTCGTCTCCTACTACGATTACTACCAGCCCGAGGCCTACGTGCCCACGCGCGACCTGTTCATCGAGAAGGACTCCTCGATCAACGAGCATATCGAGCAGATGCGCCTGTCGGCGACCAAAAGCCTGCTGGAGCGTCGCGATACGGTGATCGTCGGGACAGTGTCCTGCATCTACGGTATTGGCAATCCGGGCGATTACCACGCCATGGTGCTCATCCTGCGCACAGGCGACCACATCTCGCGCCGCGAGGTGCTGGCCCGGCTGGTGGCCATGCAGTACACGCGCAACGACGCCGATTTCACGCGCGGGACCTTCCGCGTGCGCGGCGAGACCATCGATATCTTTCCGGCCGAAAGCCCGGAGCTGGCCCTGCGCCTGACCCTGTTCGACGACGAGGTCGAGACGTTGGAGCTGTTCGATCCGCTGACCGGCAAGGTGCGCCAGAAACTGCCGCGTTTCACGGTGTATCCGGGTTCGCACTATGTGACGCCGCGCGAGACGGTGCTGCGGGCCATCGAGACCATCAAGGAAGAGCTGCGCGAGCGGCTGGACGTCTTCACGCGCGACGGCAAGCTGGTCGAGGCCCAGCGCCTGGAGCAGCGCACCCGTTTCGATCTCGAGATGCTGCAGGAACTGGGTTTCTGCAAGGGCATCGAAAACTATTCGCGCCACCTGTCGGGCGCCGCGCCGGGCGAGCCGCCGCCCACGCTGATCGATTATCTGCCCGCCGATGCGCTGATGTTCATCGACGAGAGCCATGTGACCATGGGCCAGCTGGGCGGCATGTACCGTGGCGACCGGGCGCGCAAGGAGACCCTGGTCCAGTACGGCTTCCGCCTGCCTTCGGCGCTCGATAACCGTCCCTTGCGGCTGGAGGAATTCGAGGCCCGCATGCGCCAATGCGTGTTCGTCTCGGCCACGCCGGCAGAGTATGAGCGCCAGCATGCCGATAATGTCGTCGAGCAGGTGGTGCGCCCCACCGGGCTGGTGGACCCCGAGGTGGAGGTCCGGCCGGCGCGCACCCAGGTCGACGATCTGCTGGGCGAGATCCGCAAGCGGGTGGCGCGCCAGGAGCGGGTCCTGGTGACGACACTGACCAAGCGCATGGCCGAGGACCTGACCGACTTCCTGACCGAACATGGCGAGCGCGTGCGCTATCTGCACTCGGATATCGATACCGTGGAGCGGGTGGAGATCATCCGCGACCTGCGCCTGGGCACCTTCGATGTGCTGGTGGGCATCAACCTGCTGCGCGAAGGCCTGGACATCCCCGAGGTCTCGCTGGTGGCCATCCTGGATGCCGACAAGGAGGGTTTCCTGCGTTCGGAGCGCAGCCTGATCCAGACCATAGGGCGCGCCGCGCGCAACCTGCATGGGCACGCCATCCTGTATGCCGACCATGTCACCGATTCCATGCGGCGGGCCATGGACGAGACCAGCCGGCGGCGCGCCAAGCAGCTGCAGCACAACCAGGACCATGGCATCACCGCCCGCGGGGTGAGCAAGGCGGTGCGCGAAATGATCGACGGCGTCCTGGCGCCGGCCGGCTCGCACGATGCCCTGGAAGACGCCGTGCCGGCCGCGGCCCTGACGGACGAGAAGGCCATGGCGCGCGAGATCAAGCGCCTGGAAAAACTGATGATGGACCATGCCCGCAACCTCGAGTTCGAGCAGGCCGCGGCGGCGCGCGACGCCCTGACCGCCCTGAAGAACCGGGTGTTGCTGGACGGGGCGCGCTAGCGGCGCGGGGTGCGCGGCCGCCGCGCCGCGCACGCTGCTGCATCGCGGCATATGCTTATCCGGCAGTGCGTCAAGCACATTGCTGAAAAATAAGCAAAAAGACGCCAAAAAACATCATCCATTACTTTAAAAATTGCATCTAATATATTGTTTTTATTGTGAAAAACAAAGTTGTACGATATTGGTCGCTAAATCATAAAAACGCAAAAAAAGCTTGCTAAATTCCGGGTTTTCCCGCACACTAGCTCCCATGATGACCAAGGTACTTTTCGTTTGCATGGGCAATATCTGTCGCTCGCCGAGCGCAGAGGGTGTCTTTCGCCACCTGGTGAACGACGCTGGCTTGGGTGAAGTGGTGCGGATCGATTCCGCCGGCACTCACGCTTTTCACATCGGCGAGGCCCCGGATGCCCGGGCGGTGGCTGCTGCCCGCAAGCGCGGCTATGACATCAGCCAATGCCTGGCTCGCCAGGTGACGCCGGAAGACTTCCGCGAGTACGACCTGATCCTCGCGATGGACTGGGACAACCTGTCCGCCTTGCAGCAGCAATGCCCCAAGGCCTACCAGCACAAGCTGATGCTGCTGATGCGCTTTGCCAATGATTTCGAGGAAGCCACGGTGCCCGATCCCTATTACGGCGGTCCGGAAGGCTTCGGCAAGGTGCTCGACTATCTCGAGGACGCCTGTCAGGGCGTGCTGGAGCTGGTGCGCAAGCGTGCGACCCAGTACCAGGCGGCCTGAGGCCCAAGAGGGCGGCGCCATGCCAAAACCGCGCTTCGGCGCGGTTTTTTCAACTTGAGATACTTAGCAAATTACTCGGGAATTTGCTATACTTGAGGCAATTACTCGGGTATTAGGCCAGAGTGCGTAGCCGGGATTGCCGCCTGTATCCGGCAGGCGGGTCCCGACGGATTCACAGGAAACCCATCATGCGGCTAACCACCAAAGGACGTTTCGCCGTGACTGCCATGATCGATCTGGCTATGCGGCAGCATAGCGGTCCGGTCACTCTCGCGGCGATCAGCCAGCGCCAGAATATTTCCCTCTCCTACCTGGAACAGCTGTTCGGCAAGCTGCGCCGCCACGAACTCGTGGACAGCGTGCGCGGTCCCGGAGGCGGCTATTCCCTGGCTCGCCTGGCGCGCAATGTCACGGTGGCCGACATCATTTTCGCGGTCGACGAGCCCCTGGACGCCACCAGCTGTGGCGGCAAGCGGGACTGCACCAGCGGCAATGACGGCAAGCCGGGCAAGTGCATGACCCATGAACTGTGGGCCACCTTGAACCGCAAGATGGTCGATTACCTGGATTCGGTTTCCCTGCAGGATCTGGTGGACCAGCAGCGCGTGCGCCAATTGCAGGAAGCCAACAATCAAGCCCAAGGCTGTTCGGTGCGGGTCAACCGCGCGGGCGCCAATGCCGCGACGGCCGCCGCCGCGGGCACGGCCGCCAATGCCGCGGCCACCGTCTAAGAAGCATCAGGAACTGTACTCATGAGCAACCGTCCCATCTACCTGGACTACTCCGCCACGACGCCGGTCGACCCGCGCGTGGTCGAGAAGATGATCCCCTGGCTCTACGACAATTTCGGCAACCCGGCATCGCGCAGCCACGCCTTCGGCTGGGAAGCCGAAGAAGCGGTCGAGAACGCGCGCGCCGAAGTGGCCAAGCTGGTCAACGCGGATCCGCGCGAGATCATCTGGACCTCGGGCGCCACCGAGTCCGACAACCTCGCCATCAAGGGCGCCGCGAACTTCTATGCCGAGCGCGGCAAGCACATCGTGACCGTCAAGACCGAGCACAAGGCGGTCCTGGACACCTGTCGCGAGCTGGAGCGCCAGGGTTTCGAAGTGACCTATCTCGATGTCAAGGATGACGGCCTGCTGGACCTGGAGGTCTTCAAGGCCGCGCTGCGCCCGGACACCGTGCTGGTGTCGGTGATGATGGTCAACAACGAGATCGGCGTTATCCAGGATGTCGAGACCATCGGCGAAATCTGCCGCGAAAAAGGCATCATTTTTCACGTCGACGCGGCCCAGGCCACCGGCAAGGTCGAGATCGACCTGCAAAAGCTCAAGATCGACCTGATGTCCTTCTCGGCTCACAAGACGTATGGCCCCAAGGGCATCGGCGCGCTGTATGTGCGCCGCAAGCCGCGGGTGCGCATCGAGGCGCAGATGCATGGCGGCGGCCATGAGCGCGGCTTCCGTTCGGGTACCCTGGCCACTCACCAGATCGTGGGCATGGGCGAGGCCTTCCGACTGGCGCGCGAAGAAATGGGCACCGAAAACGAGCGTGTGCGCATGCTGCGCGACCGCCTGCTGGCGGGCCTGTCGCAAATCGAAGAAGTCTACGTGAACGGCAGCATGGAACACCGCGTGCCGCACAACCTGAACATCAGCTTCAACTATGTCGAGGGCGAGTCCCTGATCATGGCGATCAAGGAACTGGCCGTTTCCAGCGGCTCGGCCTGCACGTCGGCCAGCCTGGAGCCTTCCTATGTGTTGCGCGCGCTGGGCCGCAATGACGAACTGGCGCACAGCTCGATCCGTTTCACCCTGGGCCGCTTCACCACCGAGCAAGAGGTCGATTTCGCCGTCGAACTCCTCAAGAGCCGTGTCGGCAAGCTGCGCGACATGTCGCCGCTCTGGGAAATGGCCAAGGAAGGCATCGATCTGAACACCGTGCAATGGGCCGCGCACTGAACGCGCCGCACGATACAACATACGTGGAGAATCATCATGGCATACAGCGATAAGGTCCTGGACCACTACGAAAATCCCCGCAACGTCGGCTCCTTCGACAAGGGCGACGATTCTGTCGGCACCGGCATGGTCGGCGCGCCCGCCTGTGGCGACGTCATGAAACTGCAGATCAAGGTCAACGAGGCCGGCGTCATCGAGGACGCGCGCTTCAAGACCTACGGCTGTGGCTCGGCCATTGCTTCGAGCTCGCTCGTGACCGAGTGGGTCAAAGGCAAGACGCTGGATCAGGCCATGGCCATCCGCAATACGCAGATCGCCGAAGAACTGGCCCTGCCGCCGGTCAAGATCCACTGCTCCATCCTGGCCGAGGACGCCATCAAGGCCGCGGTGCAGGACTACAAGGCCAAGCACGGCGTGGCCGAGGCTGTCGCGGCAGACTGATATGGCCGTCACCCTGACCCAACAGGCGGCCAATCATGTCGGCCGCTATCTGCAAAAGCGCGGTAAGGGTATCGGGCTGCGCCTGGGCGTGCGCACGACCGGCTGCTCCGGCATGGCCTACAAGCTGGAGTATGTCGACGACGCCCAGGCCGAGGACGTGGTGTTCGAGAGCTTCGGTGTGAAGGTCTTCGTGGATCCCAAGAGCCTGGCCTACCTGGACGGCACCGAGCTGGACTATGCGCGCGAAGGCCTCAACGAAGGCTTCAAGTTCCGCAACCCCAACGAGAAGGCGACCTGCGGCTGCGGCGAGTCGTTTACGGTGTAGGTCTTGGCCGCGGACGATTATTTCAGCCTGTTCGGCTTGCCCGCGAAGTTCGAGCTTGACGGCCAGGCGCTGGAAACCGCCTGGCGCGCCGTGGCCGCCCGTGTGCATCCCGACCGCTACGCCACCGCCAGCGCGCCCGAGCGCCGCGTCGCCATGCAGTGGGCGGCGCGCGCCAACGAAGCCTATCGGCAATTGCGGGATCCCTTGCTGCGCGCGCGCTATCTGTGCGAGTCGGCCGGCGTGGACCTGCAGACCGAAAGCAATACCGCGATGGCGCCCGCCTTTCTGATGCAGCAGATGGAGTGGCGCGAGCTGCTGGATGACGCGCGCCATGACGAGCACGCGCGGCAAGTCCTAGGCGCCGAGCTCGAGCAGGCGCGCGCAGCCATGCGCGCGACGCTGGCCGAGCTGATCGACACGCGCAAAGACTATCCGGCCGCGGGCCAGAAAGTGCGCGAATGGATGTTCATCGAGAAACTGGCCCAGGAGCTGGCGGCCGTCCACTCCTAGGATGGCCCTGCCGGGCGCTTTCAGCGACAACGTATACAAATGGCTTTATTGCAGATTTCCGAACCCGGTGAATCGCCCGCGCCGCACCAGCGGCGGCTGGCGGTGGGCATCGACCTGGGCACGACCAACTCCCTGGTGGCTGCGGTGCGCAGCAGCGTGGCCGAAGTGCTGTGCGATGCGGACGGCCACGCCTTGCTGCCGTCGGCGGTGCGCTATCTGCCCGAAGGCCGTGTCGCCATCGGCCGCGGCGCCTTGGCGCATCAGGCCTCCGACCCCTCCAATACCATTGTCTCCGTCAAGCGCTTCATGGGTCGTGCCGCGCAGGATGCGCGTGACAGCGGCGCGCCGTATGACTTCGTCGATGCGCCCGGCATGGTGCGCCTGCGCACCCTGCATGGCGATGTGAGCCCGGTCGAGGTGTCGGCGCAGATTCTGGCCACGCTGCGCCAGCGCGCCGAGGATGTGCTTGGCGATGACCTGGTGGGCGCCGTGATCACGGTGCCGGCCTATTTTGACGACGCCCAGCGCCAGGCCACGCGCGATGCCGCCAAGCTGGCCGGCCTGAACGTGCTGCGCCTGCTCAATGAGCCGACCGCCGCCGCCATTGCCTATGGGCTGGACCAGGCCGCCGAGGGCGTCTATGCGGTCTATGACCTGGGTGGCGGCACCTTCGATGTGTCTATCCTGCGCCTGTCCAAGGGGGTCTTCGAGGTGATCGCCACCGGTGGCGACACGGCCCTGGGCGGCGATGATTTCGATCACGCCATCGTGGCCGACCTGGTGTCCAGCCAAGGGCTGGACGGCCTTTCGCTGTCGGACCGGCGCGGCCTGCTGGTGGCCGCGCGCGCCGCGCGCGAGACGCTGACCGATGCCGGGCAGGCGACGATCGCGCTGAGCCTGGACGATGGGCGCAAGCTCGACGTCACGCTGAGCCGCGCGCATTTCGAGACACTGGCCGCGCCGTTGATCGAACGCACCCTGCAAGCCGCCCGCCGCGCCCTGCGCGATGCCGGGCTGGCGCTGGGCGAGGTCAAGGGTGTGGTGCTGGTCGGCGGCGCCACGCGCATGCCGGCCGTGCGCCAGGCGGTGGCTGCCTTCTTCGGCACGCCGCCCCTGACCAATCTGGATCCCGATCAGGTCGTGGCGCTGGGCGCGGCGCTGCAGGCCAACCTGCTGGCCGGCAACCGCGCGCCGGGCGAAGATTGGCTGTTGCTGGACGTCACGCCGCTGTCGCTGGGCCTGGAGACCATGGGCGGGCTGGTCGAGCGCGTCATTCCGCGCAACAGCACCATACCGGTTGCCCGCGCGCAGGAGTTCACCACCTTCAAGGATGGCCAGACCGCGATGAGCGTGCACGTGGTGCAGGGCGAGCGCGATCTGGTGGCCGATTGCCGTTCGCTGGCGCGCTTCGAGCTGCGTGGCATACCGCCCATGGTGGCGGGCGCGGCGCGCATCCGCGTGACCTTCCAGGTCGATGCCGATGGGCTGCTGAGCGTGAGCGCCCGCGAGCAGAGCACCGGCGTCGAGGCGTCGGTGACAGTCAAGCCCTCGTATGGGCTTTCCGATGACGAAATCACGCGCATGCTGTCCGAAAGCGTGTCGCACGCCGACGACGATGCCCGCGCGCGCATGCTGCGCGAGCAGCAGGTCGAGGCCAGGCAACTGGTCGAGTCCGTGACCGCCGCGCTCGGCGCCGATGGCGATCTGCTCGATGCCACCGAACGCGCGCGGGTGGATGCGGCGCTGGCCGCCGCCGCGGCGGCCCAGGACGGCACGGATATCGAGGCCCTGCGCCAGGCCGTGCAATCGCTGTCCGACGCCACCGAGGACTTCGCCGCCCGCCGCATGGATCGCAGCATCCGTGCCGCGCTTGCCGGCCGTAAATTGGACGAACTCGCTTAAACCTCATGCCGAAACTGACCGTATTGCCCCATCCCGATGTGTGCCCCGAAGGGGCGGTGATCGAGAATGCGCCGACTGGCGTGTCCATCTGCCGTGTGCTGCTGGACAACCATATCGACATCGAACATGCCTGCGAGCTGTCCTGTGCGTGCACGACCTGCCACGTGGTGGTCCGTCAAGGCTATTCTTCGCTGGAGGACCCGACCGATAGCGAGGAAGACCTGCTGGACAAGGCCTGGGGCCTGACGTCGATCTCGCGCTTGTCTTGCCAGGCCATCATCGCCGAGGAGGATCTCACCGTCGAGATCCCCAAGTACACCATCAACCACGCCAAGGAGGACCACTGACATGAAGTGGATCGATACCTACCAGATCGCCGAGGCGCTGGTCGAGGCGCATCCGGATGTGGATCCCAAGGCCGTGCGCTTTACGCAGCTGCGCGAATGGGTGCTGGCCTTGCCTGGCTTTTCCGATGATCCGGCGCGCTCGGGCGAAAAAATCCTCGAGGCCATACAGATGGCCTGGATCGAAGAGGCCGAGTGAGCCCTCACGGCCCATCACGAAAACCCCGTTCGCGGGGTTTTTTCTTGTCTAGAGCAGCGACTTGCCTTGCTGCAGGATCTGGTCGCAGGCTTTTTTGGTGATTTCCTGCTTGAGACCCGAGCCGCTCAGGTCCATGGACTTGCCGTCTTTGCCTTTGAGAATGCCTTGCACGCCGGAGGCATAGCCGGGGTCGGATTCGGGCTTGGCCGCGTTGCCGCCCAGCTTGCCGACGAGCTTGTCCTTGACGGCGGCGGCCTCGCCGCCGGCGAGGTAGTTGTTCTTGATGCAGAACTCCAGCACGCCGGCGGCATTGCCGGTGCTGCCGGCGCTCAGCGAGGACAGATTGCCTCCCAGGCCGGGCGTGGACGAACCCAGCTGGCCTTTGACGCTGTCGAGCAACTGGGCCTGGGCACCGGCTGTCATGGCCAGCAGGGCAGCGGCATACAGGAGAGGGTGTTTCATGGCGGGCTCCGCGTGACGGGGTCGGCCTATCCTAGTCCCGCCGCCAGACCGTTCGCAAGTTTCAGGCTGTAAGGCCGACGGGATGTTCGGCGGATGAACGGCGGCGCTTGGGCGGTATGATGCCAACCTGAGTCTTCATTTTGTCGCCATCATGACCGTGCCTTCCCTACGCTTTGGCCTGGCGGCCAACCGCCTGCATCACGAGACGCCCGATGCAGCCCTGTTCAGCTGGCTGCGCGCCAGCGGCGCCTCCATCCGCGAGATGGGTATCGAGCTGCATACCGTGGGGCGCACCCACGATGCCATCGTGCGCGAAGGCATGCTGCAAGGGTATCGGGGGCTCATCCGCTACCCGTATGGCCGGGAAGGCGGGCTGATGAAGCTGGTGGCCCGGGTGACGGAGGGCCGCGACGGCCAGGCCCCGTTCGACGGCGCCATCTACCTGATCGATCCGGTGGACCCCTCGTCCATCTTCCCGGAGGCCCTGGCGCTCAAGCGGCAATGCATCACGCATGGCCGGCCCTTTATTTCCACCTTGGCCGGCGCCATCGAGTGGATCGAGGTCGAGCGCGTGCTGGCTGGCCTGACGCCCGATCCCGCCTTGGGCCGCCTTTTCCGTTTCGATGGGCAGACGCTGGCCATGATTGCCCACGATGCGCTCAAGGACGAAATGGTGGCGTTTGCCGACACCTATTTCGATGTGTTGTCCCAGTTCGCCCGGCGCGTGGCGACCGGCACGACGGGCGGGCGCCTCAATGAGCTGGCCTGGTCGCGCGGCTGGCCCAAGGACCAGCCCTGGGTGACGCGCTATCTGAGCGGGCCCCTGGGCGGCGATGCCCAGATCGCCGAGCTGGTGCTGGAACATCAATGCCAGCGCGTGATCTTTTTCGAGGATCCGCATGTGGCGCGCCAGCATGAGGCCGATATCCAGTTGCTGGAGCGTGCCGTGCGCGTGGTGACCGACTCGGCCACCTGCGCGACCTCGCCCTCGGTGGCTCGGCGCTGGGCCGAGGCCGTACGCAAGCGCCAGGCGATGTAGCCCGGGCGGCTAGGCCCCGCGAAACCGCGGGGCGCGTTTTTCCTTGAGGGCCCGCACGCCTTCGGCGAAATCCGCCCGGTCGACGATGTCCAGGAAGGCGGCGCTTTCGTTGTTGAGCTGGGTGTCGAGCGCCGCGTCGCCCGCAAGGCGCAGCAAGGCCTTGACCGAGGCCAGGCTGTGCGGCGCCAGCGCGGCGATGTGTTGCGCGTAGGCGGCCACCCGTGCCTGGCGCTCGGCGGCGCCGACCACTTCATTGAGCAGTCCCCAGTCCCGCGCTTCTTGGGCGGCCAGCGGTTCGGTGCGCAGCAGCAGTTCCATGGCGCGGCGGCGGCCCACCAGGCGGACGAGGGCGTGGGTCATGCCGGCATCGGGGCTGGCGCCGATCTTCAGGTAGGCGGTGGCCAGGCGGGTGTCCTGCACGGCCCATGCCAGGTCGCAGGCGAGGGCGAGCGAGAGCCCGGCGCCCGCGGCCACGCCATGCACATCGGCCAGCCAGATCTTGGGCATGCTCGCGATATGGGCGATGAAGGCGTTCAAGGGGCCGAAGAGTTCCTGCAGCGTGGCGCGCGCCCCGGCCCCTTCGAACATCCCGATATCGCCGCCGGCGCAAAAAGCCTTGCCCGCGCCGCGCAGCACGACCACACGCAGGGCGGCCTGCGCGGCCAGCCAGTCGGCGGCCGCGCGCAGATCACGCGCCATCGCCACGTCGATGGCATTGAGGGCGGCGGGGCGATTGAGCGTCAGCCAGGCGCAGGGCCCGTCCAGGGCCAGCTCCAGCGTGCCGTATTGCGGCGCAGCAGTCGTCATGCTTGTCTCCGTATCGGGTAAGTACCCGGTTTTGATTCGAAAACCGCGATGCTATGTTGCGAACCAAGCACTTGCTCGGTTGCAGGGACGGGCATAGCGTAACGCATCACGGTGCATTGCCGTAAGCGCCGCCAGCAGCACTTCGCAGTCAAACCAGCCTCTCCGGCGGCGCCCGCCGCCTCGGCGGGGCGCTTGCTTGCCACGGGACCCCCGGGGCAAAAGAAGAGCGAGGAGACAGCAGGTGGAAGAGCCGCTATTGCAGGTTCAGGGGGTGACGCTCGCCTTTGGCGGGGTCAAGGCGCTGTCGGACGTGAGTTTCACGGTCCGCCCCGGCACGATCACCGCTGTCATCGGTCCCAATGGCGCCGGCAAGACCTCGCTGTTCAACACTATTTCCGGTTTCTATCGGCCCTCGCAGGGCTCGATACGCTTTGAGGGCCGGGATATCACGCGATTGGCGCCGCCCCAGCGCGCGCGCCTTGGCCTGGCGCGCAGCTTCCAGAACATTGCGCTGTTTCGCGGCATGACGGTGCTGGATAACATCAAGCTGGGCCGCCATGCCCACCTGCGCACCAATGTCTTCGATGCCTTGTTCTACCTGGGCCGGGCGCGCCGCGAAGAAGAGGCGCTGCGCGCCGAGATCGAGGAGCGCATCATTGACTTCCTGGAGATCGATCATATCCGGCACGCGCCGGTGGCCGCGCTTTCGTATGGATTGCGCAAGCGGGTGGAGCTGGCGCGCGCCCTGGCCATGCAGCCGCGCATCCTGATGCTCGATGAGCCGGTCGCGGGGATGAACCGCGAAGAGACCGAGGATATGGCGCGCTTCATCCTGGATGCGCGCGCCGAATGGGGCCTGACCGTGCTCATGGTCGAACACGACATGGGCATGGTGATGGACCTTTCGGACCATGTGGTAGTGCTCAATTTCGGGCAGGTGATCGCCGAGGGTTCCACCGCCCAGGTGCAGGCCCATCCCGATGTGATCAAGGCGTATCTGGGCGCCGGCGACGTGGCCGATCTGCGCGCCCGGCTGCTGGCGAGGGCGGCCTGATGGACGGCTGGTTCTTCTTCGAGGTGAGCCTGGCCGGGTTGGGCGCGGGCGGACTGTACGTGCTGGCCGCCCTGGCGTTTGTGATCGTCTACAAGGCGACCCGGGTGGTCAATATCGCCATCGGCGAGTTCTTGATGATGGGCGCCTATCTATTCTATGCCTTTGCCGCGGATTGGCAGTGGCCGATCTGGGCGGCGATCGCCGCCGCGCTGCTGGCCAGCGGCCTGCTGGGCGCGGCGGTGGAGCGCCTGGCCATCCGGCCCATGCTGGGGGAGTCGCCCATCTCGGTGTTCATGGTGACCGTCGGCCTGGCCTCGATCGCCGTCGGCGTGGTGGAGCTGGTCTGGACGGCCGACCAGCGGCGCCTGCCGGAGTTCTTCCCGCGTGCGCCGGTCATGCTGGGAGAGGCGTTCGTGGCCTCCAAGGTGTTCTACGGTTTCTGGGTGGCGGTGGGGTTGTCGCTGGCCGTGCTGGCCCTGTTCCGCTTCTGGCGCGGCGGGGTGGCCCTGCGGGCGACGGCTTCGGACCAGGGGGCGGCCTATGCCATGGGCATCAACGTGCCGCGGGTGTTCTCGCTGGCTTGGGCCGCGGCAGGCGTGCTGGCGGCGGTGGCTGGCATCGTGGTGGGATCGATAGGCGGGATTTCGTCGTCCATGGGCACCTTCGGGCTGTCGGTGCTGGTAGTGGTGATCGTGGGCGGCCTGGACAGCGTGGCCGGCGCCCTGGTGGCGGGCGTGCTGATCGGCCTGCTCGAGGCATGGGCCGGGGCCTATCTGGGCGGGGAGTACAAACTGCTGGCCACGTTCGTGGTGCTGGTGGCTGCGCTTATGGTCCGGCCATACGGCCTGTTCGGCACGCGCGATATCGAGAGGCTCTGACATGCGTATAGCGACCGCCAAGCAAAGCTATGCCGCCGACCAGGCGCTCTTTGACACCGCGACTCAGCGCTTGTGGCTGCTCCTGCTGGCGGCCGCGCTGGTCGTCTTTCCCTTCGCGGCCAACGCCTATTGGCTCTATCTGGCCTGCCTGGTGGCGATCAATATCGCCAGCGCGACGGGCTTGAACATCCTGACGGGCTATACCGGCCTGGTCAGCCTGGGGCAAGCGGCCTTCATGGGCCTGGGGGCCTATACGGTGGCCGTCCTGCAGACGCGCTGGGGCCTGCCGTTCTGGCTGACGCTGCCGGCCGCCGGCGTGGTCGCCATGGTGGGCGGCGTCATCGTGGGGATTCCATCCTTGCGCGTCAAAGGCCTCTATCTGGCGATCGTGACCATCGCGGCTTCCTTCATCACGCATTTCCTGTTCGCCAACCTGGGCTTTACGGGCGGCACGGCCGGCCTGCAGGTGGCGCCCGCGCGCTTCCTGGGCTGGGACCTTGATACCTCTTTCCGCATTTATTGGCTCATCGTGCCCCTTACGGTGCTGATGCTGCTGGGCGCGGCCAACCTGTTCCGCACCCGCATCGGGCGCGCCTTCATCGCCATCCGGGACCGTGATATTTCCGCCGAGGTGCTGGGCATCGACCTGCTGCGCTACAAGCTGCTGTCGTTCGGCCTGTCGTCTTTCTATGCCGGCGTGGCCGGCGGACTGTGGGCCTATTTCTTCCGCGTGGTCACGCCGGAGAGCTTTCCGCTCATCATGTCCATTTTCTTTCTGGCGGCCATCATCGTCGGCGGCATGGGGACGATACTGGGCTCCATCCTGGGCGCCTTGTTCATGACCATGGTGCCGGAGGTGCTCAAGCTCATCGTGGGCTGGCTGCCGGTGGGCGGCGATGCGCTGCGGCTGTTGTCGCCCGTGCGCACCATCGTCTTCGGCCTGCTGATCGTGGGATTCCTGATTTTCGAGCCGCATGGCCTGGCCGAAATATGGCGCCGTGTGCGGCGCTTCTTCCATTTATGGCCTTTCCGTACCTGATCGCGACGGCGACAGGCAATAACCAGCAGGAGACAAACCATGAAGCTGTTCCGTAGCGGTGGATGGGCCCGGTTGCTGGCGCCCGTGGCCATGTTGGCAGGTATCGCGTCGGCCCAGGCGGCCGATGACATCGTGATCGGGGGCTCCATCCCCCTGAGCGGGGTGTTCGCCTTTGCCGGGCAGGGGATACATGCGGGCCTGGGGGACTATGTGAAGATGGTCAACGAGAAGGGAGGCATCCAGGGGCGCAAGCTGGTCTATGTGCCCGAGGATACCGCCTACAAGGTGGATGCCTCGGTGGCGGCCTTCAAGAAAATCACCAGCCAGAACAAGGTCAATTTCTATTACGGCGACTCGACGGGTTTTTCCAAGACCATCAATGCCGAGCTCAACCGCGCCGGCACCATGATCATGACGGGCGCATCCTTCGCCACCGAGCTGAACGATCCGGCCAAGTATCCCAACCAGTTCATGCTGGGCCCGGACTACACCGAGATGTTCGGCATCCTGCTGCGCTACATCGCCAAGGAAAAGCCCGGGGCCAAGGTGGCCTTTGTCTATTCGGACACCGAGTTCGGGCGCGACCCCATCGCCAGTTCGCGCGGCGTGGCCGAGAAGCTGGGCCTGAAGGTCGCCACCGAGATCATGACGCCGCCGGGCAGCGTGGACGTCTCGACCGAGGTCATCAAGCTGCGGCGCGCCGACCCGGACTTCACCATCTTCCATGGCTATGTGCTGGCCCCCATCCCGGAGTTCGTCAGCCAGGGCAAGCGCATGGGGCTCAAGACCCGCTATATGGGCACCTTCTGGACCATGGACAACTCCACGGTGATGCAGATGGGCGAGGACGGCGACGGTTTCATGGGCGTCATGCCCTATCGCTATTACTACGATGATGCGGCCGACGCGCCCACGCTCAAGGCCATACGGGCCATGCGCCCCGAGTACCAGAGCACCGGCTATATGCAGGGTTATCTGGCCGGCATGCTGTTTGCCGAGACCGCGCGGCGCACGCTGGCCGAGGGCAAGCCGCTTACCGCGGCGAACATGAAGGCGGCCCTGGACGGCATCAAGGACTTCGACACGGGCGGCCTGATCGGCGTGCCCATCACCATCAAGGGAAATTCCATACCGGTGGGACGCATCTACCAGGCCGATTTCAAGCAGAAGAAGATGCTGCCGGCCTCGGATTGGATCGTGCTCAAGTGAGGCGTGCATGACGGCCCCGGTGCTGGAGTTGCGCAATATCGAGGTGGTCTACAACAAGGCCGTGCAGGTCTTGCGCGGGCTGTCGCTGTCGGTGCCGCAGGGCAGTATCGTGGCGCTGCTGGGCAGCAACGGCGCGGGCAAGTCCACCGCGCTCAAGGCCATCTCGGGACTGCTGGCGCTGGAAGACGGCGCCCTGGTGGGCGGTGCGATCCAGTTCCAGGGCCGCGATACCCGGGGCGCGGCGCCCCAGGACCTGGTGCGCCACGGCCTGGCGCATGTGATGGAAGGGCGGCGCGTCTTCGAGGACCTGACCGTGGAAGAAAACCTGGTGGCCGCGACCTATGCGCTGACCGGGCGCCGTGTCGAGGGCAAGCCCGATTTCGATCTGGTCTATGGCTATTTCCCGCGCTTGTATGAGCGCAGGCGCGGCCTGGCCGGCTATCTTTCGGGCGGCGAACAACAGATGCTGGCCATCGGCCGCGCCCTGATCGCGCGGCCCGCCCTGATGCTGCTGGACGAGCCTTCGCTGGGCCTGTCGCCCATGCTGGTCGAGGATATTTTCGCCATCATCTCGCGCATCAACGCCGAGCAGGGGGTCTCCATGCTGCTGGTGGAACAGAATGCCTCGGTGGCTCTGGCCGTGTCCCATTATGGATACATCATGGAGACGGGCAAGATCGTCATCGACGGCACGGCCGAACGCCTGGCCGGCGACGCGGATGTGCGCGAGTTCTATCTGGGCGTGGGCGGCGGCGGCGAGCTGCGCGGTTTCCGCGAACTCAAGCACTACAAGCGGCGCAAGCGCTGGCTTTCATAGGAGACGCCATGGACGGGCTGGACCCGGCGCAATGGCCGGAACTGACATTGCCGCAGATGCTGCGCCGGCAGGCCGAGCGCCAGCCGCGCAAGGTGGCCTTGCGGCAAAAGGAGTTCGGCATCTGGCGCGCGCTGGACTGGGAGGGGTATTGGCGGCGCAGCCTGGATCTCGCGCTGGGGCTGCAAAGCCTGGGCCTGGGCGCGGGGGCCCATGTGGCCATCGTGTCGGAAAACCGCCAGGAGTGGCTGCTGGCGCAGATGGGCGCGGGTGTCCTGGGCGCGGTCTGCGTGGGTGTCTATCCGACCAGCCCGGCCAGCGAGATGGGCTATGTGCTGGAACATGCCGGCGTGGATCTGGCCATCTGCGAAGACCAGGAGCAGGCCGACAAGGTGCTGGCGGTCAAGGACCGCCTGCCCGCGTTGCGCGGCATTGTCATGATCGAAACCAAGGGCCTGCGCAATTATCCGCCCGAGGTGAGGCAGCTCATCCTGCCGTTCGAGGAACTGATCGACCGCGGCGCGGCGGCCGGCGATCCGGCGCGCCGCGACGTCCAGGCGCGGCTGGACGGCCAGCGCCTGGACGAGGTCGGCCTGATGATCTATACCTCCGGATCCACGGGCAAGCCCAAGGGGGCCATGATCCGCTATGCCAATATGCGGGCGGTGGCGCCGGGCATCGCCGACAGGCTGGAGATGGACAGCGAGACCGTGCATCTATCCTATCTGCCGCTTTGCCACGTGGCCGAACAGATGCTGTCGGCCTTCGTGCCCATCTATCTGGGGGCGCAGGTCAACTTCGGCGAATCCATCCGCACCGTACAGGAGGACCTGCGCGAAGTGGCGCCCAGCGTATTCCTGGGCGTGCCGCGCATCTGGGAGAAGCTGCACGCGGCCATTTCGATCAAGATGCAGGAAACCGGGCGCCTGCGGCAGGCCTTGTACCGGCGGGCCCTGTCGGCTTGCGGGGCTTTCTTGCACAAGGACCGTAGCCAGCGCAATTGGCGCGAACGCCTGACCTATGGCTTTTATTACTGGCTGATCCTGCGCGCCCTGCAGAACTTCATCGGCCTGCGGCGGGTGAAGGTGGCCCTGACCGGCGCGGCGCCGATTCCACAGGAAGTGCTGCGCTATTTCCGCAGCCTGGGCGTGCCCCTGGTCGAGGTCTACGGCCTGACGGAATCAACCGGCATGGTGTTCGGCCAGCGCCGCCAGGCCGTGCGGGTGGGGACGGTGGGCGAACCCATATTGGGCGTGCGCTACCGCGTGGGCGAGCATGGCGAGCTGCTGTTGCAGGGCGGCATGGTGTTCGGCGGCTACTACCGCAACGAGGAGGCGACGGCGCAGGCCGTGCGTGACGGCTGGCTGCATACCGGCGATGTGGCCGCGGTGGAGGACGGCCAGGTGCGCATCGTGGATCGTCTCAAGGACATCATGATCACCGCGGGCGGCAAGAATCTCACCCCGACCGAGATCGAGGCCGCGGTCAAGGCCAGCCCCTATGTCAAGGAGTGCGTTGCCATCGGCGATGGCCGGCGCTTCGTGAGCGCGCTGATCCAGATCGAGTTCGACACGGTGGCCAAGTGGGCCGAGATCAACGGTATCGCGTATACGCATTTCCGCTCCTTGGCCGAGCATCCGCGCGTGCGCGACCTGGTGCAGCAGGCCGTCGATCATGCCAACAAGGACCTGGCGCAGGTGGCCCGGATCAAGCGCTTTCATTTGCTCGTCAAGGAACTGGACCACGACGACGGCGAAGTCACCGCCACCATGAAGGTGCGCCGCGCCAGCATCCACCAGGCCTATGCGGCCGAGATCGAGGCCCTGTATCGGGAGACGGCATGAAAACCACGGCGCAGGGCGCGGGCGAGGTCCGGCGCGAGGCGGTGATCCAGACGGCGGGGCGCATGTTCCGCGAGCACGGCTATGAGCGGACCACGGTGCGCGAGCTGGCCAGCGCCGTGGGTTTGCAGTCCGGCAGCCTGTTTCATCATTTCCGCAGCAAGGAGGAGATCCTGCTGGAGGTGATGTCGCGCGGTATCGAGGAGGTGCTGGAGCAGGGCGGCCAGGCCCTGCGCCGCTACGAGGCGCCCGGCGACCGCTTGGCGGCCTTGTTCCGTGTCCATCTGTGGAGCATGCTGGCCGGCGCCGGCGGCGATGCCATGCATGCCCTGGTCTATGAGTGGCGCAGCCTGTCGCCACAGGCGCGCGCCGGCGTCAAGGCCTTGAGCGACCGCTACGAGTCCATGTGGCAGCGCGTGGTCGAACAGGCCGTGGGCGCGGGCGTGCTGCGCGGCGATGCGCGCGTGATCAAACGCTATCTGTTGGGCGGGCTTAACCTGACGGTGCAGTGGTACCGGCCTCGTGGCAGGCTGTCGCCGGCGCAGTTCGTGCAGGCCATGCTGCAGGCGGCCTTGCCGGAGCTGGCGCAGGCCGGGGACTGGCCGCCGCCGGCCTGAGGGGTCAGCGCGGCCGGCGCCGGTAGGCCAGCAGGCCGCAGGCCACGGCCAGGATGAGTTGCGCCAGGGCCAGCGGCAGCAGGAAGTCGAGCTTGCCGTCGGCGCCCGCCAGGCTCGCCCGGCTCATCCAGAGCAGGCAGGCGAGCACGGCGCTGGCCAACAGCACGGCGCAGGCGCCGCAGCAAAAAAGAAAGCCGCGCCTGGCCGGCCCTCTGGGGGCGCGGCGGCGCGGCAGCAGGACATACAGCCCGAGCACCACGAGGCCTGCAAGCAAGAGGATCTTGGCAAGCATCGTGGCGCGGCCTCAGTCTTCGCGGCGCAAGTGCGGGAACAGGATCACGTCGCGGATGCTGGGGCTGTCGGTCAGCAGCATCACCAGGCGGTCGATGCCGATGCCGCAGCCGCCGGTCGGCGGCATGCCGTATTCGAGCGCGCGGATGTAGTCGGCGTCGTAATACATGGCTTCTTCGTCGCCCGCGTCCTTGGCCTCGACCTGGGCGCGGAAGCGCTCGGCCTGGTCTTCGGGGTCATTGAGCTCGGAGAAACCGTTGGCGATCTCGCGGCCGGTGATGAAGAGTTCGAAGCGCTCGGTGATGCCCGCGCGGCTATCGGAAGCCCGGGCCAGCGGCGAGACTTCGACCGGGTAGTCGACGATATAGGTCGGGTTCCAGAGCTGGGACTCGGCCGTTTCTTCGAACAGCGCCAGCTGCAGCGCGCCCAGGCCGGCCCGGGCCAGGGGCGCGTGGTCGACATCCGCGCCCAGCTTCTTCAGTTCGGCGCGCACGAAGGCGGCGTCATCGAGCTGCGCCTGGGTGTAATGCGGAGCGTACTTGAGGATGGCCTCGCAGATGGTCAGGCGGTCAAAGGGTTTGGAGAGATCGAGTTCGCGCTCCTGGTAGGTCAGCACGGCGCTGCCGGTGGCGGCGATCGCGGCCTGGCGGATCAGCGACTCGGTGAAGTCCATCAGCCAGCGGTAATCCGCATAGGCCGCGTAGAACTCCATCATCGTGAACTCGGGGTTGTGGCGCGGGCTCACCCCCTCATTGCGGAAATTGCGGTTGATCTCGAACACGCGGTCAAAGCCGCCGACGATCAGGCGCTTGAGGTAGAGCTCGGGAGCGATGCGCAGGTACATTTCCATGTCCAGCGCGTTGTGATGCGTCACGAAGGGCTTGGCCGCCGCGCCGCCCGGGATCGGGTGCAGCATCGGCGTTTCGACTTCCAGGAAGCCGGCGGCCAGCATGGCCTGGCGGATGCCGCCCACGGCCTTGCTGCGCGCCTCGAAGGTGCGGCGCGTGGCCTCGGTCATGATGAGGTCGACATAGCGCTGGCGATAGCGCAATTCCTGGTCGGCCAGGCCGTGGAATTTGTCGGGCAGGGGGCGCAGCGACTTCGACAGCAGGCGCGCCCGGGCGGCGTGCACCGAGAGCTCGCCCTTGTTGGTCTTGAAGACCGAGCCCTCGATCGCGATGATGTCGCCGATGTCCCACTGCTTGAAGGCGGCATAGACCTCTTCGCCCAGCGTGCCGCGATCCAGGTAGATCTGGATGCGGCCGCTGCCGTCTTGCAGGGTGGCGAAACTCGCCTTGCCCATGACGCGCTTGAGCATCATCCGCCCGGCCACTTTGACCTGCACGGCGGCATCGAGCAGGGCTTGCGGCTCCTGGTCGTCGTATTTGTCGTGCAGGCGGGCGGCTTGCGCATCCGGAACGAAGTCGTTCGGATACGCGACGCCGGCTTCGCGCAGTTTGGCCAGCTTGGCGCGCCGCTCGGCGATCAAGCGGTTTTCATCCTGGGCGGTGGGCGAGTGATCAGTCATGGTGGGTCAGTGGTAATTGCGGATGTCGTCGATTTCGGTCTGGCCGAAGTCTTCGCGATCCAGGTAGGCGAGGATGTTGGCGGCCACATCGGCCGGGGCCGCCAGCTTGCCGGTGGAATGGAATTCCTGGAAACGGGCCAGGCCGGGGAAGGCGGCGGGATCGCTGGCCCGGATATCGGCCTGCATGCCGGTATCGACGATGCCGGGCGCAAGCGACACCACGCGCACGCCCGCCGGGCCGTGCTCGGCCTTCAGGACGCGGCTGTACATATCCAGGGCCGCCTTGGTGGCGCAGTAGACGCCCCAGCCGGCGGTGGGATTGCGGCCCGCGCCCGAGGAGATGTTGATGATGCGCCGCTCGGCCTGCAGGCCGTCGACCGCCTGCAGGAAACGGGCGGTCAGCAGCATGACGGCGGTGACGTTGAGCGTGAAGGCCTGGCCGATGGCCGCGGCGTCGGCCAGGGCATTGGCGTTGGCCACCGGGTGCACGGTGCCGGCGTTGTTGATGAGCACGTAGCGCCTGGCATCGCGCGGGATGGCCAGCTGCCGGGCGGCCCGCGCGGCGGCGTCCGCGTCGGAGAGATCGACCTGGATTTCCTTCAGGGCCACGCCGCGCTCGCGCGCCAGGGCGGCCAGTTCGGGATCGTTGCGGCGCGCCAGGGTCACCAGTTGGGTGCCCGGTTTGAGCAGGCCGCGGGCCAGGGCGGCGCCCAGGCCGCGCGAGGCGCCGGTCAGGATGGCAAACGTATCGGTCATGGTTGCGGGCTTCCGTGGGCTGCGGGGCGGGGGCCATGCCCCCGGGGAATCAAACGCCTTGCTTCAGGCTGGCCTGGATGAAGGGATCCAGGTCGCCGTCCAGGACTTTCTGGGTATTGGAGATCTCGACGTTGGTGCGCAGATCCTTGATGCGGCTCTGGTCCAGCACGTAGGAGCGGATCTGGTGGCCCCAACCCACATCGGTCTTGGAGTCTTCGAGTTTCTGCTGCTCGGCCATGCGTTTGCGCATTTCGAGCTCATACAGCTTGGACTTGAGCATCTGCATGGCTTCGGCGCGGTTGCGATGCTGGGAGCGGTCGTTCTGGCATTGCACCACGATGCCGGTCGGCATGTGCGTGATGCGCACCGCCGAGTCGGTCTTGTTGATGTGCTGGCCGCCCGCGCCGCTGGCGCGGTAGGTGTCGACGCGCAGGTCCGCCGGGTTGACCTCGACCTCGAAGGATTCGTCGACCTCGGGATAGACGAAGACGCTGGCAAACGAGGTATGGCGGCCGCCCGAGGAGTCGAAGGGGCTCTTGCGCACCAGGCGGTGCACGCCGGTCTCGGTGCGCAGATAGCCGAAGGCGTATTCGCCCTCGATCTTGATCGTGGCCGATTTGATGCCGGCGATTTCGCCTTCGGATTCTTCCAGCACTTCGGCCTTGAAGCCTTTGCGTTCGGCGTACTTGAGGTACTGGCGCAGCAGCATGGAGGCCCAATCCTGGGCTTCGGTGCCGCCGGCGCCGGCCTGGATGTCCAGGAAGCAGCTCAGCGGGTCGGCCGGGTTGGAGAACATGCGGCGGAATTCCAGGCCTTCCAGTTTTTCCTGGAAGCCGTCGGCATCGGATTCGATGGATTCCAGCGTCGCGTCGTCGTCGTCCGCGGCGGCCAGCTCGAATAGCTCCCGGGCGTCGGCCACGCCCTGGCCCAGCTCGGACAGCGTCTGGACCACGTCTTCGAGCGATTTCTTTTCACGGCCCAGGTCCTGGGCGTGTTTGGGATCGTTCCAGACCGAGGGGTCTTCCAGCTCGGCGTTTACAACTTGCAGGCGTTCGGCTTTGGCATCGTAGTCAAAGATACCTCCGTAGAGCCTGCTCGCGCTCCGCGTAGTCGGCAAGGCGGGCGGCGATCTGGTTCTGACGTTCGGCTTCCATGAGTGATCCTGATGACTTTTATGCGAAACCTGGCATTTTAGCGTGCTTGGGCCGGACTATGGAGTCCGGCCCTGTTTTCATGCCGCGCCGGCGTATTCGATCACCAATTGCACCGACACCAGCCCGTTCCAGACGTTCTGCTCCAGGCGATAGGCGGCCTGGATGCGTTCGGGCAGGCTCTGGTCATGCCCGAACCAGATGGCGTCAAAGCGCTGCTGGCCGCGCTCGAGCGAAAGCTTGAGGTGTTTTTCGCCCACCAGGCGCTGGTTGCGCACGGTGAATTCGTCCAGGAACAGCGGGGCCGAGAAGCCGGCGCCCCAGACCTGCTGCTGTAGCAGCCCGGCGACCTCCGCGTTGGCGTAGCCGGTTTCGAGCGAACCGTCCGTTTCGATCAGGGGCTCGAAGCGGTCGCGGCCGGTGAGCTCGCGCACGGCGGCATCAAAGGCCGGAGCGAAGGCGGCAAAGCCGTCGCGGCCCAGGGTCAGGCCGGCGGCCATGGCGTGGCCGCCGAATTTGCGGATGAGCCCGGGATGGCGCTTGGATACCAGGTCCAGGGCATCGCGCAGGTGGACATCCGGGATGGAGCGGCCCGAGCCGCGGATCTCATCGTCGCCGGCCGGCGCGAAGGCGAGGGTGGGGCGCCAGAATTTTTCTTTCAGGCGCGACGCCACCAGGCCCACCACACCCTGGTGCCAGGAGGGGTCGAAGACGCAGACCGTGGCGCCGGCGACGGCCTCGGGGGCCTGCATGGCGGCCATGGCCTGCTCGCGCATTTCGGCTTCGATGCCGCGGCGCTCGCGGTTGATGTTGTCCAGTTCGCGGGCCATGGCCAGGGCCTGGTCTTCATCGTCGGTCGTGAGGCAGGCGATGCCCAGGCTCATGTCGGCCAGCCGGCCCGCCGCGTTGATGCGCGGCCCCAGGGCGAAACCCAGATCAAAGCCATTGGCCGAACGCGGCTCGCGGCCGGCCACGGCGAACAGGGCCCGCAAGCCCGCTTGCATGCGTCCGGCGCGCATGCGCTGCAGGCCCTGCGTGACCAGCAGGCGGTTGTTGGCGTCCAGCTTGACCACGTCGGCCACCGTGCCCAGCGCCACCAGGTCGGACAGCGCATCCAGGCGCGGACCGCCATCGGGCGGATAGACGCCGCGGCGGCGCAGCTCGGCGCGCAGGGCCAGCATCATGTAGAAGATCACGCCCACCCCGGCCAGGTTCTTGGACGGGAAACCGCAGCCGGGCTGATTGGGATTGACGATGGCCAGCGCGTCGGGGAGCGTGTCGCCCGGCAGGTGGTGGTCGGTGATGACCACGCCGATGCCGGCCGCGTTGGCCGCGGCCACGCCCTCGACGCTGGCGATGCCGTTGTCCACCGTGATGATGAGATCGGGCTTGCCGGCCCGATGCGCCACGGCCAGGTCGACCACGGCCGGGGACAGGCCGTAGCCGGTCTCGAAGCGGTTGGGCACGAGGAAATCGACATTGGCGCCCATGGCCCACAGGGCCCGCAGGCCCACGGCGCAGGCGGTGGCGCCGTCGCAGTCGTAATCGGCCACGATCAGGAGGCGCTTGCCTGCCTGGATGGCGTCGGCCAATACGGCGGCGGCATGCGCCGAATGGGTCAGCGTGCCCGGCGGCAGCAGCGCGGGCCAGCCCATCTGGGTCTGGCCGGGTTCGGTAACGCCGCGCGCGGCCCACAGCCGGGCGAGCAGGGGATGGATGCCGGCGTTCTGCAGCGCCTGGCAGGCGGACAGGTCGGCGTTGCGGACGGTTAGACGGGGTGTGACCACCAGGCGTTCCAATTGTGTTTGCGCACGGGCAGCCATTTGAGCAGGCCCGGGCGGGGTTGGAGAGTGAGTCCGACGCTGCGGTCGCGGCCCAGCAGCGTCAATTCAAGCGGACGCAGGGCTTGGCCGCCGGCATCGGCCAGCGGTTTGAGGCGCTCGCTGTCCAGCACGGACAGCGCGCGCAGCCAGCCGCCCCAGTCGCCGGCGCGCGCCAGCGCCTCCAGCTCGGGGTAGACCTGGGCGTCGTGCGGCACCGGCGTCCAGGGCCGCGCGCCGCCATAGAGCCATAGGCCATTGACCGGCGGGGCGCCCCGGGCCGCCCGGGCTTCGTTGACTGGATGCTCGTACCAGGCCATCTGGATTTCATTGAGCAGCCGGCGCCAGGGGCGGCTGGCGGCATCCTGGGTCCACCAATGCTGCAGCCGGTCGCCGGCGACCGCCAACGGGCTGGCCGGCCGGGGCGACAGGCCGGGCGGCAGGCGCAGCCGCCAGCGTTGCGGGCTGATGGCCTGGATGCCGAATTCGCCATCGGCCAGCAGCGGCTCGATGGCCTCGAACAGGGCGGCGCTTTCTTCGGGCCGCAGGTCCATCAGCCCGGGATCCAGCAGGGTGGCCGAATCCGTGCCCAGGGCCAGATGGACGAGTTCGCCCAGCCAGACGGCTTCGTCTCCGGTCCGGGCGCCAGCCAGCAGCGGGCCCAGGCCCGCCCCCAGGGGCAAGCCGGGATCGGGCTGGAAGCCGGCGGCGCGCAGCTGCCAGCCTTCATAGGCGGTACAGCCCTGGCTCCTGGGATCGAAGGCGGCCGGCCGGGCCCGGCCCAGCGCCAGCCAGCGGCTGAAGACAGGGGCGTGTTCGGGCAGGTGCCGGGCCAGTTCGCTGGCCACGGCGAGGTCGGGCAAGGCGCCGGGAATCACGATATGCATGGCCGGGATTGTAGTCCCGGCCGGCGCCCGAACAGACCGACACATCCGGGCATGCCGGGATGTGCCTTGGCGCACGGGTTAATGCCATAATGCGCGGGTGCTGAAATTACCTTACGAACTCTGGATCGGCGCCCGCTATGCGGGCCTGGCCCGTCTGGGCCGGCGCGGCGGGCGCCGGGACCGCTTCATTTCCTTCATCGCGGCCTCCTCCATGGCGGGGATCGCGCTCGGCGTGGCGGCGCTGATCGTCGTGCTTTCCGTGATGAACGGCTTCCAGAAGGAAGTGCGCGACCGCATGCTGTCGGTCCTGCCGCATATCGAGCTCTATATTCCGGGCGCCTTGCCCGACCGCGTCCTGGCGCAATGGCAGCAGTTTGCCGATGCGGCCCGCAAGAACGCCGAGGTCAAGGGCGGCGCGCCCTTCGTGGCCGCTGGCGCCATGCTGGTGCGCGGGCAGTCGCTGCACGGCGTGCAGGTGCGCGGCATCGATCCGGCGCTGGAGGGCGAGGTTTCCGACCTGCCCCGGCAGATGGTGAGCGGGAAGCTGTCGGACCTCGTGGCCGGCGGTTTCGGGGCGGTGCTGGGCAGCGACCTGGCGGACAGCATGGGCGTGAAGGTGGGCGATACCGTGCTGATGCTGGCGCCCCAGGGCTCCATCAGTCCGGCCGGCTTCGCGCCGCGCATGCGCCAGTTCACCGTCGTGGGCACCTTCACTTCCGGTCACTACGAATACGACTCCTCCCTGGTGTTCGTCGATGACGAGGACGCCGCCAAGGTATTCCGGGACAGCGGCACGGCCGGCGTGAGGCTGCGCGTGGCCGATATGCAGCGCGCGCCCGAGGTGGCCGCCGAATTGACCCGGGTGCTGCCGCCCTATGTCATGGCCAGCGACTGGTCGCGCAACAACCGTACCTGGTTTGCCGCGGTGCAGACCGAAAAGCGGATGATGTTCCTCATCCTGGCGCTGATCGTGGCGGTGGCTGCCTTCAACCTGCTGTCCTCGCTGGTCATGGCGGTCAAGGACAAGCAATCCGACATCGCCATCCTGCGCACGCTGGGCGCCGGGCCGCGCGAGGTGGCGCGCATCTTCCTGGTGCAGGGCGCGCTGATCGGCGTGATCGGCACGCTGCTGGGCGTGGCCGGCGGCATTGTCATCGCCTACAACGTCCATATCATCGTGCCCTTCATCGAGCGCATGCTGGGCGTGCACTTCCTGCCGCGCGAGATCTATTTCATCAGCGCGCTGCCTTCCGATCCGCAGGCCGGCGACATCATCACCATAGGCGTGACCTCGCTGGTGCTGTCCCTGCTGGCCACGCTTTATCCGAGCTGGCGCGCCTCGCGCCTGCAACCGGCCCAGGTGTTGCGCCATGACTGATTCCCTCCAGCCGGCGCTGCGCGCCGAGCACCTGTCCAAGGTCTATGACGAAGGCCCGGCCCGCATCCAGGTGCTGGACGATGTGTCGCTGGTCGTGGCGCGGGGCGAGATGGTCGCCATCGTCGGCGCCTCGGGGTCGGGCAAGAGCACGCTGCTGCACATCCTGGGCCTGCTGGATGTGCCCAGCAGCGGCTCGGTCGTGGTCGACGGCACCTCGGCCGACGGCCTGTCCGAATCCCGCAAGAGCGCCTTGCGCAATCGCAGCCTGGGCTTTGTCTACCAGTTCCATCACCTGCTGCCGGAGTTCACGGCGCTGGACAATGTCGCCATGCCCTTGATCGTGCGCCGCGCCGATCGCGGGCAGGCCCGGGCCCAGGCGCGCGAGGTGCTGGCCCAGGTCGGGCTGGCCGCGCGCGAAGGCCATTACCCCGGGCAATTGTCGGGCGGCGAGCGGCAGCGTGTGGCGCTGGCGCGGGCCCTGGTCACACGGCCGGCCTGCGTGCTGGCCGACGAGCCCACCGGCAACCTGGACCGCCATACGGCGCATAATATGTTCGAGCTGCTCACGCGGGTCAACCGCGAGTCGGGCACGGCTTTTGCCATCGTCACCCACGACCCCGAGCTGGCCGCCCGCGCCGACCGCCAGCTCCATATGGAAAACGGACGCCTGCTGCCGGGTTGATCCTGGGCGGCTTGCCTGCCATGCTGATCGACACGCACTGCCATCTCGATGCCGCTGAATTCGACGCCGACCGCATGGCGGTGGCGCGGCAGGCCTGTGCCTCGGGGGTGGGAGCCATTGTCATCCCGGCCGTCGAGCGCGCCAACTTCGCCGTCGTGCGCGAGCTGGCACACGCCATCGAGGGCGGCGCCTATGCCCTGGGCATCCATCCGCTGTACGTCGAGCGCGCCGGCGACGAGGACCTGGACGCCTTGCGCCGGGCCGTCGAAGCGGCCTTGCCGGATCCGCGCTTTGTCGCCGTCGGCGAGATCGGCCTGGACTTCTTCGTGCCCGCCATCGCCAGCGGCGCGCCGCGCGAGCGCCAGGAGCATTTCTATGCCGCCCAGCTGGCCCTGGCCGCCGAGTTCGGCCTGCCCGTGCTGCTGCATGTGCGCCGCTCGCAAGACATCCTGCTGAAATACCTGCGCCGCCAGCGCGGCCAGCGCGGCGGCATCGCCCACGCCTTCAATGGCAGCGCCCAGCAGGCCCAGGCGTTCATCGACCTGGGCTTTGCCCTGGGCATGGGCGGGGCGATGACCTTCTCGCGCGCCTTGCAGATCCGGCGGCATGCCGCCGGGCTGGACCTCGATCACCTGGTGCTGGAGACCGATGCGCCGGATATCCCGCCAGCCTGGCTGCATGAGTCGCGCAACACGCCCGGCCAGCTGCCCCGCATCGCCGCCGAGCTGGCTGCCCTGCGCGGCTGCCCGCTGGAGGAGGTCGAGCGCCGCACGACGGCCACCGCGCGCCGCGTGCTGCCGCGCCTGGCCGCCCGCCGCTGACCGCGCGGCGGCCGGGCGGGAAGGCTCGGGTATCATGGCGCACTTTCCCCTCCCTCCTGTCTGTCCCATGCCGCTCATCGAATTCACGCTCGCCGAGGGCGCTTCCTATATCGAGATCAACCAGTTGCTGAAAGCGACCGGCGTGGCCGACAGCGGAGGCGCGGGCAAGGCCCTGGTGGCCGAGGGCCGGGTGCGCGTGGATGGTGTCGTGGAGACCCGCAAGACCGCCAAGATCCGCGATGGCCAGGTCGTCACTTGCGGCGATGCCCGCATCGTGCTGCGCGCGGGCCGATAGGGCGCAGCCATGAAACTCCAGATGTCCCGGAACTCGATCTTCGCCGTGCTGCTGCGTTCGCCGTGGTGGATGAGCGCCGGCGTGGCCTTGCTGTTTTGCGTGGGCGGCTTTGCCGCCCTGCCCAAGGATCTCGCGGTGATGGGCGTTTTCGTGGCCGTGCCGTTCGCCGCCATCTCCGTCGTGGCAGCCGTCCGCCAATGGAAGCAGCCGTCGCAGGCGCGCGTGCTGGCCGTGGCCGAAGCGGTGGCTGGCATGTCCTGGGCCGAGTTCGCCCGCACGGCCGAAGCCGGCTTTACGCGCGACGGCTGCCAGGTCGAGCGCCTGCAATTGCCCGGCGCCGATTTCTCGCTGCGCAGGAACGAGCACGAGGCCGTGGTCAGCGCGCGGCGCTGGAAGGCCGCCAGCGTGGGCGTCGAACCCCTGCGCGAGCTCCAGTCATTGCGCGAGAAACGCGGTGCGCGCGAAGCCATCTTCATTGCCTTGGGCGAGGTCTCCGACAAGGCCTGGCAATACGCCAAGCTGCAGGACATCTCTCTCATGACCGCGCCCGAACTGGCCAAGCTGCTGCGCGACCAGAAGTTCTAGGCCAAGGCGCCGACCAAGGCTGCGCCCGTTGCCGCAGGGCCGGCCAGGTAGCACCACGAAGTCACGCGGAGGTACACACAGGGCCTTGGCCGGTGCTTGCCGGCCGCAGACTCGGGCTTTGTGTCTTGGAGCGGCGGCGGTGTGGCGTAGGCGCCTGGCGATCAAAGGGGGGATGGGCTGGCTGGTGCTCTTGGCCGCCCTGGCCGCGCTGTGGCGTGGCGCCGCCTGGGACAGCGGCCTGCTGGCCGGCGAGCATGACAACCAGATCTTCGTCCTGCCGCTGACCGTGGCCAGCCTGGCGCAAGGCGATGCGGGCGGCCGGACATTCACGGCGCAGTTGGACGCTTCTCGGCCCTCAGGCATTCCCGCCCGGGTGCGCGTGACCTGGCGGGCGCTTCCAGGCGGCAAGGTGCCCGAGCTCGTGCCAGGCCAACGCTGGCGCATGGCGCTGGTGCTGCGGCGGCCTTATGGTCCGGCCAATCCACATGGCCCGCATCGGGAGCGGCGCCTGCACGCCGAAGGCGTGGGTGCCACGGCATCGGTGCGCGGCCAGCCTCGCTTGTTGGCGCCGCCCCGAGGCCATGCGCTGGAGCGCGCGCGGCACCGCCTGCGCGCCAGACTGGCCGATGTCCTGGGCGAACGCCCCTACGCGGGCGTCATCACGGCCCTGGTCATGGGGGACCAGCAGTCGGTGCGCCGCGAAGATTGGCGGGTCTTCAATCGCACGGGCATCACGCATCTGGTGTCGATCAGCGGCTTGCATGTGACCATGCTCTCGGGACTGGCCGCGGCGGTGGCGCGCTGGGTCTGGCCGCGTATCCGGTGGCGCGGGCGCCATGTGGCCGAGCGCTGGGCGGCACAGCGTGTGGCCGCGTTGGCGGCGGTGATCGTGGCGCTTGGTTATTGCCTGCTGGCGGGCTGGAGCGTGCCGACCCGCCGCACCTTCTTCATGTTGGCCGTGGTGGCCTGGGCGCTGCAGGCGCGCCTATCGTTCGGACCGGCAACGATCTTGCTGTTGGCCGCGATGGCCGTCGTGGTGCTCGACCCCTGGGCGGTAATGACGCCGGGTTTCTGGCTGTCTTTCGGCGCGGTGGCGATCCTGATGCGAGTGGTCTTGACGCCACGGTCAGGCAGCCGGGGCCAACGCCTGCGGGCGGCGGCCTGGGATTTCTGCCGCACTCAGATGGCGGTGACATTGGGCCTGCTGCCCCTGCTGGCCTTCTGGGTGGGCGAAGTGTCGGTGGTGTCGCCGCTGGCCAATGCGGTGGCCATCCCCTGGGTAAGTCTGTGGGTGACGCCCTTGGCCTTGCTCACGGGCCTGTTCGCCAGCCTGCCCGGTGCACTGGCAGATGGCCTGGCCGCCGGGCTGGGCGCGGTGGCGCACGAAGGCTTTGCCTGGCTGATGGGGGCGCTGTCGTGGCTGGCGCAATGGCCCTGGGCCACGCTGCCGGTGGCGGCATCTCCCTTATGGATCTTGCTGTTGGCCCTGGCGGGCGTGGCCTGGGCGCTGCAGGGCTGGGGCTGGCCGGCGCGCTGGGTAGGATGGCTGTGCGTCCTGCCCATGCTGGCCTGGCGTCCGGAGCGTCCGGCCGAAGGCGGGTGGCGCCTGACCGCGCTGGACGTCGGGCAAGGCACGGCGGTCGTGGTGGAGACCGCCCGCCACGTCCTGCTGTATGACACCGGGCCGCGCCACTACCGCTCCTGGGACGCGGGCGAGCGGCTGGTGCTGCCTTATCTGCGGGCGCGCGGCATCACCCGCCTGGACCACCTGGTGGTGTCGCATGCCGACCTGGACCATGCCGGCGGCCTGCTCAGCGTATTGTCGGCCATGCCGGTGGCGCAGTCCTGGGCGTCCTTCGCCTTGCCGGCCTGGCTGGCGCGCGAGCGGCGTTTGCGCGAGCGCGATGGCGAGGTCTTGCCCGCCGTCTTGCCCAGGCCGGCGCGCCAGCACGAGTGCCGCGCCGGCCTGAGCTGGGAAATGGACGGCGTGCGCCTGCGCTTCCTGCATCCCTCGGGCGAGCGGGCGCTCTGGCCCAAGGGGAATAACGCGCGCAGCTGCGTCTTGCTGATCGAGGGACGGTCGCACCGGGCCTTGCTGCCGGCCGATGTGGCGGCCGCGCAGGAAAGGGACTGGGCGCCCATGCTGCCCGCCGTCGACGTGGTGCTGGCGCCCCACCATGGCTCGGCTGGCTCCTCCAGTCCGGCGCTGGTGGCCGCCGCCCAGGCTCGCCACGTCATTGTCCAGGCCGGGCGCTTCAGCCGCTTTGGCCATCCGGCGCCGGCGGCCGTGCGGCGCTGGGAGCGGGCCGGCGCCCGGGTCTGGCGCACCGACCGCGATGGCGCGGTGGTGGTGGAGTCGGGCGCCCGGTTGCGCGTCACAGGCTGGCGGCAGGAGCGCTGGAACGGTTTTCTGCCGTGACTGGCCCCATGATTCGATCCCGGCCTGGACTGGCCGGGGCGGGCGCGCGCTTCCTAGAATGGACGCATCTGCTTATCCCGCCGCAACCATGAGTCGACGCCACGCCCTCATCCTGCTTGTGCTGGTCGCCATCTGCTGGGGGCTGAACTGGCCCTTCGGCAAAATGCTGCTCGAAGACCTGCCGCCTTTGTGGATCGTCCTGCTGCGCTCGGCGCTGGGCACGGTGGCGCTGTTCATGCTGTGCCTGGCGCGCCGGCGGCTGGTGTGGCCGCGCCGCGGCGATTGGCCGGTGATCGCTTCGGTCGGCGTCTTGCACATGACCGCGTTCTCGGCCTTGGTGAGCGTGGGCTTGAACCATGTCAGCGCGGGCCGTTCGGTCCTGCTGGCCTATACGACGCCGTTGTGGGTGTTGCCGTTGGCTGCCGTGGTGCTGCGCGAGCGGCCCGCCCGGGGCCAGTGGCTGGGGGCGGCGCTGGCCTTGACGGGCTTGCTGGTGTTGTTCCAGCCGGCCGGTTTCGATTGGCGCGACAGCGCTGCCTGGCGCGGCAATGTCCTGATCCTGCTGGGCGCCATGTGCTGGGCCGGCAGCATCGTCTACATCCGGGCGCACCGCTGGCTGACGCCGCCTTTCGAGCTCACTTTCTGGCAAGCCTTGCTGGCCACCTTGCTGCTCTTGCCTCTCACGCTGGCGCTGGAAGGCCCGCCGCGATTCTCGCTGGGCGCGCGCGACTTTGGCCTGCTGCTTTATGGCGGGGTGTTCGCCATCGCGGTGGCTTACTGGGCGCTCACCACGGTCAATCGCGCGATTCCGTCGGGGCTGACCTCACTGGGCCTGCTGCTGGTGCCGGTGGTGGGCATCCTCAGTTCGCGGATGTTGCTGGGCGAGCAGCCGGGGCTGGAGCTGGCCATTGCCGCGCTGTGCATTATTTCCGGCGTGGTGACCAGTCTTTGGGCAAGGCCATCCGGGCGGGGGTAAGATGGGCATCAATGTGTTTCTCGTCCACAGGCCCCGCCATGTCAGAACCGCGTCTGGATTCCGTCACCTGCGTCAGTCCGGCAGGATTTCATCGCATGGCCTATTGGGAGTGGGGCGACCCTGACAATGCGCGCGTGCTGGTGTGCGTGCATGGCTTGACGCGCAACGGGCGGGATTTCGACCATCTGGCCCGGCGTCTGTCGACGCGCTACCGGGTGGTGTGCCCGGATGTCGTGGGGCGCGGACAATCGGATTGGCTGGGCAACCCCATGCACTACACCATTGCCCAATATGCTTCGGACATGATGACGTTGCTGGCGCGCTTGCAGCCGGCGACGCTGGCCTGGGTGGGCACCTCCATGGGCGGGCTGATCGGCCTGGGCCTGGCGGGCGCGCTGGGCATGGCGCGCCAGGCCCACGCCACGCAGGCCCATGCGGGCATGCCCTTGCCCGCGACGCAAGAACTGCGGTTCGACCGCATCGTGTTGAACGATGTGGGCCCGCGCCTGCAGCGCGCGGCGCTGGACCGCATTTGCGAGAACGTCGGCACGCCGGGGATTTTCAACACCTTTGCAGAGGCCGTGCAGGCCACCAAGCTGGCCTGCGCCACGTTCGGGCCGCATAGCGAGGCGCACTGGAGCGAGTTGGCCGACCACAGCTATGTGCGCGAGGGCCAGCACTGGATCAAGCGCTACGACCTCAATATCGCGCTGGCGTTGGCCGCCCAGGCCAGCCCGCAGGCCTATGAGGCGGGCGAGCATTTGCTCTGGCATGCCTATGAAGGGCTGGATTGTCCCATCCTGGTGCTGCGCGGCGAGCAATCGGATCTGTTGACCGAGGCCACCGTGCAGGAGATGCGCCGGCGCAATCCGCGCACGCAGGAGCGGGTGTTTGCCGGGGTCGGGCATGCGCCCACCCTCATGACGCCCGAACAGATCGAACCCGTCGCCCGCTTCCTGGAGGCGGGCTGACAGAACAGGGACGGACGGTATTTTCCAGCCCGTCCGGCCGGGCCTACAATAGCCCCATGGACAGCGCCCGCCTCAATATCGACCTGCATTGCCATTCCACGGTGTCCGACGGCATGTTGCCGCCGGCCGAGGTGGCCCGCCGCGCCCGCGCCAATGGCGTGGACGTCTGGGCCCTGACCGACCATGACGAGGTGGGCGGCCTGGACGAGGCCCGCGCGGCGGCCGCCGAAGTCGGGCTGCGCTATTTCACGGGCGCGGAGATCTCGGTCACCTGGGCCGGGCAGACGGTGCATATCGTGGGCCTGTGCTTTGACGACAAGGACCGCACCCTGGTCGAGGGCCTGCGCAAGACGCGCGCCGGCCGCGCCGGCCGCGCGCTGCGGATAGGCGAGCGCCTGGCGGCCCTGGGCATGCCCGGCGCCTATGAGGGCGCCTTGCCCTTCGCCGGCAATCCCGAGCTCATCAGCCGCACGCATTTTGCCCGCTATCTGGTCGAGGCGGGCTATTGCCCCGATGTGCAGACCGTGTTCAACAAATACCTGGGCGACGACTGCCCGGGGCATGAACCCATGCAATGGGCCACCCTGGCCGAGGCCGTGGGCTGGATACGCGGGGCGGGCGGCCGCGCCGTGATCGCGCATCCCGGCCGCTACAAATACACGCCCTTGCAGTTCGCGGCGCTGTTCGACGAGTTTCTGCAGCTCGGCGGCGAAGGTATCGAAGTGGTGACCGGCAGCCATACCGCGCAAGAGGCCGTGCACTACGCGGGCGTGGCCCGGCGTTATGGTTTCCTGGCCTCGCGCGGTTCGGACTTCCACAGCGCGGGCGAAAGCAAGGCCGACCTGGGCCGCCTGCCGCCCCTGCCGGACGATCTGAAGCCGGTCTGGCACGACTGGCTCTGAGTCTCCCTTCCTGACCTGGCGCCCGGCGGGCGCCTCATTCGCAGTGGTTTTGCCATGAACAAGGCTTTTGTCAAAGAATCCGATCGCGACGACGACGAGGATGTGCCGCAGGCGCAGGCATTGCCGGCGGGCACGCGCAACTACATGACGCCCGAGGGCTATGCGCGGCTGCGCGACGAGCTGGCCCACTTGATGAATGTCGAGCGGCCCGGCGTGGTGCAGGTCGTCTCCTGGGCGGCGTCCAATGGCGACCGTTCCGAGAACGGCGATTATCTCTATGGCAAGAAGCGGCTGCGCGAAATCGACCGGCGCATGCGCTTTTTGACCAAGCGGCTGGATATCGCCGAGGTGGTCGATGCCTCGCAGCAACCCAACCGCGACCAGGTTTTCTTCGGCGCCACCGTGGTCTATGCCGACAAGGCCGGCGAAGAACATACGGTGACCATCGTGGGCGTGGACGAGGCCGAGCCGCTGGCGGGCAAGATCAGCTGGATTTCGCCGGTGGCGCGCGCCCTCATCAAGGCCCGCGAAGGCGACACCGTGGTCCTGCGCACCCCGGGCGGGGTGGAGGAGCTGGATATCCTGGAGGTCCGCTACCCGGACTGAAGGCCGCGGCCGGACCGGCAAAGAAACGGGCGCTGGCTTGTGGCCAGCGCCCGTGGTTTGGAAGGGATTATTGACGCCCCTGCCTTGCGTCGGTGGCATGCGCCACCGCTTCCCCCTTGGGCTGCTGCTTATTTCTTGCGGTTGGCGATGGACTTCTCGGCCATGTTGACGAGGTCTTCGCCGATCTGTTTTTTCCACTTGTCGTAGACGGCCTTGGTGGCGGCCACGAAAGCGGCGTGCTGGCCGGCATCCAGGCTGGTGACCGTCACGCCATGTCCCTCGATCTCCTTGAGCAGGGAGGGGTCCTCGGGCGTGACGCCCTTGCGGGCGATGACGATCTGTTGCTTGGCCGAATCCAGCGCCGCCTGGCGCACGATCTCGCGGTCTTTTTCGCTCCATGAGTTCCAGACGTCGCGGTTGACCACGTAGATGAGCGGGTCGGCCACGTAGTTCCACAGCGTCAGGTATTTTTGGCCCACAGTGTAGAGCTTGGAGCCGGTATAAATCGACAGGGGGTTTTCCTGACCATCCACCGCGCCGCTGGCCAGCGCCGGCTGGGCGTCGGCCCAGCTCATCTGGGTGGGATTGGCGCCCAGGGCCGTGAAGGTGTCGATGTACAGCGGCGAACCCACCACGCGCAGCTTCATGCCCTTCATGTCGGCCGGCGTCTTGATCTCGCGCTTGGAGTTTGAGAGCTGGCGGTAGCCGTTCTCACCCCAGGCCAGCGGCACGACGCCCGCCTTGTCGATGTACTTGAACATCTCCTTGCCCACCTCGCCTTGGACCAGCGCGTCGATGGCGGCGTAGTCCGGCATCAGGAAGGGCAGGGAGAACAGGTTGAGCTGCTTGACCTGGGGCGACCAGTTGATGGTCGAGCCCACGGCCATGTCGATCACGCCCTGGCGGATGGCCGTGAATTCGCGGGTCTGGTCGCCCTGCACGAGCGAGGTGCCCGGATACACCTTGATGTTGATGCGGCCCTGGGTGCGTTCGCGCACCAGGTTGGCCCAGATCTCGGCGCCCTGGCCCCAGGGGAAGGTGGTGCCCACCACGATGGACAGCTTGTATTCCGGCTTGTAGGTCTGCGCCTGGGCCTGGGGCAGGGCCAGGGTGGTGGCAGCCAGCAGGGCCGCGCCGAACAGTCTGGATAGCTTCATGGTGTCTCCTCCGTTTGTGCTTGCTTTGTTATGGGGCGGGGCCTAATAGCCCAGCCGATGCGGCAACCAGAGTGCCAGTTGCGGATAGGCCAGCACCGCGATCAGCACGACCATCATCCCGGCCAGCAGCCACAGCACCCAGGGCACGGTCGATTCCATGGGCACGCGCGCGATGCGGCAGGACACCATGAGGTTGACGGCCAGCGGCGGCGTGAACTGCCCCAGCGCCACCTTCAGGGTCAGGATGACGCCAAACCATACCGGGTCCCAGCCGTAGGCATTGGCGATGGGCATGAGCAGCGGCACGAAGATCAGGAAGATGGAAATGCCGTCCAGGAACATGCCCACCGTCATCAGCAGCACGATCAAGAGCGCCAGCACGCCGTACTCGCCCAGGCCGGAATTGACGATGGCATGGGTGATGGGATCGATGACGCTCAGGGTGGACAGGGCCCAGGCGAAGATGCCGGCCAGCGTGACCACCATCATGATGACCGCCGACAGCTCGGCGGCCTCGCGCAGAATGGGAAACAGATCGCGGACCTTGATCGTGCGGTGCACGCACATGCCCACGAACAGGCCATAGAAGACCGCGACCACGGCCGCTTCGGTCGGCGTGAACCAGCCCATGCGCATGCCGCCCAGGATGAGGACGGGCGCGGCCAGGCCCCAGAGCGCTTCGCGCAGGCTGGCCCAGAAGGGCGGCCGGGGCAGCTTGGCCTCCAGGTGGCCCATGCCATGTTTGCGCGCCATCCACACGGCCGGGACGATGAGCGCGAAGCCGGCCAGGATGCCGGGCACCATGCCGGCGGCGAACAGCGCGGGCACCGAAGCCTGGGGCACCAGCACCGAATAGATGATGAAGGCCACCGACGGCGGGATGAGGATGTCGGTGGCCGCGCCGGCCGCGACCACGGCGGCCGAATACGGCTTGGGATAGCCGGCGCGCGACATGGCGGCGATCATGACCGCGCCCACGGCGGCCGCGCAGGCCGGGCCCGACCCGGAGATCCCGCCCAGGAACATCGCCACGAAGATCGAGATCAGGGGCAGCATGCCCGGGCCCCGCCCGACGATGGCGGTGGCGAAATCCACCAGCCGCTTGGCCACGCCCGAGCGGTCGAAAATCGAGCCGACCAGCACGAACATGGGGATGGCCAGCAGGGGATACTTGGCCAGGCCGGCGTAGAAGTTCTGCGGCACGGCCAGCAGGCCGAACCAGCTGACGTCGGCATTGGACAGCGCGATGGCGGCCGTGCCGGCCAGGCCTAGCGCCACGCCCACGGGCACGCCGATGACCATCAGGCCGATGAAGACGAGAAACAGCAGCGTGGCGATCATTCCCCGGCCTCCGGTCGGCGGCGCGCCAGGCGGATCAGCGATCCCAGCACGCGCAAGGTGATGCCGGCCGAGAAAATGGGCAGCCAGATGGAGTACCACCAAGTTGGCACGCCGATGGCGGGCGAGGTTTCCTCGAAGCGGAACTCGTCGTAGACCAGGCGGGTCGACAGCACGGTAAGCAGGGCAAAGAAAGCCAGCACGCAGACGTTGGCGATCAGGCCCAGGATGCGCTGGCGTCGTGGCGTGCCGTTATCGGCGATGATCTCGATACGGATGTGGTGATTGCGCACAAAGGCCAGGCTGCCGCCGGCCATGGTCAGCACGATCAGCAGGAAAACGGAGATTTCCTCGGTCCAGGCGAATGACTGGTCGGTCAGGTAGCGGACCACGACATTGCCGAAGGTGATCAGGGCCAGGGCGGCCAGCAGGATCACGGCCAGCCAGTCCTCGATGGCAAGAGGAACTTTGACCGGGGGATCGGTTTCCGTGGGGATGATCGGTTCGAGCGGCTCTTCTTGGGGGCGTTGCATCACGAACTGCGGCAAAGGCTGATGAACAGCTCTGATAGGTGGGGGGAGGCTGCATCCTACCGTCGGGAAATCGTCGCATGTCTTCGTGTTTTCCCGTGGTGCGGGGCGATTGCAACATGTTGCACGGCAGCAATTTGGGCTTACATGGGGCTGAAACTCGCGGCAACGGCGGTGGCATGCGTCATGGGGAGGTCCGGCCCGGCGGAATATGCTGCGTCGCAATAGGGGGGCGCCCGCCTTTTTGGATGATTTTGTAACAACTGAGGCCGGCCGGCGCTTCGCGCGGGAAATCCGCTTCCTTGGGGTTTGGTCCGGGTTTACCCCGCCAAGCAGGTAAAATCACGTTTTGTTCCTCTTTCTTCCCTACGGCGCCCGCATCGTGTCCCTTGTCCAGCATCTGCCCGGTTCCTCCGTCCTGTCCTCGTTTCGCCGTGAGCGGCTTCTCGCGCAACTGAAAAAGGCCGGTCTGCCGGTGGCGGACGTATCCGCCCGCTACGAACATTTCGTGCAAACCGACAAGGCCTTGTCCGCCGAGCAGCAGGCCCACCTCGTCCAACTGCTGGATTACGGCACGCCGGTCGCCGGCGAGCCCGCCGCCAAGAGCCTGGCGCTGCTGGTCATCCCGCGCCTGGGCACGATTTCGCCCTGGGCGAGCAAGGCCACCGACATCGCGCACAACTGTGGCCTGGACAGCGTGCACCGCATCGAGCGCGGCGTGCGCTACTTCATCACGCCCGAGCGCGGCCTGCTGGGCAGCAAGTCCTTCGACGCCGACATGCTGGCGCGCGCGGCCGACTGCCTGCATGACCGCATGACCGAGACCGTGGTGCAGGGCGATTTCGACGGCCAGGCGCTGTTCACGCCGCTGGCCGGCAAGCCCATGCGCACCGTGGCCGTCAAGGCCGAGGGGCGCGCCGCGCTGGAAGCGGCCAACACAAGCCTGGGCCTGGCCCTGTCCGACGACGAGATCGATTACCTGGCCAAGGCTTTCGGCGACCTGGACCGCGACCCCACCGACGTGGAGCTGATGATGTTCGCGCAGGCCAACAGCGAGCACTGCCGCCACAAGATCTTCAACGCCGAGTGGGTCATCGACGGCCAGGCGCAGCCCAATACGCTGTTCGGCATGATCCGCGCCACGCACAAGGCCCAACCCGAGGGCACGGTGGTGGCCTATTCGGACAACGCGGCCATCATGGAAGGCGGCCCCGCGCAGCGTTTCCAGGCCGGCGTGCCGGGCGTGGCCGGCCAGGGCGCCGAGGCCGCGCGCTATGTGCGCCGCGACACCGTCGTGCACACGCTGATGAAGGTAGAGACGCACAACCACCCGACCGCCATCGCGCCCTTCCCGGGCGCGGCGACCGGCGCCGGCGGCGAGATCCGCGACGAGGGCGCCACCGGGCGCGGCTCCAAGCCCAAGGCCGGCCTGACCGGCTTCACGGTCTCGCACCTGCGCTTTGACGATGCGCTGCAGCCCTGGGAGGCCGATCATCACGGCCTGCCGGACCGCATCGCCTCGCCGCTGTCCATCATGATCGACGGGCCCATTGGCGGCGCGGCGTTCAACAATGAATTCGGCCGGCCCAATCTGCTGGGCTATTTCCGCAGTTTCGAGCAGACCGCCGGCGGCACGCGCTGGGGCTATCACAAGCCCATCATGATCGCGGGCGGCCTGGGCAGCATCGACGCCGGCCTGACGCACAAGGATCCGCTGCCGCCGGGCGCCTTGCTGGTGCAGCTGGGCGGGCCGGGCTTTCGCATCGGCATGGGCGGCGGCGCCGCCTCCAGCATGAGCGTGGGCAGCAACTCGGCCGAGCTGGATTTCGATTCCGTGCAGCGCGGCAACCCCGAGCTGGAGCGCCGCGCCCAGGAAGTCATCGACCGCTGCTGGCAGCAGGGCGAGGCCAATCCCATCCTGGCCATCCACGACGTGGGCGCCGGCGGCCTGTCCAATGCCTTCCCCGAACTGGTCAATGACGCCGGCCGCGGCGCGATCTTCGACCTCAAGCGCGTGCCGCTGGAGGAGTCCGGCCTGTCGCCGGCCGAGATCTGGAGCAATGAATCGCAGGAGCGCTATGTGCTGGCCATCCTGCCGCAGGACCTGGCGCGCTTCGAGGCCATCGCCCAGCGCGAACGCTGTCCGTATGCAGTCGTTGGCGTGGCGACCGAAGAGCGCCAGCTGCGCGTGGTCGACGGCGAGGGCCTGCCCGGGCTGGACACCGTGCGCGCGCAGGGCGCCGGCGAAGTCCGTCCGGTCGATGTGCCTATCGACGTGATCCTCGGCAAGCCGCCTCGCATGACGCGCGATGTGCAGCGCCTGCCGGGCGTATCGGCGCCGCTGGACCTGGCCGGCATCGAGCTGACCGAAGCCGCCTATCGCGTGTTGCGCCACCCCACCGTGGCCAACAAGAGTTTCCTCATCACCATCGGCGACCGCACCGTGGGCGGCCTGTCCAGCCGCGACCAGATGGTCGGGCCGTGGCAGATCCCGGTGGCCGACGCCGCCGTGACGCTGGCCGATTACGAGGGCTTCCGCGGCGAAGCCATGTCCATGGGCGAGCGCACGCCGCTGGCCATGCTGGATGCGCCGGCCTCGGGCCGCATGGCCGTGGCCGAGGCGCTCACCAACCTGGTCTCGGCCGATGTGGCGCGCCTGGAGGACATCAAGCTGTCGGCCAACTGGATGGCCGCCTGCGGCGTGCCAGGCCAGGACGCGGCGCTGTATGACACCGTCTCGGCCGTGAGCGAGCTGTGCCAGGCCGTGGGCCTGTCGATTCCGGTGGGCAAGGACTCGCTGTCCATGAAGACCACCTGGACCGAGGATGGCCAGGCGCGCCAGGTCGTCGCGCCCGTGTCGCTCATCGTGACCGCCTTCTCGCCCGTGGGCGACGTGCGCGCCAGCCTCACGCCGCAGCTGCGCGGCGATGCCGGCGACAGCGTGCTGATCTTCATCGACCTGGGCCGCGGACGCCACCGCATGGGGGGCTCCATCCTGGCGCAGGTCTACAACCAGGTCGGCGAGACGGTGCCCGATATCGACCAGCCGCAGGATCTGCGCGCCTTCTTCGTGACCATCCGCACCCTGGCCGAGGCCGGCACCATCCTGGCGTATCACGACCGCTCCGATGGCGGCCTGTTCGCCACCGTGGCCGAAATGGCGTTTGCCGGCCGCACCGGCGTGTCGATCAACCTCGACATGCTGACCTTCGATCCGCAGTCGGCCGATTGGGGCGACTACAAGATCCGTCCGGAACAGGTGGCCGTCCAGCGCGACGAGCTTACGCTCAAGGCCCTGTTCTCCGAGGAAGCCGGCGCCGTCATCCAGGTGCCGGCCTCGGAGCGCGACGCCGTCATGCAGGTGCTGCGCGGCGCGGGCCTGTCGGCGCACTCGCATGTCATCGGCGGGCTGAACGCCAGCGACGAGATCGAATTCTTCCGCGACGGCAAGAAGATCTGGAGCCAGCCGCGCGCCGAACTGGGCCGCGCCTGGAGCGAGGTCAGCTACCGCATCATGGCGCGCCGGGACAACCCGGCCTGCGCCCAGGCCGAGCTCGATGTCTGGAACGACACCACCGATCCCGGCCTGTCGCCGCGCGTGGCCTTCGACCCGCAGGAAGACGTGGCCGCGCCCTTCATCGCCACCGGCAAGCGTCCGCGCGTGGCCATCCTGCGCGAGCAGGGCTGCAACAGCCAGGTGGAAATGGCCTGGGCCTTCGACACCTCGGGCTTCGAGGCCGTGGACGTGCACATGACCGACCTGCTGTCGGGCCGCATCGACCTGGCCGGCATGCAGGGCCTGGTGGCCGTGGGCGGCTTCAGCTACGGCGACGTGCTGGGCGCCGGCGAAGGCTGGGCGCGCACGATCCGCTTCAACAGCAAGCTGTCGGATCAGTTTGCCGCCTACTTTGCCCGCCCCGACACCTTCGCCCTGGGCGTGTGCAACGGCTGCCAGATGATGGCCGCCCTGGCGCCCATGATCCCCGGCGCCGAATTCTGGCCGCGTTTTACGCGCAACCAGTCCGAGAAGTACGAAGCCCGCCTGTCGCTGGTGGAGGTGCAGGCCTCGCCCTCCATCTTCTTTGCCGGCATGGAAGGCGCGCGCATCCCGGTGGCCGTGGCGCATGGCGAAGGCTATGCCGACTTCTCGCAGCAGGGCGATGCCGGCCGCGTGCTGGCCGCGGCGCGCTATATCGACAACCGCGGCGCGCCCACCGAAGCCTATCCCTTCAACCCCAATGGCAGCCCGCAAGGCCTGACCTCGGTGACCACGGCCGACGGCCGCTTCACCGTGCTGATGCCGCACCCGGAGCGCGTGACCCGCAATGTCATGATGTCCTGGGCGCCGGCGCAATGGGGCGAGAAGGACAGCGGCGGCATCTATACGCCGTGGATGCGTTTCTTCCGCAATGCGCGGGTGTGGCTGGGCTGATCCGCCCAGCCGTCTCGCGGCAACCCCGGGCAGCTTGCGTTGCCCGGGGTTTTTTTATGGGTGGCGGGAGCCTGGGGGACGGAAGCGGCGGGCGGAGGGATTGAGGCATAAAATACGGCTTTCGCCGCTCCCGACAGGAGAACCGCCCATGAACGCCCGTGTACCCGACGATGCCCTGCCACCCACCCTGGATCCGAAAGCCTTGCAGGCCTTCGTCGATGAAAAGTGGGATACGGAGATCATCCCGGCGCTGACCGATTACATCGCCATCCCGGCCAAGAGCCCGGCTTTTGATGCCGACTGGGAAAAGAACGCCTATATCGAGCGCGTGGTGCGCGACGCCGCGCAATGGGTCGAGGCGCAGAAGGTTGCCGGCATGACGCTGGAGGTGGTGCGCCTGCCGGGCCGCACGCCGGTCATCTTTTTCGACGTGCCGGCCACGCGCAAGGACAACGGCGATACGGTGCTGCTCTATGGCCACCTGGACAAGCAGCCGGAGTTCTCGGGCTGGCGCTCGGACCTGGGGCCCTGGACGCCCAAGTATGAAAACGGCAAGCTCTACGGCCGCGGCGGCGCCGATGACGGCTACGCCATCTACGCATCGCTGACCGCCATCATGGCCCTGGACAAGCAGGGCGTGCCGCGTCCGCGTTGCGTGGGTATCGTCGAGACCTGTGAGGAGTCGGGCAGCTACGATCTGCTGCCCTATGTGGATGCGCTGCGCGACCGCCTGGGCAATGTGGCCCTGGTGGTCTGCCTGGATTCGGGCGCGGGCAACTATGACCAGCTGTGGATGACGACGTCGCTGCGCGGCATGGTGGCCGGCACGCTTGAGGTGCAGGTGCTTGACGAGGGCGTGCACTCGGGCGACTCCAGCGGCGTGGTGCCGTCGAGTTTCCGTATCCTGCGCCACTTGCTGGACCGCCTGGAGGACAGCGGCACGGGCCGCCTGCTGCCGCAGAGCCTGCATTGCGAAATCCCCGCCGACCGCCTTGAACAGGTCAAGGCCACGGCGCAGATCCTGGGCGACGAAGTGTGGCGCCGCTTCCCCTGGAGCTGCGGCGCCGAGGCGGGCTTTGTGCTGCCCATGACCACGCAGCCCGAAGAGGCCCTGCTCAACCGCACCTGGCGCCCGACCTTGTCGGTGACCGGCGCCGAGGGCCTGCCGCCCTTGTCCAGCGCCGGCAATGTGCTGCGCCCGCGCACGGCTTTCAAGCTGTCGCTGCGCCTGCCGCCGCTGGTCGACGCGGTGGCCGCCTCGCAGGAGATCAAGTCGCTGCTGGAGGCCGATTCGCCCTATAACGCCAAGGTCATCTTCCATGCCAACGAGGGAGCGGCCACCGGCTGGAACGCGCCGTCCACGGCGGACTGGCTGTCCAAGGCGCTGGACGCCGCTTCGCAGGACTACTATGGCGCGCCTTGCGGCTATATCGGCCAGGGCGGCACCATCCCGCTCATGAGCATGCTGCAAAAGGGCTTTCCCAAGGCGCAGTTCATGGTGTGCGGCGTGCTGGGCCCCAAGTCCAATGCGCACGGCCCGAACGAGTTCCTGCATGTGCCCTATGGCAAGAAGCTGACGGCCGCGGTGGCGCAGACCATGGCCGCCATGCCCCTGGCCTGAGGTTCGCATGATTCTGCAATCTTCCGCCGCCCAGTCCGTCGCCGACGAGGTCCGCCGCTGGGTGGACCGGGCGGTCATCGGGTTGAACCTCTGTCCTTTCGCCAAGGCCGTGCAGATCAAGGGCCAGGTGCGTTATGCCGTGAGCGACGCCACTGACGCCGAAGGCGTGCTGCAGGACCTCGAATCCGAGCTCATGCTGCTGTCCGAGGCCGATCCCGAGGCCATCGATACGACGCTGCTCATCCTGCCCGAGGCCTTGCCGGACTTCTATGATTTCAATGATTTCGAGGAGTTGTCGGAGCGGCTGCTCAAGCGCATGCGGCTGGTGGGCGAACTGCAGGTCGCCACCTTCCATCCGCAGTTCCAGTTCGCCGGGACCGGGCCGGACGATATCGAGAACTACACCAACCGGTCGCCTTATCCCATCCTGCATCTGCTGCGCGAAGACAGCATAGACCGGGCGGTCGAGGCCTTTCCGGACGCCGCCGACATCTACGAGAAGAACATCGACACGCTGCGCGAGCTGGGCCACGAGGGCTGGCAGCGCCTGATGGACGGGGCGCCCGGCAAGGACGGGCGCTGAGACGGCGCGTCAGGGCGAGAGGATGGCCGCGCGCTGGTCGCCGCGGCGCTTGATCAGGGCCTGGTACTGGCCCAGCCTTTCCTCGCGCGCGGCGGCCATGTCGGCGCGGCAGGAGGTCAGCGCGATCTCGCCCCAGGTCAGGCGCCAGGCATCGTTGTCGCGGCCGGCCATGTCGGCATAGACGGCGCAATCGGCCTCGACGAAATTCACCCATTTGGCCTGGTCGCTGGCCAGGCTGTCGGCCTCGTCGTCGGCCAGCTTGCTGCGCAGGGCTTCGTAGCGTGCCTGCATGGCGGCCTGGCGTTCGGCCAGCGCGGCCTGGGCGCAGACCAGGGCCTGGTAGCTTTCTTCGGTCAGCGGTGCGCCGCAATCACCGGCCCGGGCGGACAGGCTGGCCAGGCAGATGGCGGCGGCGGTCAGCGGCACGGCGGCGCGCAGGAGCATTGTCATGGCGTGAGGTCGGCGGGGACGGTGAACCGCTCGCGCAATTGCGGCAGGCCCACACGGTCGAGGATCTCATTGAGGCGCTGCGCGGCCTTGCGGCGCGGGCGGTCGGCCTTGTGCTGCGCGATGATGAGCTCGTTTTTCATGGAGTGCTCCCAGCCCACCAGCTCGGTCACGCTGACCTGGTAGCCATGGGCCTCCAGCTGCAGGCAGCGCAGCACATTGGTGAGCTGGCTGCCGAATTCCCGGGTGTGCAGGGGATGGCGCCAGAGTTCGGCCATGGGGTCGCCCAGGGCCGCCGCCTTGTGCTGGCGCAGGGCCGCGGCCACCTCGGCCTGGCAACAGGGCACCAGCACGATATGATCGGCGCGCTTGGTCAAGGCGAAGCGGATGGCGTCGTCGGTGGCGGTGTCGCAGGCGTGCAGCGCGGTGACGACATCGACGGTCGCGGGCAGAAGCGGCGAGACGATGGATTCGGCCACCGACAGGTTGAGAAAGGACATGCCCGTGAAGCCGGCACGGCGCGCCAGGTCCTGGGAGCTCTGCACCAGGGCTTCGCGCGTCTCGATGCCGTAGATGTGCGAGTCGTCGGCCTGCTGCTTGAAATACAAGTCGTAGAGGATGAAGCCCAGGTAGGACTTGCCTGCGCCGTGATCGGCCAGCGTGACGCGGCCGCGGCGCGACTTGACCTCGGCCAGCAGGGGTTCGATGAACTGGAACAGATGGTAGACCTGCTTGAGCTTGCGCCGGCTGTCCTGGTTCATCTTGCCGTCGCGGGTCAGGATGTGCAGGGCCTTGAGCAGTTCGACCGACTGGTCGGGGCGGATATCGTAAGTCTTGGACATCGGTGAAACAGGGGGCGCGGCCGCCAAAACCGCAGTTTACCGAAAAGCGGGAAAAGGGCGCGCCGGGCCGGGTCCTGGCGCGGACGCCAGGACCCGGCGGCCGGCCCTTATGGCTGGCCATGCCTGCCGGCGTCTGGCGCCCGGCCGATGTCAAGCCTGCGGGAACACCGGTTCGCCCAGGTTGAGCATGAGCCGATTGGCCCAGGCGAAGATGGCGTCGGCGTGGACCAGGTCCAGGATCTCGCCTTCGGACAGGCCGACGTCCTTGAGCGCCTGGATATCGGCCGCGTCCAGGGCGGCGGGATGCTCGGTGATCTTGACCGAGAAGGCGGCGATGGCGCGCTCGCGTTCGGTGGTGCCGGCGCTGCGCGGATCCTCGAAGACTTCGGCGATGACGTCATTGCGCTTGGCCAGCTGCTCGAAGCGTTGCGCATGGACGGAGGCGCAGTACACGCAGCCATTGACGCGCGAGACCACGGTGGCGCCCAGTTCGCGTTCGGCGCGCGACAGGCCGCCGGGGGCGTACATGATGGCATTGAACGCCGTGGAGCGCTGGCGCAGGATCTCCGGCTGGTGGATCAGGAAGAGATAGTAGTCGGAGGTCTTGGCCTTGGGATGGCTTTCTTCCAGCACCGCGATCTGTTCGGGGCTGGCTTGCTCGACCTTCACGGTGTCGAGCCAGGCCTTCCACTCCAGGGTCTCATTGGTGAAGCCATGGGCTTTGATGGGCGTCGTCATGCGGCTTGCTCCAGCGATTTCATGGCCTTCAGGCCGGCCACCAGGCGCACCTGGTACGACAGGAAGGCGATCAATTGGGACAGCGCGACCACGGCGGGCGTGGACAGGCCGGCGGCCGGCAGCGTCTTGAGCGCGGCCTCGTCGCCTTCGACGGGCTTTTCGATCAGCTTGCGCGTGAATTCGAGGATGGCGGCCAGGCGCGGCGTGCCGGCCGGCCGGCCTTCGCGGACCGTGTCGAGCAGGGCCGGGTCGGCGCCTTCGGCCTGCAGGCGTTCAAGATAATAGGCGGCCAGCTCGGGCGCCGGCGTCAGGCGGCAGGCGTACACCGCCACGGCCAGGCGCTCGACCAGGGGCAGGCCGGGCAGGTCGGGATCGAACAGGGCCTGCAGGCTGCCCTGGGTGGCGGCCACGACTTTCCCGCGCTGGTGGCGCACCGCGTGCAGGGCGTCGCCGTCGGCCAGGCCGACCAGTTGGTCTATCAGGTCTTGGGTAGGCATCAGGCATCTCCTTGGGCTCGCGCGGCCACGGCATCATGCAGGAATTGAAGAACACCCGCCCAGGAGGCCTCGTCGGCCCGGGCGTTGTCGCGGGGATTGCCGCCGCTGGTGCTGATCTTGCCCGAGACGGGATGGGCATAGACCATCTGCGTGGTCGGCACATAGGGGAAGACGATGAGGTGGCCGCCATCCTGGAAGTCCAGCCAGCGCACATCGTGGGGGTGGCCGACCTCGGCCAGCTTGTCGCGCACCATGCGCGAGTACAGCGAAGACGGCCAGGAGCCGTCGTCGGTGGCCGACAGCAGCATGACCGGGCCCTGGATGCGCTCGACCGGGATGCGGGCGCGGGCGACGGCCTCGGGGTCCTGCAAGGCGGTGAGAATGGCGCGCTCGTGGCGATGCGGCGCGGGGCCTTCGTCGAAGGGCTGCCAGCTGGCCGTGCGATTGTTCTCCCAGACATGCGGCAGCGGCTTGCCGCCCAGCAGCCAGGTCGGGCCTTCGCGGCCGACCTGCGGATCGGCGGCATTCTGCCCGCTGTGCACCACGGCGCCGGGCACATAGGCCACCACGGCCGAGACCTCGCCGGGGAAGGTTGCGCCCAGCAGGAGCACCAGTTCACCGCCGCGCGACTGGCCGCTGATGGCGACGAAGTCGTGCGCCGGCCTGACCTCGCGGCGCAGCCATTGCAGACCGCGCTGGAAGTATTCCAGCGGCGTGTTCGAAATGTAGTCGGACAGCCCGGGCGCCTTGAAATAGCCCAGCGCGAAGGCGGCGTAGCCGTGCGAGGCATAGAGGGCGGCGCGGGGTTCGTTGATGCCGCCACCCGAGCCGTTCAGGATCATCACGGCCGGATGCGGGCCCGGGCCGGCAGGCAGATAGAGCGTGCCCACCAGACCGTCTTCGCGGACCTCGCGCCGCGTCACGCCGGGGCCGGCCAGGCGCTGCACGAAACGGCCCGAAGCGCGGGCCGCTTCGCTGACGGCCTCGACCTCGGTGACCAGGGCTTCGGTGACGGGCTGGTTGAAGGTTTCGCGGCGGCCGGCCTCATCCGGCACCTGCGACCAGACCAGGCCCATGGGCGACAGACCTTCGTAGCTGCCGCCCGTGGCGGCGTCGCGGGCCGGGTCCACCGTGCCCTGGGCGTCGGCCACGAAACGGGCCTCGGCGCGCCACGTCACGCCGGCGCGCGAGGTCGCCGTCGACAGCCGGACTTCGGCGCCGGGCCTGGCGCCGCGCACGACGATGCGGCGCGGCACATCGATGAGCGCGTCGGCCGGCTCGAGGGTGAGAGTCAGCGCGGACATTATTTGGCGTCCTTGCTGACCATCTGCGCGGCGGTGCGGTCGCTGGTCATGGGTTCGACCTTCAGGCCTTTGCGCGCGGCCCAGATGTTCTTGTAATGGTAGAGCGGGATGATGCCCACGTCGTCGCTGACCATCCTGGCCGAGTCGCGCAGGATGGCTTCACGCTTGGCCACGTCGAATTCCGAGGTCGAGGCATCCAGGGCCGCGTCCACCTTGGGGTTGCTGTAATGCCCCCAGTTGGAGGCGCCCAAGCCCTTCTGCGGCGACACGGTCGCCAGGATATTGACCAAGGCGTAGCTGGCTTCGCCGGTGCCGTTGCCCCAGGCCAGCATGCTCACCGCGTATTCGTTCTTGTTGGCGCGGCCCGAGTAGACCGCCCATGGCACGACCTCGACCTGGGTCTTGATGCCGATCCGCGTCCAGAACTGGGCCACCGCCTGGGCCGTCTCCGGGCCTTGCGGGTAGCGGTCGTTGGGCACATGCATGGTCAGCTTGAAGCCGTCCGGAAAGCCGGCCTCGGCCAGCAGCTTCTTGGCCTGGGCGGCGTCGTAGGGGATGTTCTTGATCTCGGGGTTGTAGCCGAAGGTGCCCTTGGGCATCCACTGGTTGGCCTCGGTGGCCGCGTCCTGCAGGATGCGGTCGGTGATGGCCTGGCGGTTGATCGCCAGGTTCATGGCCCGGCGCACGCGCACGTCCAGCAGCGGATTCTTGTCCAGCGGCTTGCCGGCGTTGTCCGTGATGAAGGGGTTGGGCGCCGGATTGAAATTGGGCTGCAGCAGCATGACGCGCAGGCCGTCATAGGGGAAGACGGAGATATTGGGCGCTTTCTTGAGCTTGTCCAGGTCGGATACCGAGACCTTGTCGATCACATCCACATCGCCGGCCAGCAGCGCCGCGGTGCGCGCGGCCGCGTTATTGATGTAGCGGTAATTGACCTTGTCCCAGATCTGCTTGCCGCCCCAATAGGCGTCATTGCGCTCCATGACCACGCGGTCGCCCGGCGTATAGGAAACGAATTTGTAGGGACCGGTGCCGACCATGGCCTTGCCCGAGTTGTAGTCCTCGGTGGTCGACTTTTCGCCCACATGCTTGCTCACCACGTGCACCGAGGCCAGGTTCAGGGGCAGGTCGGGATTGGGCGCCTTGGTCTTGACCACGAAAGTCAGCGGATCCGGCGCGCTCATGGATTCGATGGTGCGCAGATAGCCGGCATAGGTGGCCACGCTGCCCGGCACGGCGCGCGCGCGGGTGTAGGAGTAGATCAGGTCGTCGGCCGTGAAGGGCGTGCCGTCCTGCCACTTGACGCCGGGGCGCAGCTTGAATTCCCAGGTGGTGTTGTCCAGCGGCTTCCAGGACAGTGCCAGGCCGGGCTGCAGCTTGTTCCACTTGTTCTCGACCAGCAGGTCCCAGAAATGCAGGGCCACCGAACGGTCGCCGGCGTGGTTGTTCAGCTGCGGATCCAGCGAGGACAGCGGGTCGGCGAAGCCGATGGACAGCGTCTCTGCCGAGACGGGGGCGGCGGCGCCCACGAGGGCGGCGGCCAGGGTGGTGAGGAGCAGTCGTTTCATGGTGCGAAGTCCTGATGAGGTCGTTGAAGGCTAGCTGCCGTCGTTCAGGTGACAGGCGCTCAGGTGGTTGATGGCGATGCCCTTCAGGCGCGGCGCCTCGGTCTTGCAACGCGGCATGGCGTGCGGGCAGCGGGGATGGAAATGACAGCCGGACGGCGGCGCCAGCGGGCTGGGGATTTCGCCCTTGATGGCGGTGAAGGTCTTGTGGCGCGCATCCAGCCGCGGTATTTCGGCCAGCAGCGCCTGCGTATAGGGATGGTTGGCGTGACGGAACACCTCCTCCACGGGCGCGGACTCGACCACCCGGCCCAGGTACATGATGATGACGCGGTCCGAGACATGCTCGACCACGCCCAGGTCATGGCTGATGAAGAGATACGTCAGGTTGAGCTCGGCGCGCAGATCCATGAAGAGATTGAGGATCTGGGCCTGGATGGACACGTCCAGGGCCGCCACGGCTTCGTCGCAGACCAGCATGTCGGGCCGCACGGCCAGGGCGCGCGCGATGCCGATGCGCTGGCGCTGCCCGCCGGAGAACTGGTGCGGATAGCGCTGGCGCAGGGCCGGATCCAGGCCGGCGCGCCGCAGCTGCTCGCTCACATAATCGTCAAAGCCAGCGCGATCCACCAGGCCATGGATGCGGGCGGCCTCGCCCACGATGTCATCGACGCGCAGGCGCGGATTGAGGCTGGCGTAGGGGTCCTGGAAGATCATCTGCACCTTCAGGCGGGCGCGATGCGCTTGCTGCGGACTCATTTCCGAGGCCAGGCGGCCGTTGACGCGGACTTCGCCTTCGGTGGGCGGCATGAGGCCGGCGGCGATGCGGCCCAGCGTGGACTTGCCGCAGCCGGATTCGCCGACCAGGCCCACGACTTCACCGGGGCGCACGAGCAGGTCCACGCCGTCGACGGCGCGGGTGACGGCCGGCGGCTTGGCCAGGCCCAGGGTCCGCAGGGCGCGCGAGACCGCGGTGTCGGGTCGCTCGCCAAAACGCTTGCTGACGCCGCGCAGGTCCACCAGCGGGGGATTCAGGGAAGCGCTCATGCCGCCACCTCCAGGGCCGGGTGAAAGCAGCGCGCCAGGTGCCCGGGGCGGGGCGAGGATAGCGGCGGCCGCTGGTCGCAGGCGGCCGAGGCGCGCGGGCAGCGCGCGGCGAAGGCGCAGCCCTGGGGCAGGGCGAGCAGGTTGGGAGTCATGCCGGGAATCTGGCGCAGGCGCTGGCCGCGCACATTGTTGCTGGGCAGGCTGCCGATCAGGCCTGCCGTGTAGGGATGCATGGGCGCATCGAGCACCGCGTCCACCGGGCCGTGTTCGACGATGCGGCCGGCATACATCACCGCCACCTCGTCGGCCAGGCCGGCCACCACCGACAGGTCATGCGTGATCCAGATCAGGCTGGTGCCGTGCTGGCGCGCGAGTTTCTGCACCTCGGAGAGGATCTGCGCCTGGATGGTGACGTCCAGCGCCGTGGTCGGCTCGTCGGCGATGATGAGATCGGGACGGTGCAGCATGGCGATGGCGATGGCCACGCGCTGGCGCATGCCGCCCGAGAGCTGGTGCGGATAGGCCAGCAGCCTTTCTTCGGGGCTGGGGATGCCCATCATGCCCAGGGTCTCGCGGGCGCGCTCGCGCGCCTGGGCGCGGCTGACGCGGCTGTGGGCGCGCACGGCCTCTATCATCTGGGCATCGACGCGCAGCACCGGGTTGAGTGTCATCATCGGATCCTGGAAGATCATGGCGATCCGGTTGCCCTGCAGCTGGCGCAGCTCGCGCGGGCGCATCCGGGTGAGCTCGCGGCCCTGGAAGAGGATGCTGCCGCCGACGACGCGGCCGGGCGGGTCCACCAAGCCCATGATGGAAAAGCCGGTGACCGACTTGCCGGAGCCGGACTCGCCCACCAGGCCCAGGATCTTGCCGCGCTCAAGGCGGAAAGACACATCGTCCACGGCGGGCAGGATGCCGGCGCGGGTCTGGAACTGGGTACGCAGATTGCGCACCTCCAGCGTGACCGGCGCCTGGGATTGCGCGGCGTAGGTCATCGGTGCGTCCTCGGGTTGAGCACATCGCGCAGGCGGTCGCCCACCAGGTTGATGGCCACAATGGTGACCAGCAGCGCGATGCCGGGATAGAAGCTGATCCAGTATTGGCCCGACAGCATGGTCTGGTAGCCATTGGCGATCAACAGGCCCAGCGACGGTTCGGTGACCGGCACGCCCAGGCCCAGGAAGCTCAGCGTGGCCTCCAGCGTGATGGCGCGCGCGATCTGCAGCGTGCCGATCACGATGAGCGGCGGCAGGCAGTTGGGCAGGATGTGGCGCAACATGATGCGCCAATTGGGGATGTCCAGGCAGCGGGCGGCTTCGACATATTCGCGCCGCCGCTCGACCAGGGCCTGGCCGCGCGCGGTGCGGGCGTAATAGGCCCACTCCAGGATGACCAGGGTCAGCACCACATTGCCCACGCCCTTGCCGAGGTAGGCGAGGATCATCATCGCCACCAGGATGGACGGAAAGGACAGGATGAGATCGACCAGCCGCATGATCAGGGTGTCGGTCTTGCCGCCGGCATACGCGGCCAGCAGGCCCAGCAGCGTGCCGATCAGCGCGGCGATGAGCGCCGAACCCACGCCCACCATGAGGCTGATGCGCAGGCCATACAGGATGCCGGAGTACAGGTCGCGGCCCTGGCCGTCCGTGCCTAGCCAATAGGTGTAGCTGCCCATGCCATTGGGCGAGCCGGGCGGCAGGCGCGCGTCCAGCACGTCCAGCTGCAGCAGGTCATAGGGGTTTTGCGGCGTGATCCAGGGCGCCAGGGCGGCGGCCAGGATGAGCAGCACCGTCGCCGCCAGCCCCAACACCGCCGTCCGCGAGGCGAAGAACTCGGCCGCGTGGCGGCGCCAGGGGGATTCGCGCTTGAGTGCGGGCGCAAGCGTCTGGCTCATTGCGCGCCCTCCAGCCTGACCCGCGGGTCCAGCACTTTGTACAGAATGTCCACGATGAGATTGAGCATCACGAACAGGCACACCACCACCACCAGATAGGCGACGATGACGGGCCGGTCCAGGGCGTTGATGCTGTCCAGGATGAGTTTGCCGGCGCCCGGCCAGGAGAAGATGCTCTCGGTGACGACGGCGAAGGCGATGGTCGAGCCTAGCTCCAGGCCCAGCACCGTGACCAGCGGGATCATGGTGTTGCGCAGGATGTGCATGAGGACCACGCGCATCGGCGACAGGCCCTTGGCGCGCGCGAACTTGACGAAGTCCTGCGGCATGACTTCGCGCACGCCGGCCCGGGTCAGGCGGATCACCAGCGAGATCTTGAACAGCGACAGATTCAGGGCCGGCAGGATGAGGTGGCGCAGGCCGTCGGCCGTCAGCCAGGACCATTGCATGCCCAGGACCTGCACGGTCTGGCCGCGGCCGCTGGCCGGCAGCCAGCCCAGCGACACGCTGAAAGCCATGATGAGCATCAGGCCCACCCAGAAGGTCGGCAGCGAAAAGCCCACGATGCTGCCTGTCATGATGGCCTTGGACAGCGGGTTCTCCGGAAACAGGCCGGCGAACAGCCCCAGCGGCACGCCCAGCACCACGGCCAGCAGCAAGGCGGCGATGGCCAGCTCCAGCGTGGCCGGCAGGCGCTGCAGGATGAGCTGCACGGCCGGGATGTTGTAGACAAAGCTGTTGCCCAGATTGCCGTGCAGCGCGCCGTTCAGAAAGCCCAGGTACTGGCGCCACAGGGGCTGGTCCAGGCCGAGCTCGGCGATGATGCGGGCGCGGTCGACCTGGTCGACGTCCTGGCCGATCAGGATGTCCACCGGGTTGCCGATGGCGTGCAGGCCGACGAAGACAATGAGCGTCATCAGCAGCACCACGACCACCGCCTGGGCCAGGCGGCGCAGGAGCCAAAGCGTCATGAGCGGGCTCCCGGCGGCGGGGCCACGGTCCATTCGTCGCCGAAGACCTCGGGTTCGGCATAGGCCTGCATGTTGGCGAAATGCTGCTCCACATCCTCGGCGTAGAACTGGCCGGCGATGCCCTGGGCCAGGCGGCGCGCACCGTCGCTGACCGCCGGGATGTCGCCCGACACGCTGCCGTGCGACAGGGCGGCCGGATAGCAGAAGCAATGCACGCGCGCCAGCCCCGGACAGGCCCCGGGCGTCTTTTCCTGGAATTCGAAGACCGGGCCCAGGTCGGGCGAGTCATGCAGCTCCTGGTCTTCTTCGCCCGGCGCGGGCCGGTAGCGGTCACCCCAGAGACGGATATGCGGCGCGATGGCGGCGAATTCCGGGCGGGCCTGCCAGTCCAGCTTGAAACCGGTGGAGAAGATCACGAAATCCGCGGCGAAAACGCCCTTGGGCGTGGCCAGGCGGATCTCCCGGTCATCGGCCTGCACGTCCAGGATGGGGCAGCCCAGGTTGAAGCGCGCATTGGGGTGGCGCGAGACGCGCAGTGTGCTGCCGCGCGGCGGCGGCACCTGTTGGCTGTTGATGTAGTGGCGGAAGCGCCACTTCCAGTCTTCGGGCAGTGTCAGGTGGCCATGGGTCAGGCCCGGGTTGCCGGCGCCCTTGCCCTTGTTCACGCGAGGAATGTCGTCGCGGCGGATAAGCAGGTCCACGCTGGCCGCGCCGGCTTCGAGCGCGGTGGCCGCGCTGTCCATGGCCGAGGCGCCGGCGCCGATCACAGCCACCCGCTTGCCCGCCAGGCGGCTGTAATCCATTTCATCGGAAGAATGCGCCCAGCGCGCGCGAGGCAGGCGCAGCGCGAAAGCGGGCACCGACGGGCCGCCCAGGCCGTCGCGGCCGGTGGCCAGCACGACATGGCGCGCCAGCAGGGTTTGCGCGCCGGCCGGCGTGCGCACGGCCAGCTCGACCACACCGTCGGCGCGCGGCAGCACGGCCGTGACGCGATGGTCGTTGCGCACGTCCAGCGCCAGCACGCGGCGGTACCAGCGCAGATAGTCCATCCATTGCAGGCGCGGAATCTTGTCCAGCGCTTCCCAGGCCGTCAGGCCGAACTGGGCTTCGAACCAGGCGCGGAAGGTCAGCGCCGGCAGGCCCAGCGCCGGACCGGTCAGCTGCTTGGGCGAGCGCAGGGTCTCCATGCGGGCGGTCGTGGCCCAGGGGCCTTCGAAGCCCTCGGGCGAGCGGTCCAGGCAGAAGGCGCGCACGCCCAGCTGCTTGAGCGCGGCACAGGCGGCCAGGCCGGCCATGCCAGCGCCGATGATGGCCACGTCCTGCACGGCCTGGCCGCCGGACTCGCGGACCGGCACCCAGGGACGGGCCGGCAGGTCCAGCCAGGCCAGGTCCTGGCGCAGGCGCGCCTCCAGCTCGGTCAGGCCCAGGGGAGGATGGGCAAGGGGAAAACTCATATCGGGTCCGTCGAAAAATCGTCTTTGCCGTGGATACTGTCCAGCAGGCTGGCATGCGCGTTGGCCTCATGGCGCACAAAGCCGGGCAGCAGCGCGGCGGCCGTCTCGGCCAGCACATCCGTCATGGCGACCACGGCCGGGGCGATGGGCGTGGCCTGCGGGGTCACCACCCCGAAGAAAAATGGAATGTCCTGGTCGATGGGGCGTATGGCCACGCCCTGCACGGGCAGGCCCAGCGCCGACACCGGCTCCAGGATGGCCACGCCCAGTCCGGCGCGCACCGCCGCCAGGGCATTGAGCGAGGAATTGCTTTCGATGAGGCCGGGCGCGGCCTGCGCCAGCGCCTGGTCCAGGCGGCCGCGCAGCCGATAGGGATTGGCCAGCGTGATGAAACGCCGGCCAGCCAACGCGGCGACCGGCACTGTCGCCTGGCCCGCCAGCGGATCGGCCTCGGGCAGGGCCACCACGCAATTGGCCTGGCCTATCCAATGGACGTCCAGGCCGCGGTGTTCCAGCGGCAGGCTGGTCAGGCCCAATTGCGCCGAGCCGGTCAGCACGGCATGCAACACCTGCTCGGGCGAGACGCTGCGCACTTGCAGGGCGCGCACGCCATGGGCGGCTTCGGCGCGCGCGATGGCGTGCGGCAGCAGCCCGGCCGCCAGGGCCGAAGTGGCCGCCAGCCGCAGCGGCTGCTGCTTGCCTTGGGCGATCTCGCGCGCCCGCGTCCGGATATGGCGCAGGCTGGACAGGGCATGGGCGACATCGTCGTACAGCAGGAAACCCTGCTCGGTGGGCGTGACACGCGGGCCGCTGCGCAGAAACAGCGCATAGCCGATTTCCGCTTCCAATTCCTGGATGGAACGGGTGATGGACGGCTGGGAGCGGCCCAGCAGGCGCCCGGCCGCGGTGACGCTGCCGCTGCTCATGACGGCGGCAAAGGCCTCGAGTTGGCGTAATTCCATGGGGGTGCTTTTATGCTTTAAGTGAATTCTTGCGTGCTTAGTATGCGCACCACAAATACTTAAAGGGCATAAGCAAATACCCGGGTTCGCGTAAACCCGGGTATCTCGAGGCCTGCGGAGACGGGCGCTCAGTCGTCGTGCGACTCGTGCACGGCCGCCGCGCCGCGCTTCCAGTAGCTGGCGGCTCGGATGCGGCTCTTGTCTATGCCGTGTCGCTCCACCATGGCGATGCGCACGGCCTTGGCAACGGCCGACTCCGCCGCCACCCAGACATAGCCTTCGCCGGGCGGCAGGCGCAGCGCGGCGGCGGCCTCGGCCAGACCGGGATCGCCGGCGTCGCGCGCCAGCCAGCGCACTTCGGCGCGCGCCCGCGAGGGCAGCGCCAGCCGATTGGCGTGCGACGGGATTTCGATGACCACCAGGGCCTGGGCCGTTTCGGGCAGTTCTTCCAGGCGCCGGGCGATGGCGGGCAGGGCGGTTTCATCGCCGATCAGCACATGCCAGTCAAATGCCAGCGGCACCACGAACGAGCCGCGCGGCCCGCCGATGCCCAGCACCTGGCCTGGCCGGGCCTGCGCGGCCCAGCTGCCGGCCGGCCCGTCGCCATGCAGCACGAAATCCAGCACCAGTTCGCGCGCCTCGCGGTCAAAGCGGCGCGGGGTGTAATCGCGGGCGGCCGGCCGCGGCTGGTCCTGGGCAAAGCGCAAGCCATCCGGGCCGATCTCGGGCAGCGCCAAGGCCAGGCCCGGCTGCGGCGGAAAGAACACCTTGACGTGGTCGTCGAAGGAGGCGGTGACGAAATCATGCAGGTCTTCGCCGGTGAAAGTGATGCGCGCCAGCAGCCCGCCGGCCAGGGGCTCGACGCGGGCCACCGTGAGCTGGCGCATCTTGAGGGGATGGCGCACGCGCTCCACCCGCAGGGAAGGACTGGTCATGGACACTCCATAGGGAAATCAGGAACAGGCGGGATCGCCGATGTCTTGCGCGGCGCGGCGCAAGATGGCCGCCACCCGGCGCTGCTCGGCGGGCGTGGCGCCGCTTTTGAGCAGGAGGGCATGCCGCAGGGCCTGGCGCGCCTCGACAAACTCCTCCACCCAGCCCGTGGCCAGGTCCTCGCCCTGCGGACCGGTCTCGCGTCCGCTCCAGGCCTGGCGCATCCACTCCATCTTGCGTCCGATATGGCGCAGCTTTTCCAGCAGGAGTTCGGCCTGGGCGCGGTGGACGTCCAGGTGGGCACGTCCCTCGGGCGCCAGGTGATAGCGCTTTTTGCTGCCCTCGGGTTCGACGGTGACATGGCCCAGTTCCTCGAGATAGGTCAGGGCGGGGTACACCATGCCGGGGCTGGGCGTGTAATAGCCATGACTCAAGGCGCCCAACGCCTTGATGAGTTCATAGCCATGGCTGGGGTTCTGCTCCAGCAGGGCCAGCAGCATGAGCTGCAGATCGTCGGCGCTGACCTTGCGGCCGCGCGCCCAGTCGGCGCCGCCGCGGCCATCGGGGCCGCGGCCCGGGCCGTCAAACCCCCCGGGGCCGCGGCCCATCCGGGCGGCCCCATACAGCCCCGGCCAAGCCGGGGAAGAAAAATGAGCGTGGCGCATCCAGGCCTCCTCCAGGTCAATGCGGTTTGCCAAAGCAGCCCTGTAGGCGGCGACGGCAATAAGTATCTTACGATATATATCTTAAGATATATACTCCTTGCGAGTGCGTCAAGGCCAGGCGCAAAAAAAAACACGCCCCGGGGGGCGTGTCGGCAACCACAGCCGGGCGTCAATCAATGCCCGTCGAACAAGGCCAAGGCGTAGGCCGAGACATCCGCCGGCCAGTCTTGCATACAGCCGGCCAGCGTCGCCCGGTCATCGCCATACAAGGCGCGCAGCGCTTCTTCATAGTGCGGCAGATTGCCGGCGATGGCCTGCAGGAAGTGATAGGCCGCATCCTGGCGCTCGCGCCGGTCGCTGGCCCCTTCGTCGCGCTTGCGCGCTTCTTCGACCAGCTTGCGCAGTGTGACCGAGGCGCCGCCGGGCTGGCGGGCGAGCCACTCCCAATGCCGCGGCAAGAGCGTGACCTCGCGCGCCACCACGCCCAGACGCGGCCGTCCCCGGCCCCGGCCCAGTTCCGCGCCCTCCTGGGCGGGATCGGCCAGGGAGGCGGGCGCCAGCGCGGGGCCGGCCGCCAGCAGTCTCGGGTCGAGATCGGTCTGGCGCCCGCTGGCGTCATCAAAGACCAGGACCTGGCCTGCGGGACGGTCGTGCAACGCCAGCGCCACTTCGGCCAGCGAGCCCTGCGCGACGCGGCGGATACCGTCGAAAGCCGTGAATTGCTGCGTCATGGATATACCCGGGTAAAAAGAAAAAACCAGTATGCGCAGCCTCTGCCTGGCTTGTCAATATCACCCGGGTATAAATGTGGCGGCCTTGCGACATAGGCCTTTCGCCGGATCCGACCCGATGGGCTTGACGCCGACGCCACATTCCGGGAAAAACCTAGGGCTAACACCTAGTCACCCGGGCTGATCGGCGTATAATCTTGCTTTGCGCCCGGAGTTCCCCATGCGTCTCGTCCAAAAAGCGCTCACCTTCGACGACGTGTTGTTGGTGCCTGCGTATTCCGAAGTGTTGCCGCGCGACACTTCGCTCAGCACTCGCCTCACCCGTAACATCACCCTCAATATTCCGCTCGTGTCCGCCGCCATGGACACCGTGACCGAGTCGCGCCTGGCCATCGCCATGGCGCAAGAGGGCGGGATCGGCATCATCCACAAGAATCTCAGCGCCGATGCGCAGGCCCGCGAGGTCGCCCGCGTCAAGCGGCACGAGTTCGGCATCGTGATCGATCCGGTCACCGTCACGCCCGACATGAAAGTGCGCGACGCCATCGCCCTGCAGCGCCAGCACGGCATCTCCGGCCTGCCCGTGGTCGAGGGCGGCAAGCTGGTCGGCATCGTCACCAACCGCGACCTGCGCTTCGAAGACCGTCTGGACCAGCCCCTGCGCAATGTCATGACCCCGCGCGAGCGCCTGGTCACCATGCACGAAGGCGCCACCCTCGACGAAGCCCAGACCCTGATGCACAAGCATCGCCTGGAGCGCGTGCTCATCGTCAACGACGGTTTCGAGCTGCGCGGCCTGGCCACGGTCAAGGACATCGTCAAGAACACCGAACACCCCTACGCCTGCAAGGATGCCCAAGGCCAGCTGCGCGTGGGCGCGGCCGTCGGCGTGGGCGCCGGCACCGAAGAGCGCGTCGAGAAACTGGTCGCCGCCGGCGTCGACGTCATCATCGTCGACACCGCCCACGGCCACTCGGCCGGCGTCATCGAGCGCGTGCGCTGGGTCAAGCAGAACTTCCCCAAGGTCGAAGTCATCGGCGGCAACATCGCCACCGCGGCCGCCGCCCTGGCGCTGGTCGAAGCCGGCGCCGACGGCGTGAAGGTCGGCATCGGCCCGGGCTCCATCTGCACCACCCGCATCGTGGCCGGCGTGGGCGTGCCCCAGATCACCGCCATCTCCGATGTCGCCAAGGCGCTCGAAGGCACCGGCGTGCCGCTGATCGCCGACGGCGGCATCCGCTATTCGGGCGACGTCGCCAAGGCCCTGGCCGCCGGCGCCTTCTCCTGCATGATGGGCGGCATGTTCGCCGGCACCGAAGAAGCGCCCGGCGAAGTCGTGCTCTTCCAGGGGCGCTCGTACAAATCCTATCGCGGCATGGGCAGCCTGGGCGCGATGGCCGACGGTTCGGCCGACCGCTACTTCCAGGACCCGGCCAACAACGCCGACAAGCTCGTGCCCGAAGGCATCGAAGGCCGCGTCCCCTACAAGGGCAGCGTGCTGGCCATCATCTATCAGCTGGTCGGCGGCATCCGCGCCTCCATGGGCTATTGCGGCTGCGCCACCATCGACGACATGCGCACCAAAACGCAATTCGTCGAAATCACCTCGGCGGGCGTGCGCGAATCGCACGTCCACGACGTCCAGATCACCAAGGAGGCGCCCAACTACCGCGCCGACTGATCCCCGGATCGTCAACCCCGCAATGCATCGCGCACCGGCAGAACCCGAGACCGTTCTGGCCGGTGCGCTTTTATTTCCAACCGGCAGAGTCACCATGCATCAGCGCATCCTCATCCTTGACTACGGTTCGCAAGTCACCCAACTGATCGCCCGCCGCGTCCGCGAAGCCGGCGTCTACTCCGAAATCCACCCGGGCGACGTCGACGACGCCTTCGTGCGCGAACAGGCCGGCCAGGGCCTCAAGGGCATCATCCTCTCCGGCAGCCACGCCTCGGCCTATGAAGAAGGCTCCATGCGCGTGCCGGCCGCCGTCTTCGAGCTGGGCCTGCCGGTGCTAGGCATCTGCTACGGCATGCAGGCCATGGCCCAACAGCTGGGCGGCAAGGTCAGCTTCAGCGACCACCGCGAATTCGGCTACGCCGAAGTCGCCGCCCAGGGCGGCACCAAGCTGCTCGCCGGCCTGGCCGACTTCCAGGACGCCGCGGGCCAGGACATGTTCAAAGTCTGGATGAGCCACGGCGACAAAGTCACCGAGCTGCCGCCCGGCTTCACCCTCATGGCCTCCACGCCGTCCTGCCCCATCGCCGGCATGGCCGACGAAAGCCGCGGCTACTACGCCGTCCAGTTCCATCCCGAAGTCACCCACACCGTGCAAGGCAAGGCCATGATCTCGCGCTTCGTGCGCGACATCTGCGGCTGCGAAGGCGACTGGAACATGCCCGACTACATCTCCGAAGCCGTCGCGCGCATCCGCGAGCAAGTCGGCAGCGATGAAGTCATCCTCGGCCTGTCCGGCGGCGTCGACTCCTCCGTGGCCGCCGCCCTCATCCATCGCGCCATCGGCGACCAGCTCACCTGCGTCTTCGTCGACCACGGCCTGCTGCGCCTGAACGAAGGCCAGCAAGTCATGCAGACCTTCGCCGAAAACATGGGTGTGAAAATCATCCACGTCGATGCCACCGCGCAATTCATGGGCAAACTGGCCGGCGTCGCCGACCCCGAAGCCAAGCGCAAAATCATCGGCCGCGAATTCGTCGAAGTCTTCCAGACCGAAGCCGGCAAGCTCAAGGGCGCCAAATGGCTGGCCCAGGGCACCATCTATCCCGACGTCATTGAATCCGCCGGCGCCAAGACCGGCAAAGCGGCCGCCATCAAATCGCACCACAATGTCGGCGGCCTGCCCGACACCCTCAACCTGCAACTGCTCGAACCCCTGCGCGAACTCTTCAAGGACGAAGTCCGCGAACTGGGCGTGGCTCTCGGCCTGCCGCCGCAGATGGTCTACCGCCATCCCTTCCCCGGCCCCGGCCTGGGCGTGCGCATCCTTGGCGAAGTCAAGCACGAATACGCCGAACTCCTGCGCCGCGCCGACGCCATCTTCATCGAAGAACTGCGCAACACCAAAGACCCCGCCAGCGACCTCAGCTGGTACGAACTGACGTCCCAGGCCTTCGCCGTCTTCCTGCCCGTGAAATCCGTCGGCGTCATGGGCGATGGCCGCACCTACGAATACGTCGTCGCCCTGCGCGCCGTCCAGACCTTCGACTTCATGACCGCCGACTGGGCGCCCCTGCCGCACCCGCTGCTGGCCCGTGTCTCCTCGCGCATCATCAACGAAGTGCGCGGCATCAACCGCGTGGTGTACGACGTCTCGAGCAAACCGCCGGCGACGATTGAGTGGGAATGATCCTACGTCCGGCATAGACCGGCACCGAATAGCACGAAAGCCCCTCTAAGCCCGCGTAACTGCGGGCTTTTTCTATTCTGGGCCCGGCACTGTCTGGCAAATTTTCGCATCGTCAAGCACGGCGTTTGTATGGCATGGTAGGTGGTGCTATCTGAACCTGATGCCATGTTTGGTGCTTGATACCATGTTGCCTCCGACAGGGCTGGCATGGTATCAAATTGAGATAACGAATTGATCTATAAGGAAATTTAAGGTGAAATGCGAGCGTTTCAGAGCATGGTATTTTGACGTGGAGAATCGCACACACCATGCTGACTGATACCAAGCTGCGCAACCTCAAGCCGAAGGACAAGCTCTACAAAGTGAATGACCGTGACGGCCTCTATGTGGCCGTCACCTCTGCGGGTTCAATCTCGTTCCGCTACAACTACTCAATCCACGGCAGGCAAGAGACCATCACCTTCGGTCGCTACGGTGTCGGCGGCATTACCCTCGCGGAAGCGCGCGAGCGGTTGGGTGAGGCTAAGAAGATGATCGCCGCTGGGAAGTCGCCGGCCAAGGAGAAAGCGCGAGAAAAGGCCCGTGTCAAGGACGCTGAAACGTTCGGGGCCTGGGCAGAAAAATGGCTGCGGGGCTACCAGATGGCGGACTCCACCCGCGATATGCGCCGTTCGGTCTTCGAGCGTGAGTTGAAGCCGAAATTCGGCAATCAGAAGCTGATCGAGATCACCCACGAGGATTTGAGGGCGCTGACCGATGCCATTGTCGAGCGAGGTGCACCAGCGACCGCAGTGCATTCCCGCGAGATCGTATTGCAGGTTTATCGCTGGGCCATTGAGCGTGGCCAGAAGGTACAGAACCCGGCAGAACTGGTTCGACCGACGACCATTGCCAAATTTGAGCCGCGTGACCGTGCGCTGACACCCGATGAAATCGGCTTGATGTACCAGTACATGGAGCGAATCGGCACGACACCATCCATCCGGGCAGCCGCCAAACTGTTGCTTCTAACGATGGTACGCAAAAGCGAGTTGACCAACGCAACCTGGAGCGAGATCAACTTCAGCGAGGCGCTTTGGACAATTCCAAAGGAACGGATGAAGCGACGCAATCCGCACTTGGTTTTCCTCTCCCGGCAGGCGCTGGACATCTTCATCGCCCTCAAGACTTTTGCTGGCGGATCGGCCTATGTACTTCCGTCGCGGTATGACTCGGACCTACCCATGAGCAGCGCCACACTCAACCAGGTGCTGACGTTGACATACCGGCTGGCGCAGAAGGAGGGGAAATCGCTAGCCAAGTTTGGGCCGCATGACCTGCGCCGTACGGCCAGCACGCTGCTGCATGAGGCCGGCTACAACACGGACTGGATCGAGAAGTGCCTGGCGCATGAGCAAAGAGGCGTCCGGGCCGTCTACAACAAGGCCGAATACCGCGAGCAGCGGACAGCGATGCTACAGGACTGGGCGGACATGATTGACGAATGGACGCTCAGGAAGCCAGGTCCGAAGGGATGAGAGCATGGAGCGCTTTCCTGCCTCATGCGATTTTAGCCGCTAAAAAAACGGCATGGCCTTCAGCGGGCAGCCCGGTATGACGGCCAAGTTCCACCCGCCTCGCAGAGCAGGATTCCCGTTGAGCAGCGGGGAGAATTCCCGCGCCGCATTGCGCTAACCAGCCGAAATGTCGTGTGGGACTTGGCTGACGTTGAGGAGTGGATCGAGGCCCGCAAGTTGTCGGGTATCCAAGCTCGCCGCCCTGGATTGGGGGCTTGATCGTGGCCATTGATTTAAGGGCCGCGTTCGACAACGAGCCGCCTTTACTGGACTTTGTATGGCCAGGTTTTCTCGCGGGAACCGTGGGAGCGCTAGTAGCCCCAGGAGCTACGGGCAAGAGCTTCTGGGCATTGGAAGCTGCAATGTCCATCGCGTGCGCCGTCGCCGGTGGGGACCTGGTAGGGATCGCCCCTGAGCGCGCTGGACGCGTGGTCTATTTCGCAGGGGAAGACCCGGAAGTCGCGTTGGTACGGCGAATTCATGCGATAGGCCTGCACCTGAATCAGCAGGCACGCGAAGCTATCGCGCAGAACCTCACCCTTGAGCCAATCATGGGCATACACACTCCACTTAGCTGCTAAATAGCTGTTACTGATTTCGCCGGCGCGCCAGCTCGGCGCGCGCCCATTCGATGGCCTGGCTCATGTCCTGGCGTAGCGCCTCGATCTCCGCCGGCGTGAGCGGGCGAGGGGAGGCTGCCAGCTCCGGGTCGTTGCGGTAGACCTCGGCCATTGCGTCGTCGTGGTGCCGGTCCTTCATGCCTGTTCCTCCGGGTGTCCATCGTCGGCGGCCGCCAGGGCGTCGGCTTCGCTCAAGGCGTCCTCCTGAAAGGCTCCCATATGTTCCGCCTCGGCCTGGCTGACCTCTGCCCATATCCGTTTGACCTGGGCCGGGCTGTAGCCGGCCAGCTCGGCCGTCCTGGTGATGCTATGACCGGATCGGCGCAAGGCGATGACCTGGGCGCGGCGCTTCGGATCGGCCCGCCGGCCCCGGTACTTGCCCGCATTCTTCGCCAGCTCGATGCCTTGGCGCTGCCGCTCGCGGCGGTCCTCGTAGTCGTCGCGGGCCATCTGTAGGGCCAGCTTCAAAAGCATGTCCTGGACCGATTCCAGCACGATCCTGGCGACGCCCTGCGCCTCGGACGCCAGCTCGGACAGGTCTACAACGCCAGGGACGGCCAGGCGTGCGCCCTTGGCCCGGATCGCGGCAACCAGGCGCTCGGCTTCGGCCGGCGGCAAGCGGCTGATGCGGTCGATCTTCTCCGCAATGACCACCTCGCCGGGCTGTAGGTCCGCGACCATGCGCAGCAGCTCGGGGCGGTCGGGCCGTGCGCCGGATGCCTTCTCGCGGTAGACGCCGGCGACATAGTAGCCGGCCGCCCGCGCGCCCTCGATGATGCTTTCCTGGCGTTCCAGGTCCTGCGCGTCGGTGCTGACGCGCAAATAGACGCGGGCGACCTTGAGGGCTGGGGCGTCGTCAAACCTCATCGGCTCGGCCGGCGTCTTGTCGCGGAGCTGGTCGATGGCCTCGGCTTCGGCTTCGGTCAGGCCGCCTGCCTCGCGTGCGATTCCGGCCAGCATCGAACCGACGCGCCGGTCCTTCCTTGTGCTCATGCTGCCTCCTTCACCTGGTCCCACTGGTCGCCGTCCTCGATGCTCACGTCCGCCGGCAGCAAAGCCCTTGCAGCCGCCAGCGCGGCATCCCGGCGATCGTGGCGGCTGCGTTGCTCTGGCACACCATCACGCCAGGCCAAGACAACCCAACTCGTCGGCGGGTATTCAGCGTCGAAAAGGGCCATTTCCATCGCGTCCGCAGCGGATTCACGTTGTCGGCCGATGCGGCCCTGGGAGATTGAGTTCATGCGTCCGGCTCCTTTGGGTATAGGCTAATGCGCCCAGCGTAGCCGACACGGCTCAATTTTGAAATGCCGATTTATATGCGCCTAGTGCATTTCCTCGGCCTTAATGAGCTTTCAAGCGATTTCAGCGCGGCCTCCTCGGGGTGGACGGCAGGGCAGTAGCCGGCTATAGTACCAATAGGTATTACCTTTTGCTACGGAGGTCACATGGCAAGGGCAACATCCATCAAGCTCGATGACGAGCTGAAAGGGCGCGTCCAGCACCTGGCCGAAGCCCGCCGGCGCACGTCGCACTGGATCATGCGAGAAGCCATCGCGCAGTACGTCGAGCGCGAGGAAAAGCGCGAGGCGTTCAAACAGGATGCGCTCCGCGCCTGGGAAGAGTATCAGCGCACCGGCCTGCATCTGACACTTGAGGAAGCCGACGCCTGGCTGGCGAAGCTAGAAGCCGGCGAGGATGCGGAGCTGCCTAAGTGCCACGTCTGATCTGGACGCCGCCGGCGGTGGCTGATGTGCAGCGGCTCTATCGCTTCCTCGCGCCCAAGGATGCCGACGCGGCGCAACGCGCGGTGAAGGCGATCCGGGCCGGGGTCAAGATTCTGGCACATCAGCCACGCATCGGCCGCCCGGTCGAGGACATGGAACCCGAGTTTCGGGAATGGCTGATCGACTTCGGCAACAGCGGCTATGTCGCCCTCTATCGCTTCGACGGGGAGAACATCGCCATTCTTGCCGTTCGGCATCAGAAAGAAGCGGGGTATTGAATGGCACGCCTTTCGGTGACGGTCGATGACGACTTGAAGCGGGATTTTCTCGCGGCCGCGCGTGAGTATGGGTCCAGCGGCGCGGCCCTGGTGCGCGCGTTCATGCAAGCGGTCGTAGACGGCGGCAACGATCTGGATGGCCTGCGCGACCAGGTGCGCACGGACCAGGAACACCCTGCGCCGGCGCGAACGCCGGCGGCCGCGTTGCAGCTCGTGCGCCGGATCACCCTCGACATGCTGACCGCGCCGGCGAGCCAGTGAAGGACCAAGCGATGAGCAATGAACCCTTTGTCAGTGTGTGGGATGCCATCGAGGACACGCCCGCCGGGGCTGAAAACATGAAGCTGCGTTCGGCGCTGATGATGGCCCTGGAAAAGCAAATCCGCGATCACGGATGGACGCCGGCCGAAGCCGCGCGCCATCTTGGCGTGACGCAACCTCGCGTGTCTGACCTGATGCGCGGGAAGATCAACGAATTCGGGCTTGATGCGCTTGTGCGCATGGCCGTCGCTGCGGGCCTGCTCAAGGACGATGTGGCATGGGCACAGCTCAAGGCTTTGCTGGTCGAACGGATCGACGCTGGCCTGGCGGGGCAGGTGTCCGCCAAAGGCGTCGATGAAATTCTTGATGATGAGCTGGCCCAGATCGTTGCCGGCATCACCCCCGACAACCTGCACTCTGAAATCGACGCTGGCCCCGACGTCGGCCGCGAACTGGAACGGTGGAAATAACAAGGGTGGCACACTGGCCACCTTTCTGTATTAGCGATTTCACGTGCCGCTAGCTTCTGGGATGAATGGATATTTCTAAATCGCAATAATAGTTTCAAATAGAATACTATTCGCTAACGGATAGTGCCCTGACTGCGCTCGATTGGATCACGTAATCCAAGTCGGGCTGGAAGCATGCGTGGAATCACACTACGAACGAGGCAGGGATGGTCGATTGGGGGCAGCGTGGAACTGTACGAACGGTGGTGCGAAGCCACGAAAAAGAAGGATAAGCGCAAGTACTACTGGACCTATGTTGAGAGGGAAGGCGGTCGAGACGAGATTCGCGCAGACTTCGCCGCGACTATTCGGTCGCACTACGACCGGCTCGAACGCATAGCCGAAGACGTGAAGCGCCTCGGATATAAGGCCGCAGCGCAGATTCTTAGTGAAGCGTTGCCGCAAACCGCTAAAGGCCGGTCCGGCGATCTCGGCGAAATTCTTGCCACGGAACTGGTCGAGGAAGAGGTTGGCTTACGTGTGCCGGTGCGACGCCTCCGTTATAAGGACGGCCGCAATATGGCCATGCGCGGCGATGACTTCATCGGCGCTGGATACAATGGGGTGGACGAGAAGCTCTGGCTTCTAAAGGGCGAGGCTAAGAGCAACAAGGTGCTTGGCAAGGCCACGGTTACAAGCGCTCGGAAGGTGCTGAACCGCGACAACGGCCGTTGCACGCCCGATTCCCTTCTGTTTGTCGCAAACCGTCTCCTCGAGAGTAATGATCCGGACGACAACGTGCTGGGTCGTAGCCTTCGTGACGAGGTGGGTGTGAAGTCCCTCCGTGCCGACCGCATCGACCATATGCTTTTCACCGTGTCGGGTAACGGTCCTCATGCATCTTTGAAAGAGGACCTCGACGCCGCAGGGACGAATCGTGACCACTACGTAGTAAACGTCCACGTCGCAGATCACCAGGATTTCATCGCAGCCATGTACCAGGAGGCGGAAGATCTTGGAGACGATTGACGAACTAACCACGTTCTTAGCTACCGCGACCGTCGATGGCATCCTTGGACGCTTGCTCTATCGTGGCGCTGCCTGGTCGCTGATGCGCGAGGAAGGCGTGTTACCGGCGAACGCGCCGCCGCTAGGTGCGACGATCGAAACCGATCTTGCCGAACACGGCTTTGCCCTGCTTCGCGGAGCGATGGCCCTGCGCGCTCAGGCCGGTGCGTCGGATCTGACGAGCAAGGCGTTCGAGCGCGCAGCCCACTCCTTCGAAGCCCTGGTGCGCAACGGCGATCCCGAGTCCCCTGATCGCGGTTTTCGCCTCACGATCGCCGCAGCAGCCTATCATCTGGCTGGTTTCTCCGCCGTTGCCTATTCGCTCTTCAACGAGGCCATGGATGATCTCAATGCGTCGCCGGGCGAAACGGCGATTCGGCATTTGATCCTGCGCGATCTTGGCCAGCTGCGCGGATTCGTTCGCGACTGGTTGGACGATCACGCTCACGGAGATGAGGAGATCGCCAAGGCGTTGATGGGCGAAGAGACCGACATCGACGAGGCTCTATCGACAATCCTCAACACGACAATATGCCGGGCGCTGGCGCATTTCGACTTCGCACTGGAGACGGGCGAACCCGAGCCGATCGAGACCGCGCGGGCGCTGCTCGCCACCGCAGTCAGCTTGGCGGACAACGGCGGGAATGTTCCGTTGTGGTGGATATGCAACCTCTGCCGTCACTTGATCGATGACCTCTGGCAGCATTCTCTGCACGAAAACTTGCCCACTGAACCGCCGGAGGGAACGGAGGAAAAATACCCGGATTTGCGCCGGCTATTCATCTCGTCGCTCTTCGCCCGCAAGACGTCCGAGGTGGAGCTATGGCCATCTCAGCGCGAAGCGGCTCGGCGCTCCACGGATGTCACCGACGATCTAGTCGTCGCCCTGCCGACCAGTGCCGGTAAGACTCGCGTGGCGGAGATCGCCGCGCTGATGACCCTGTCGTCGGCGCGCCGGGTGTTGATCGTGACGCCGCTGCGCGCACTGTCCGCCCAGACTGAGCGATCGTTCAGAAAAACATTCGCGCCGCTCGGCTTCAGCGTTTCCTCCCTTTACGGCGCTAGCGGCCTTTCGGCTGGCGATGAAGACGCGCTGCGCATGCGCGAGATCATCATCGCGACGCCCGAGAAACTTGATTTCGCGTTGAGAAGCGACCCCTCGCTGATCGACAATGTCGGCCTTATCGTTCTCGACGAAGGCCACATGATTGGCCCCAGCGAACGCGAGATCCGCTATGAAACCCTCGTGCAGCGTCTGCTTCGGCGCGCTGACGCAGGCGAACGCCGTATCGTTTGTCTATCCGCGATCCTGCCCAGCGGCGATGAGCTGGAAGACCTTACAGCGTGGATACGCTCTGACGAACCGGGCGAGCCTGTGCGTTCCGACTGGCGCCCCACGCGGCAGCGGTTCGGCGCGCTCACCTGGCGGGGCAAGGACGCGCTGCTCCGGCTGGACCTCGACGACGATGGTCCGTTTCTCGACAAATTCGTCGTGGAGAAAGCCGCGCGGGGGAAAGAGAAGAAGCCCTATCCGCGCAAGAACTCGCATCTCGCTCTGTTCGCGGCATGGGAATTCGCCGGTCAAGGCAAGCGGACACTGATCTTCTCCACTCAGGCGAATTGGGTCGAGAGCTACGGTAAACAAGTGGTGGACCTATGCAAACGCGGTTATCTGGACTCACTGTTGGAGGATGAAGCCTCGATTGCCCGCGTTCTAGAGGTCGGCAAGGAGTGGTTGGGCGAAGACCACCCCGCCGTCGCCTGCCTAAAGAGCGGCGTTGCCATCCACCACGGCCGGCTGCCGAGCCCATTCCTTCGCGAACTGGAAGCCCTTCTCTCCGAGGGTATTCTGAAGGTCATCGTCGCGTCGCCGACATTGTCTCAGGGTCTCAACCTCAACGCCGCCGTCCTGCTGGTGCCAGCGTTGTATCGGGCATCCGAGAAGATCACAGGCGAGGAATTCGCGAACGTCGCCGGCCGCGCTGGACGCGCCTTCGTAGATGTCGAAGGCCTTATCGTGCATGTCATGTTCGATAAGGCCGACTGGCGAAAGAAGGAATGGAGGAAGTTAGTGGCCTCCGCAAAGGCCCGGACGCTGAAGAGCGGTCTCATCCAGATCGTCGCCGAAATCCTTGAGAGGCTAGCCCGCGAAGGCGTCCTGGATCGCGATGATGCCTGGGAATATTTGGCCAACGCACGTGAAGCTTGGAGATCGCCCAAGGAAGAGGCCGAAGTCGCCGAGCGACTGGCGACCGGCGCGGAGTATGACGCTGAGGGCGACGATGATGAAGGCGGTGGCGATGACAAAGAGGAAACCATCGAAGAGGAGCCGCTATCACAGATCGTCGAGCGCCTCGACGCAACGGTATTTGGCCTGATCGAAGCACTCGATTCCGATCGCGCCGACCTGCCGAAGCTCTTGGACGAGGCGCTCAAGGGATCGCTCTGGGCACGCCAGATCGCGCGTGAGGACAAGGACGTCGCCCCGCTGCATAAGAAGGTGTTCGAGGCCCGCGCCGATCTCATCTGGAAAACCACCACGGCGCAGGCGCGACGCGGGCATTTCGCCATGGGCGTTGGACTTGAGGCGGGTCTAAAAATCGACGCCATGGCTGACGAGTTGGCCGAACTCCTTGACCGGGCTGACCATGCGGCACTGAGCGGCGACGTTGAGGCACTTGTCGATGCGCTCGGCGGTCTCGGCGAACGTCTGCTGTTCATGCGACCTTTCATCCCCGATAAGGCGAACGCGCTACCGACGAATTGGAAGGCTATCCTGCGTAGTTGGGTGTCTGGCGAGAATGTGGCCAAGATCGGACCGCAGAACATGCGAGTCGTTGAAGAGGCCTTCACCTATCGTTTGGTCTGGGCCTTGGAAGCTGTTCGTACCCGCCGCATGTCACTCGGTTGGTCGCCGGAGACGGTGGCGGGCGGCGCAGCAGCAGCGGTCGAAACTGGCGTCCCGCAATTCATGATGTCGATGCTGATTCGCGCGGGCCTTCCTTCGCGGCGCGCGGCGATGGCAGCGATCGAGGATGCTATGCCGGTCTTCGTCACGCCAGCTGAGATGCGGGCCTGGCTCGAGTCCGACGAGATCACCGCCTACACCGACGCCGGTGACTGGCCCACGCCTGATTCGGCCGCGCTATGGGCGCGGTTCCGGACCGACGCCCTCAGCGGAGGCATTCAGAAATGGTCAGTCGAACATTACAAACGTCTGCTTGACACCGCGATAGCCCCGCCGGCTGGCCTCTATCGCATAGTCACCGACGAGGGTGATGGGCGAACTTGGCTGACAACACCCGACTATCAACGTGTCGGTGCGTTCAAGAAACCGGCGGTTGATCCCAAGCCCAGCCTCTTTTCCGGCCGGTTGCCCGGCGGCACTAGGCTGGTAGAGGCGTTACGTGTGGGGCGCGGCAAGCTGAGATGGCCTCCAGCCGATGCATAGGGGCACAATTTCTGGCGGATGGAACTCATAACGAAATATTCGCTGGGGCGAGCGCCTCGCTCTCAAAGTCAAAAACGCCGTCATCGGCCAAAGCAGTGCCGCGCCGGTTCCGGTGGCATTGGTGTAGGTATCAACTAATAGCACCCGAGGGAAACCATGAAACTTCGCCGCCTGCGCATCCACAATTTCCGGTCTATTGTCGATGCTGACATCGAGGTTCACGACTACACAATGATCGTGGGTGCCAATAACGCGGGCAAGAGCAACATTGTTGCCGCGCTCCGGGCGTTCTATGAGGACTTCAAGCATTCAGGCGACGATCTTCCCAAGATGAAGGGCGTACAGACTGACGAATCCTGGGTTGAACTGACTTTCGATTTGTCCGAAATTGAATGGGAGGGGTTGGCGGACAAATACAAGGCAGGTGTGGCTGGTTACAGCCTCACCGTCCGTCGCTACTTCGCGTCCCCCGAAAAGGAAAGATTTAAGCCAAGCCAAAGCAACATTTACGCCATCATCAATGGTGAGCCCGAGAAAGAATTGTTCTATGGAGCGAAGAACGTCGGTACCGCTAAGGTCGGAAGCGTCATATACATTCCGGCACTCACTACCGCTGCGGAGCAGATGAAAACCAGCGGCCCGTCGCCCTTGCGGGATATGCTTAATCTGATGCTAAAGCGTGTGATCGCGGACAGCCCAGCATTCAAGGAAATGGAAGGCGCATTCGGAAAGTTGAACGACGAGGCATGCGGAGAACAGGGCTTCTTGACTCAGATTTCTAAGCCTATCAACCAATCCATCGAGCAATGGGGCATTCGATTCGACATGGGAGTGAACCCTGTCGCACCGGAGGACATCACTAAGAACCTAATCCGGCATGGCTTCGTGGACGCCATGCTTGGAGAAACATCGTTTGCACTCGATCGTTATGGGCATGGGTTCCAGCGATCATTCCTGTATGAACTTATTAAGCTCGCGCCCAGCTTTACCGAAAGCAAGGTGGCGGGGAAAAAGGAATTCGACCCTGATTTTACCCTCATCCTGTTTGAGGAACCGGAAGCATTTTTGCATCCAGCTCAACAAGAGAATATGGCTTACCACCTGCGCAGGTTGGGAGCGGGGGATGCTCAGCAGGTCATTGTGACCAGCCATTCGCCAATCTTCGTAGGCAAGGTGGCGGACGATCTGTGCCAGATTGTTCGTGTCCGCCGCAATAATGGTGTGAGTAGCATTGGCCAGGTCAAGAAGACCGACCTTGGTAAGGTACTTGGTCAAGGATACGAGTTCAAGAATTGGTTGGAAAATTATGTTAAAGACGCAGCGGTGGCGGAGAGTGCAAAGGGAAACGCCAGGAAACTGCTAAAAGGCGCAACCGAAGACGCGGTGATTGCGGAACAGGAGGAGAGATTCCGCTATCAGCTCTGGTTAGATTCTGAGCGGGCCTCCATGTTCTTCGCCGACCGCGTGCTGCTTGTGGAGGGGGCCACCGAAAAAGCCTTGTTCGCGTGGCTGTTCGCACGGGACTGGCATGACTTGAGCCGCCATCGTGTGGCGATTGTCGATGCGATGGGGAAATACAATCTTCATCGCTATATTGCTCTACTTGAAGGATTCGGCATCCCGTATGGTTTGATGCTTGATGACGATCAGGATAAGGACCACCACAAGGTGGTGAATGAAATGCTGAGGAGTAAGGCTGGCCCAAGTCGCCTTGCGGAGCCTTGTTTCGTCGATAGCTGTATGGAGAAGTTCCTCGGATTGAACTTACCTGTTCGGGACGACCAGAAGCCAGTTCACACTCTGAAGGCTATTGAGGATGGGGGCATAGCTAAAGAAAAGCTCGACGAGCTCCGCAAATTGTTTCTTAAGTCTTTGGCGCTCGAAGCGGAGCCGCTCGTCGCTTAGTAAATGACCATGCCGCTAATCATCATCGAAACCCAAGGCGACTGTGAGCGGTGCATGAACGATCGCATTCGTCGATAAGGCAGATTCTCTAGATTGCTCTTGGTATTTTTCATGGTATCAAAACCACTCTTTGAGTTAAGTTGCTGAATTTCCTACAGAAAACTTGGTTGTTGAGTATGGAGTGGGAGTGGGCCTCATTTTGGTGCGTTTTCTGACCCCACCTGGCAGTGACAGGCAGTAATGAACTAAGCCCGCGATTTTGCGGGCTTTTTTCATGCCTGTGTCGGGCCGATGTCAGGCACTGGCTGGCAGCACTAGGCAGCGGAAAAGGCGGGGTGGGGTGAATGTTTCGTGGCAGGGATGATGGTATCGGACTTGATGCTTGTCCTGATTGCCCGTTTCCACGCTTGCGTCGGGCCCACCGGGTGCAGTGGATCTGTTGGATGTTCGCGGAGTCGGGGGCTCCAGCATCAATGGGTTTGTCTCATCTGCGACGCCCGGTTCCCGGAGGCCGGCTTGCAATGGCGCTCGAGTATTTCACCCGGTAGGCCATCAAAATCTTTGAATTCCCGGGACACAAACCCATTGTTTATGAGGATTTTGCGGGAAGGGAGATTCGCGGGGTCGATGATGGCAAACAGGCTGCGGATGTCGGGCTGTGCTTCTGCCCGGGTCACCAGCATGCTGGCTATTCGGCCGCCGATGCCTTGGCCCCAGTATTCAGGCAAGAGCATATAGCCCAACTCGGCGGTTTCCCGGTTTTCAGCGGACACCGCCAGTTTTGCGAGGCCTATGAAATGCGAAGTCTTTCTCTGCAGAATCCGAAACTGGCCCATATCCGGATGGATGTCATTGTTTGCCAGCAGGTCGGCGTAGTCTTGTCGCGCTTCATCGGCGGGAATGCCTCTTTCGCTGATCATGGCCATGACTTTGGGGTCGCTGACGAGACGGAAATAATCGTCGAAGTCATGGGGGCCGAATTTTTCCAGCATGAATTCCATGGACGCTCCTGAGCGCTTCGGTTGGCGAGGCGGTACGGACTCCGCTTTGTGGCGTTCAATGGCTTTGCGGCCCTGCGTTGCCGGTTGAAGACGGTTTCTGAGGTGCGATTTCCCGCCAAAGCGGTTTACGCTTCAAGTGATTATAGGGCGGTGCATAGTGGGCGCCGTAATCTGACCGAGTGGCGGGAGATGCGCTATGAGCAAGCTGGTGCTTCAAATGCAGATGTCGGCCGACGGCTTTGTCGGTGGCGAGGGGCAGGCCGTCTGGCAGCTCTGGGACTGGGTGGGCGAGTGCCCGTGGGACGCGGCGCTCAAGCGCGATTTCAATCTTTTCTTTCAGGGCGTCGGCACGATTCTCCTGAGCCGGAAGATGGCGGAGGAGGGATATATCGATCATTGGGCGAAGGCGGCGGGGCGCTTTCCCCAGGACCGCTTCTATGCCTTTGCGCGACGGATCACCGAGATCCCGAAAGTCGTGCTGAGCCGCGAGCTCAAGGATTGCCGTTGGGCAAGGACGCGGGTGGCGGGCGGCGACTTGGCGCGCGAGGTAGGCGCGTTGAAGCAAGGCGGCGCGGGGGACATCGCGGTCTTTGGCGGCACCGGCTTTGCATCGGCGCTGGTCGCTGCGGATCTGGTCGACGAGTACCAGTTTTTCATCAATCCGGTCGCGCTCGGCAGCGGGCAGAGGCTGTTTGCCCAATCGGGCTTTCGTCGTTTGAGGCTGCTGGGCTCGGTTGCCTACGGATGCGGCATCGTGGTCAATCGCTATGGGCGGGCGTCGCGGTAATTCGTCCGGACCTGGCGAAGCGGACCCTGTGTCAATGGAGCCATCCGCTATTCGTATAACTGCATTGACGGTTTTCGTATTGTTCTGCCTGGCTCGCTCGCCAAGAATGCAGCCGGTCCGTTTGATTGTCCCTGTGCGTGATATGAGGCGCGTGGCCGATTTCAGCCCATGCCGGTTGGGCGGGGGCGGCCGCGCCGAAGGGGGATGCAGCATCGAACGGCGCTGGAGCGGCATTCAAGGAGAGACAGATGCTTCGTGGGACTGTTGTATTGGCCGGCCTGGCGGCCGCCTTGCTGCTGGGCCTCGGCCAGGGCCATGCCCAGCCGGCGCCGCCGCTGCACATCATCGTGCCTTATGGCCCGAGCGGCCTGGTCGATATTCTGGCGCGCCTGCTTGCCCGCAAGGTGACCGAAAACACGGGCCGTCCGGTCATCGTGGAGAACAAGGCCGGCGCAAGCGGCATCATCGGCGTGCAGGCGTTTCTGGCCAGGGCGGCGCCGGATGGCAATACGCTGCTGTTGCTCGATGACACTATCTACGCGATCAATCCCGCGGTTTATCGCCAGCTACCCTATGACGCCGCCAGGGATTTCGCGCCGGTCACGCAGGCGGTGGAGGGGCCGATGTATCTGATGGCCAATGCCGCCGCCCATATCGATTCGGTGGCGGATTTGATCGCGCAGGCCAGGGCGAGGCCCAAGGCCATCAATTACGGTTCTTCCGGCAATGCCAGCATTCATCACCTGGGGATGGAGCGCCTGGCCCTGGTGTCGGGCATCGCGCTGACGCATGTGCCCTACAAGGGGGTGGCCCAGGCCACGCCGGGGTTGATATCGGGGGATGTGTCGGTCATGTTCGCGGCCCTCACATCGGTGGCCGCCCAGGTGGACGCCGGGCACGTCAAGCTGCTGGCCATCGGTTCCGAAGCGCGGTCGGCGGCGACGCCAGACGTGCCCACGCTTGCGCAGGCCGGCGTGCCGGGCGTGAAGGTGAGCGCGACCATCGGCTTCGCGGCGCGCGCGGGCACGCCGCCCGAGGTGATCGCGCGCTTGAACGAAGCCTTGGTGAACGCCCTGCGCTCCCCCGAGGTGGAGGCGAAGATCGAGGCCTTCGGCGTCCGGGTGGTCGCCAGCCGTTCAGATTTTTTTTCGGAACAAATGGATCAGGACAGGCAGCTGTTCAAGCAGTTGGTGGAGAAGGCCGGGCTGCGGGCCGATTGAGCCGGCGGGCCGGGGGCGGGTGTTTGTTGTGCGCACCGGGATGCCTTGAAGAACAGTGTTTTGAAGCAATGTGGTATTCCATTGCTGCGGTTACGTACCGTCGATAGTCGCATCGAGGACAAAATTGCGGGCTTTCTTGCGAGATGGGCTGTACAGACAGACGGCCGATTGAGTCGATGCAATAGCTGCAATTCCTGGCGCATTCAGAAATGACCCGGTGCTCGCAGGCGTTAACGAATTACACAAGACGGCGCACCGCCCCGGAAATCCGGATGCTGCTGCCGGCCTCGGGCGCGATCTGCGCATGCAGATGGCAGGGCACGCCCATGTCTTCGCCTTGGAAGATGTCGATGGCGCCGCCATGGGGCCATTGGATGTCGCGCAGGTAGCCGCCCAGGGCGGCGGCCGCGGCGCCGGTGGCGGGGTCTTCGTAGACGCCGCCGGAGGCGAAGGGGTTGCGGGCGTGGAAGCGTTGCGCGGTTTCGGCGTGGACGATGGCGATGGTGGCGAAGCCTTGGGCCAGCATGAGGTCGCGCCCGGCGGCCTGGTCGTAGCGCATGTCGGCCAGGCGCTGGCGGCTGGCCAGGGCCAGGATGAGGTGGCGCGCGCCGCCTTCGGCCAGGGCGGGGGGCAGGCGGGGGTCGAGGTCGGCCTGGCGGTAGCCGAAGAGGGCCAGGCTGGCGTCGACCAGTCCGGCCGGCGCGGGTTCGCTGCGGGTGGGCGGCGATTGGAGGATGGCCTGGAGTCTGCCATGGTGTTGCCGGCCTTCGACGCTGATGCGGGCGTGGTTGGTCTGCAGGGGGTAGACGCCGTCGCCGTGCCGGGTGGCCAGGGCGGCGCCCAGGGCGATGGTGGCGTGTCCGCAGAAGGGGACTTCGATTTCGGGGGCGAAGTAGCGCACGCGCCAGGCGTCGGCGGCGGGGCAGGCGAAGGCGGTCTCCGAGTAGCCGACTTCGGCGGCGATGGCTTGCATGATGTCGGCTTCGGGCAGGGTGTCGCAGAGCACGACGCCGGCGGGGTTGCCGCCGAGGTCGCCGGCGGCGAACGCGGCCAGCCGCTGGACGGGATAGCCTTTGATGAGCGCGGGTCCGGAGGCTTGGCGGGGGGAGGAGGATGTGTGCATGGCGGTCCGCGTGGGTGATGGTTGGTTTTACCTGGTCCCGCCGTCATCGGCAAATGGCCGGATGGGCCGCGCCTGGGTGTTCAGAGCGCCGTGCCGGTCTTGGGCAGAAAGAATTTGGCCGTATCGACGCCCTCGAGGGTGAGCAGGCGGATCTTTTTGTGCAGGCCGCCGGCGTAGCCGGTGAGGCTGCCGTTGCTGCCGACGACGCGGTGGCAGGGGATGATGATGGATATGGGGTTGTGGCCGACGGCGCCGCCCACGGCCTGGCCCGCCACGGCGGTCTTGCCCGTTTGTTGCGCGAGCTGGCGGGCGATGGCGCCGTAGGTGAGGGTTTCGCCGTAGGGGATGTCGAGCAGCCGCCGCCAGACGGCTTGCCGGAAGGCGCTGCCTTGCGGCGCCAGGGCAAGGTCGGCGAGCGGGGGCTTCTCGCCCCGGAAGTAGGCCTCCAGCCAGCGGGCGGCCTGTTTGAACTCCGGCCTGCCGGGATCCGGGACGAGGGCTTGCTTGAGCGAGCCGCCGAAGTATTTCTGGCCTTCTATCCAGAGCCCGGTCAGTTGCTGGCCATCGCTGGCGAGAAGAAGGGGGCCGAGCGGGCTGGGGTGGGGGTGGCAGTAGTGCATGGCGGCGGCTTCAGTGCAGGGAGTTCCAGAGGTTGATGGTGGCGTAGCTGCGCCAGGGGCGCCAGCTTTCTGCCAGTTCGGTCATCTGTTTGGGGCTGCGCGGAGCCAAGGCTTTTTTAATGCCGTAGTCGGTGGGCAGGAAGGCGTCGGGCCAGGCCATGGCGCGCATGGCGATGTATTGGGCCGTCCAGGGGCCGATGCCGGGCAGTTGCAGCAGTTTCCGGACTTCTTCTTCGGGCGCGGCGCCGGGGCCGAAGTCCAGGCTGTGTTCGGCCAGCGCCTGGGCCAGCGCGCGCAGGGTGCGGGCGCGGCTGCGGATGATGCCCAGCGGGCCCAGATGGTCTGCGATGTCGCCCGGCAGGGACAGGAGGCGCCGCGGCGACGGAAAGGCGTGGCTCAAGCCCGCGATGCCGGTGGGTACGGGGTGGCCGTAGTAGCTGACCATGCGGCCGGCCAGGGTGCGGGCCGCGCCGACGGTGATCTGTTGGCCGAGGACGGCGCGCACGGCCATTTCAAAGGGATCGAAGCTGCCGGGCAGCCGGGTGCCCAGGGTCTGCAGGCCCGGGGCGAGGGTGTTCATCGCGCTCAGGCCCTGGTGCACGGCCTGGGGGTCGCAGCCCAGGTCGAAGAGGTGGCGCACGCGCGCCAGGACGACGGGCAGCACGGGCAGCAGCGACAGGGAGGCTTGTAGTTCGAGCGCGTTCTTCTTGGGCAGATGGCCGATGCGTATCCAGCCGGTATGGGTCTTGCCGCCGGGGTCATCGATGGCGACGGCCCGGGCATAGCGCGCGTTGTCGATGTGTTCGACGCCGGGGATGGCGCGCGAGGCGAGAAAGCCCAGGATGGCGTCCCATTGATAGGGCGGGCGGTAGCTCAGCGTGAGCGTCAGCGCGCTGGCCGGCTCGCCGCGCTTGCGGCGCCGCAAGGCGGTGGGGACGAGCCGGTAGCGGTTCTTGAACAGCGCGTTGAAGCGCCTGAGGCTGCCGAAGCCGGCGGCCATGGCCACGTCGAGCACGGGCAGGTCGGTGTCGGTGAGCAGGTTCTTGGCCAGCAGCAGGCGGGCCGTCTGCATGTATTGGATGGGCGAGACGCCGAGTTCGGCCTTGAAGACGCGGCGCAGGTGGCGGTCGGTGCAGCCCAGCCGCCGCGCCAGCGTGTCCAGCGTGGCGTCGCTGCCGCAATGGTCTTCGAGCAGCTTGGCGGCCCGGCGGGCCAGGGAGGCGGAGGCGTCGATGCGCGCCTGGCCCGGGGCCAGTTCGGGGCGGCAGATCAGGCAAGGACGGTAGCCAGCCTGTTCGGCCGAGGCGGCGGTCGGGTGGAAACTGCAGTTCTCGGGCTTGGGCACCTTGGCCGGACAGACCGGGCGGCAGTAGATGCCAGTGGAGGAGACGGCGACGAAGAACCGCCCGTCGAACCGCGCGTCCTTCGCCTTGAAGGCGGAATACCATGCCTGGGGTGCGTCGTTGATCATTGGCCTGTCCTCCATGGCGCTTACTCTAGCCAGGAGAGCTTACTTTTTCTCGCCGTTTTCGGACATGGTTGTGAGGCGGCTCAGGCCGGCTGCCTGAGCCCGTCCACGTGGGCCAGCACCATGTCGCACATGGCGCGCGCGGGGCGGGAGAGCAGTTTGTTCTTGCGGGTGAGGATGAAGACTTCGCGTTTGAAGCTGTTGTCTTCGATGGGAAGGATGGCCAGGGTGGGGCGGCGGAACTGGTAGAGCGTGAGCGTGGGGACGATGGTCAGGCCCACGCCGCTTTCGACCATGGCGCTGGCCGTGGCCAGGTGCTCGACTTCGAGCACGGTGTTGAGGGTATGGGGGCCGAAGGCCGCGTCCACGCGCTGGCGCACGCTGCTGTGGCTGACGAAGTTGACGATGGGGTAGCGGGCGATCTGTTCGAGGGTCACGCGCTTGCGCTGCCGCGCCAGGGGGTGGTCGGGCGGGCAGACGAGGTGGAGCTGGTCCCGCCACAGGAGCTGGCGATCGAGTTTGGCGGCGTAGTGGTCCACGGTGGCGATGGCGAAGTCGATTTCGCCGTTGCTGAGCAGTTCGACGCATTCTTGCGACATGCCGTCGCGCAGGACGGTGGTCACGCCCGGATATTGGGCCCGGAATTGCCGGAACACGGGCGGCAGCCAGCTGGCCGCCACGGAGGGCAGGGCGGCGACCTGCACCTTGCCGATGCGCCCGGCCGCGTAGTCTTGCAGGTGTTGCAGCGCGGTGTCGGTTTCGTAGAGGGAACGCCGGGCAAAGGATTCGAACAGTTTGCCGAAGGCCGAAAGCTCGATGTTGCGCGTGTTGCGCACGAAGAGCTGCGCGCCCAGTTCTTCTTCCAGGGATTTGATCAGGGCGCTGAAAGCCGGCTGCGACAGGCCGACGTCGGCCGCAGCGCGGGTGAAGTTCTGGTGGTCGGCGGCACTGACGAAGGCGCGCAGCTGGCGGGTGGAGACGTTCATGCCGATTAATTTGAATTTTGGATTAATGGTTTTGAATTTTCGATTTTACTTCTTGATTGGCGCCGCCCACAATGCGTCCATTCCAACAAGATGACGAGACCATGGTGACGCCGCTCTGGATAGGATGTGGGGCTGGTTTTTCGGGGGATCGCCTGGATGCGGCCCTGCCTGTGGTGCGCACCCTGGCCCGGCGCGACGGGCGCCGGGTGTTGATCCTGGAGACCCTGGCCGAGCGCACGCTGGCCTTGGCGCAGCTGGCCCGCCGCGAGAACCCGCAGGCCGGCTATGAGCCCTTGCTGGAGCCGTTGCTGCGTCCGGTGCTTGAGATCTGTTTGCGCGAGCGCATCGCCATCGTGAGTAATTTCGGCGCGGCCAATCCGCGCGGCGCGGCGCGGCATATCCTGCGCCTGGCGCGCGAGCTGGGGCTGCGCGCGCCGCGCGTGGCCGTGGTGCATGGCGATGATCTCCTGGCGCGCGAGGACGCCGAGGCGGTGATCGGCCAGGCGGGGCTGGCGCGGCCGGCCGCGCTGGTGAGCGCCAATGTCTATCTGGGCGGCGAGCCCATCGCGGCCGCCCTGCTTGATGGCGCGGACATCGTGGTGACGGGCCGGGTGGCCGACCCTTCGCTGGTCTGCGGGCCGGCGCTGGCGCATTTCGGCTGGGCGGCCGATGACTGGGACCGCCTGGGCCCGGCCACCATGGCGGGGCATTTGCTGGAGTGCGGTTCGCAGGTGACGGGCGGCTACTTTGCCGACCCGGGTTTCAAGGAGGTGCCGGGCTTGTGGAACCTGGGGTTTCCGGTGGCGCGGATCCTGCCCGACGGCCATTGCATTGTGGGCAAGGCCGAGGAGACGGGCGGCGTGGTGGATCGCCGCACCGTCATCGAACAATTGCTTTATGAACTGCACGATCCCGCGGCCTATCTGACGCCCGACGTCACGGCCGATATCAGCGCGGCCACGGTCACCGACCTGGGCGGCGACCGCGTGGCGCTGGACGGCGTGCGCGGCCACCGCCGTCCGGACACGCTGAAAGTGAGCGCCTTCTATGAGGGCGGCTGGCTGGGCGAGGCCGAGATTTCCTATGGGGGGCCGCGCGCCGAGGCACGGGCGAGGCTGGCCGCCGATGTCATACGCCGACGCCTCGGCGGGGAGCTGCGCGTCGATCTCATCGGCGTGCAGAGCTTGTTGGCCGACGACGGCGGGCGCCTGATGCGGGTGCTGCCCGATGGCGGCGCGCGCGATGTGCGCCTGCGGGTGGCGGGCAAGTTCGCCGAACGCGGCGAGGCCGACGCGCTGGCGCGCGAGGTCAATGCGCTCTATTGCTGCGGGCCGGCCGGCGGGGGCGGGGTGCGCAGCGCGGTGCGCCGCCGCCTGGAGACGCGCTCGGCCTATATCGACCGCAAACTGGTGGCCGCCGGCCATGAGGTGCTGGCATGACGGCGGCCAAGCGTGTCCATCTGTTCGAGGTTGCGCACGGCCGAACGGGCGACAAGGGCAATCGTTCGAATATCAGCGTCATCGCCTATGACCCGCGCCATTACGGCAGCCTGGTCGCCCAGGTGACCGAGGCGGCGGTGCGCCGCGTGTTCGCGCATCGGCAACCCGGCGAGATCCGCCGCTATCTGTTGCCGCAGCTGGCGGCGATGAATTTCGTCATCGACGACGTGCTGGACGGCGGCGTCAATGACGCCCTCAACCTGGATTCGCATGGCAAGTCGCTGGCGGGATATCTGCTGGACTTGGAGATCGACCTGCCCGGCGACCCGTGAACCGACCACTTATGACAAGCCGCCAAGCACGGCACACCATCCACCGGAGGAGACCTATGAAGACAATAACGCACTGGCTAGTGGCGGCGGCGGCCGCCGTGGCCTGCTCGGCCCAGGCCCAGGACATCAAGATTGCCTACAACGGCGATATTTCGGGTTCGCCTTCGGCCGAGTCGGGCCAGATCGGCGTGCTGGGCATCACGGCCGCGGTGGAGGACATCAACCAGCGCGGCGGCGTGCTCGGCCGCAAGCTGGTCTTCCTGGTGCGCGACGACCTGGGCCAGCCGCCCAAGTCCATCCAGAACATGACCGAGCTGATCGACCGCGAGAAGGTGGCGGTGGTCTTCGGGCCCACCAACTCGGGCAACGCGCTGGCCTGGAAGCACATCGCCAACCAGAAGAAGATGCCGGTGCTGGTCTCCAGCGCGTCCAGCACGGCGATCACCGAGCCGGCCGGCAATCAGCCCAACTATCTTTTCCGCATTTCCATGGTGGACCGGGACCAGGCGGCCGCGCTGGTGGCCTATGCGGCCAAGAGCCCGCAGTCCAAGAAGATCGGTTTCTTCGTGGAGACCACGGGTTATGGCCAGGCCGGCCTGAAGGACATGGAGCAGATCGCCGCCCTGCATGGCATCAAGCCGGCGGTGATCGAGAAGTTCGACGCGCGCGACACGGACATGACCTCGCAGCTGGGCAAGGCCAAGGCGGCCGGCGTGGACACGCTGGTGGTCTGGGCCCAGGCCGCGCCGCTGGGCCACCTGGTGCGCAGCATGGAGAAGATCGACTACATGCCGCGCGTGCTGACGACCTGGGCGGCGTCCTTCAGCGGTTTTCCGCAGGTGGCGGGTAGCAAGCTCATGGAATGGCCGGTGTTCCTGACTACCTCCAGCGAGGCCAAGTCGCCGGCGGCCAAGTCGCTGCTCGAGCGCATCGGCCCCAAGCTGGCCAATCCTTCCATGTTCTGGGCGGCGACCCAGGCCTATGACACGGTGCTGGTCTGGGCCGCCGCCGTCGAACAGGCCAAGAGCCTGGACGGCCAGGCCGTGCGCGGGGCGCTGGAAAACCTGCAACAGCCGGTCGATGGCCTGGTCAAGCAGTACCGGCAGCCTTTTTCGGCCGCCAACCACGAGGGGCTGCAGGCGCAGGATTACCACTGGTCGCGCTGGCAGTCGGGCGTGGTGGTGGATTTCAAGGATCCGGTGCTCGACGCCATGACGCCGGCCGACTTCAAGAAGTAAAGGGCCAGGTATGTCGACGACCGTACTCCAGGCCTTGATCGGCGGGCTGACCATGGGCGGCATCTATGCCTTGATCGCCCTGGGTTTCAGCCTGACCTACACCACCACGCGGACGCTGAATTTCGCGCAGGGCGATTTCGTTTCGGTGGGAGCTTTCGTGGGCCTGGGCACGGTGGGCTTGGTGGCCAGCGCGCTGGCCATCGATCCGGCGACTTCGCCCTGGGCCTATGTGCTGGCGGCGCTGGCGGCCACCGTGGTCATGGGCGTGATGGGGCTGCCGCTCTATCTGGCCGCCATCCGTCCTTTCGCCGGCAGGCCGGGCATGTCCTGGGTGATGAGCACCATAGGGTTCGGCATCATCATGCAAAGCGCCGCGCTGTCGCTCTGGGGACCGGGGGCGCGCATGGTGGCGGCCCCCCTGGGCGACGAGGTGATCCGCGTGGCCGGCGTGGGTTTCCGCTCGCAGGAGATTGTCGTGCTGGTCTTGGCCATGCTGCTGCTGGGCGCGGTGGATTTCGCCATGCATCGCACTTCGCTGGGCCGCAGCATGCGGGCCGTGGCCTTGAACCGCGATGCGGCCGCGCTCATGGGCATACCCGTGGCGCGCGTGATGGCCCTGACCTTCGTGGTGAGTTCGGCGCTGGCCGGCCTGAGCGGTGTGCTGATCGCGCCTATCGTCTCGGCTTCGCTGTTCATGGGCGTGGTGATCGCGCTCAAGGGCTTTTCGGCCGCCATCGTCGGCGGGCTCACGAACTTGCGCGGTTGCATGCTGGGCGGCGTCCTGATCGGCCTGGCGGAGTCGTTCACCGGGCTGTGGAGCGCGCAGTGGCGCGAGATCGTGGTCTTCGTGGTGGTGATCGCCGTGCTGGCGGCCTTTCCCAATGGCCTGTTCGGCAAGACCCTGGTGGAGAAAGTATGAGCGCCGTGCAGACCCAGGCGCGGCCAGCGCCTCGCCCGCGCAGCCTGCGGCATGGCGCCATCGTGCTGGCCGCCTTGCTCGCCGTCCTGGCCTCGCTGCTGGACAATGATTTCTACCTGCGCATCTTGTTCATGTGCGGGGTCTATTATCTGTGCGCCGCCGGCATGAATGTCCTGGCCGGCTATGCGGGCCAGAAATCGCTGGGGCAGGCCGGGCTGTTCGCGGCCGGCGCCTATGCGGCGGCCCTGCTGACGACGCGCTGGGAATGGCATCCAGCCTTGGCGCTGGCGGCCGCGCCGGTGGTGGCCGCGGGGGTCGGTCTGCTGATCGCCTTGCCCTCCCTGCGCGTGAAGGGCCCCAGCCTGGCGCTGGTGACGCTGGCCTTCGGCATCGTGGCCGAGAAGCTGGTCACCGAGTGGACCGATGTCTTCGGCGGCGCCCAGGGCATCTACGGGATCGCGCCGCTGGCCTGGGCCGGGGCGCCGTTTTCCCTGCGGCAATGGGTATGGCTGGTGCTGGCCCTGGCCCTGGCGGTGCACCTGGCGCTGGCGCGCGCCTTGCGGGGCCGTTTCGGGCGGGCCTTGCTGTCCCTGCAGTTCGACGAGATCGCCGCCGCGTGCTCGGGCATCGCGGTCTACCGTTACAAGACGCTGGCCTTCATGGTGGCGGCGGCCTTGTGCGGGCTGGCCGGAGCCCTGGTGGCGCAGCAGAACCAGTACTTCAATTCTGATTTCATTACCTTTCATCTGTCGGTGTTCATCCTGCTGCTGGTGCTCTTGGGGGGCGCCGGCACGCTCTACGGGCCCTTGGCCGGCGCTGTCGTCCTGACGTTGACCGAAGTGTTCCTGGCCCAATGGCCGTTCGCCCAGCATTTCGTCTATGGCGGCATGTTGCTGTTCGCGCTGTATCTCATGCCTCGCGGCATCGTGGGGCTGTTCGACCGCCGGCGGCCCGAACCGCCGCGGCCGCCGGCCGTCATGGAGCAGGCCGAACTGCCGGCGCGCCCGGCCGCCCGCGGACTGCCCTTGCTGCAACTGTCGGGCATCTGCAAGAACTTCGGCGGGGTGGTGACGGCGCAGGACATCAACCTGGTGCTGGAGCCGCAGCGCATCCATGCCCTGATCGGGCCCAATGGCGCGGGCAAGAGCACGCTCATCAATATCCTGACCGGCGTCATCCCGCCGACGGCCGGCACGCTGAGCTTGCAAGGACGCGATATGACGCGCGCCGGCGCGCACAGGCTGGCCGCCGCCGGCGTGGCGCGGACCTTCCAGAACCTGCGCCTGTTCGGCGCCATGTCGGTGCTGGACAATGTGCTTGTGGGGGCCCATGCGCGGCTGGGCCAGGGCGTGTCGGAAGCGCGGGCGCGGGGCGAGGCCATGGCCGTGCTGGCCTTCACCGGCCTGCTGGCGCATGCCCAGGCGCCGGCCGGCAGCCTGCCTTATGGCGTGCAGCGCCGGGTGGAGCTGGCGCGCGCCCTGGCCAGCCGCCCGTCCTTGCTGCTGCTCGATGAACCGGCCGCGGGCCTGAATCCGCAAGAGACGCGCGAGCTGGGCCAGCTGGTGCGCCGCATCGGCGGCCTCGGCGTGGCGGTGCTGATGGTCGAGCACGATATGAGCCTGGTGATGAATATTTCGGATCACATCGTGGTGCTGGACCGGGGCGTGGTCATCGCCGAAGGCCCGCCCAGGCAGATCCAGAACAATCCGCGCGTCATCGAGGCCTATCTGGGCAGCGATACGGCATTGGAGGCGTGATGCTCGATATTGAGAATATGGAGATCTCGTATGGGCCGGTGCGCGCGGTGCGCGGCGTATCCATGCATATCGGCCGCGGCGAGATCGTGGCCCTCCTGGGCGCCAATGGCGCGGGCAAGAGCAGCCTGCTGCGCGGCGTCATGGGTCTGGTGCCGGCCGCCGGACAGCTGCGCTTCGAGGGCCGCGAGCTGCGCGGCCTGCCGACGCCCGGGCGCGTCATGGCCGGCCTGGCCATGGCGCCCGAGGGCCGCCAGGTGTTCACCGACCAGACCGTGTACGAAAACCTCTTGCTGGGGGGCTATCTGATACGCCGCGAGCGCGCGCGCGTGGCGCGGCAGATCGAAGGCTATTTCGAGATGTTCCCCCGGCTCGGCGAGCGCCGCGAACAGGTGGCCGGCACCTTGAGCGGCGGCGAGCAGCAGATGCTGGCCATCGCGCGGGCCTTGATGTCCAACCCGCGGCTGCTGATCCTGGATGAGCCGTCGTTGGGCCTGGCGCCGCTGGTGACGGCCGATATTTTCCGCGGGCTCAAGCGCCTGCGGGCCGAAGGCATGACGGTGCTGCTGGTCGAGCAGATGGCCAACCAGGCCCTGGCGATCGCCGACCGCGCCTATGTGCTCGAGGGCGGCGCGGTGACGCTGCAAGGCCCGGCGGCCGAACTGCGCCGCGACCCGCGCATACGCGAAGCCTATCTGGGCGGCGAGTTTGCCGCCTGAGACCTCTTACCGATCCCGAACAAGGAATGCCATGACACTCCCGCAATATGGTTGCTTCATCGACGGCGTCTGGGGCCCCGCGGCCTCGGGCGGGCTGATCGACGTCCTGGATCCCGCCACCGGCCAGCCCATTGCCGCGATCGCGCGCGGGCAGGCCGGCGAGGTGGACGCCGCCGTGCAGAGCGCGCGGCGCGCCCTGCGCGGCTGGGCGGAATGCCCGCCGGTGCATCGCGCGCGGGTGCTGGCCGAGATCGCCCGCCGCATCACGCTGGAACAGGACCGCCTGGCCCGCCTGGAGAGCCAGGACACGGGCAAGCCGCTCAAGCAGGCCCAGGCCGATGCCGTGGCCGCCGCGCGCTTTTTCGAGTACTACGCCGGCGTGGCCGACAAGGTGTTGGGCAGCTCCATTCCGCTGGGCGCGGAGTATTTCGATTTCACCGTGCGCGAGCCGGTCGGCGTGACCGCGCAGATCGTGCCCTGGAACTATCCCCTGCAGATCGCCTCGCGCGGACTGGCGCCGGCCCTGGCCACGGGCAATACGGTGGTGATGAAGCCGGCCGAACTGGCCTGCCTGAGCGTGCTGGAGCTCACCCGCATCTGCCATGAGGCGGGCCTGCCGGCCGGCGTGCTCAATGTGGTGACCGGCCTGGGCCAGGAGTCCGGCGCGGCGCTGGCCGCGCATCCAGGGGTGGGGCTGGTGGTGTTCACCGGTTCGGTGGCCACGGGCAAGGGTGTCATGAAGGCGGCGGCCGAGAATATCGTGCCTGTGTTGCTGGAGCTGGGCGGCAAGTCGCCCAATATCGTGCTGGCCGACGCCGACCTGGACGCCGCCGCGCCGCTGTTGCTCAAGGCGGCTTTCCCGCATGCCGGGCAGACGTGCTCGGCGGGCACGCGCATCCTGGTGCAGCGCGGCGCGCACGCGGCGCTGCGCGAGCGCCTGGCCGCGCTGCTGGCCGAGCTGCGGGTCGGGCCCGGCCTGGGCGATCCGGATATCGGCGCGCTGGTCAGCCGCGAACAGCAGCGCAAGGTGCGGGACTATATCGAGATCGGCCGCCAGGAGGGCGTCGAGGTCATCGCGGGCGGCCGGCCCCTGGCCGGCGCCGACCTGGATGCCGGTAATTTCGTGATGCCCACCTTGCTCGATGGCGCGCATCCGCGGATGCGCGTGCACCAGGAGGAGATCTTCGGCCCGGTGCTGACCCTGGTGCCCTTTGATGATCTGGAGCAGGCCGTCGAGATCGCCAATGGCACGGAGTATGGGCTGGTCGCCGGCATCTGGGGCCGCGACGTGGGCCAGACGCACCGGCTCGCGCAGCGTGTGCAGGCTGGCCAGGTCTTCATCAACTGCTATGGCGCCGGCGGCGGCGTGGAGCTGCCTTTCGGGGGCTACCGCAAGTCCGGCTTCGGGCGCGAAAAAGGCCTGGATGCATTATTGTCGTACACCCAGGTCAAGAACGTCTGCATCCGCATCTAGGTCACCGCCATGAACGCTGTTTCGAGTTTTGCCTGCCCGACCCGCCTGGTGTTCGGCGTGGACGCCCACCAGCAATTGCCCGCCATCGTCGCCGCCGGCGGCGCGCAGCGGGTCTTCCTGGTGGTGGATCCGGCCTTGGCCGAAAGCGAGATCACGCGCGCCATCACCGCCCGGCTGGGCGAGCGGCAGCTCGCGCTGGCGGTGTACGCGGAGGTCGAGCCCGATCCGAGCGACACCACGGTGCACGCCGCCTATGAGCGCTGCCGGTCCCACGGCGGTCAGGCCATCATCGCCATCGGCGGCGGCAGCACCATCGATGTCGCCAAGTCCGTGGCCATCCTGATGACCAACGGCGGCAGGATCGCCGACTACGAAGGCATCGAGAAGTTCAGCATCCGGCCCATGCCGCTGTACGCCGTGCCGACCACGGCCGGCACGGGCTCGGAAGTGTCGGGTGCCTGCGTGGTCACCGACACCGCCCGCAACGTCAAGATGGCCATCCGCCATGCCGCGTTCAGCCCGGCCCAGGTCGCCGTGCTGGACCCCTTGGCCGTGAGCTCCATGCCGGCCCATGTGGCCGCGCATGCGGGCATAGACGCTTTTGTGCACGCCTTCGAGTCGTATCTGTCCAAGCTGGCCAATCCCTTCTCGGATGCGGTCAATCTGCACGCCATGAGGCTGATCGCCGGCAGCATCCGGCCCTTTGTGGCCAACCGCCGCAACACGGGCGCGGCCATGGACATGCTCTGCGGTTCGTCGATGGCGGCGATGTCCTTCGGCGTGACGGGCCTGGGCAATGTGCATTGCATGGCGCTGCCGCTGGGCGGCGTGTTCCATATCCCGCATGGCTTGGCCAATGCCTTGTGCCTGCCCACGGTGGCCGAGTTCAACCTGATCGCCAATCCGGCGCGCTATGCCGAGGTGGCCGCCATTCTTGGCGTCGATTGCCGCGGCCTGCCGCAGCTGGAGGCGGCGCGCCGCGCGGTGCAGGCCATCCGCGAACTGTGCGCAGACCTGGGCATCCCGGCGCGCCTGCGTGATGTCGGCGTGACGGAAGACTCGCTCGATGAGCTGGCGCGGCGCAGCTATGCCGCCGATTACAACCGCTGGAACCCGCGCCACACCACCGAGGCCGATTTCCGCGCCTTGTTCCGCCGGGCGTACTGAGCAGGGCGACAGCGCGCGCGTGGAGGTCGATCAGGCCTGCACGACCTCCACGCGCGCGGCTTGCAGCGCGGCGCGGTCGGCGGCCTTGCCTTTGTGGCGGTTGGTGACCACGACGTCGATATCGGCGGCCGGGGCATAGGCGACGCGGCTGGCCTGGCCCAGTTTGCTGTGGTCGGCCAGGATGATGAGGCGCTTGGCCCTGCCCGCCATGGCCCGCGCCACGGCGGCCTCGGCGTGATCGAAGCTGGTGGCGCCGTGCTCGGCGCTCACGCCCACGGGCGAGAGCAGCGCGATGTCGGCGTGGTAGCGATGGATGTCCGAGATGGTGACGTCGCCGCAGGTGGCGGCCAGCGAGGCGCTGACCTGGCCGCCCAGCAGGATGACGTGGTTGGCCGGGCGGGTGACGTGGACGGCGGCCATTTTCTGGGCCACCAGCAGGCCATTGGTGATGACGGTGATGCCCGTCATGGCGGCCAGCTCTTCGGCCAGGATGGCGGTGGTGCTGCCGGCGTCCACGAACAGGGTCTGCCCGGCTTGCACCAGCCGGGCCGCGGCGCGGGCGATGGCGCGCTTTTCCTTGGCGCGCACGGTCTGGCGCACGGCCAGCGGCGGTTCGGCTTGCCCGCCGGTGGCGACGATGCCGCCATGCACGCGCCGCAGCCCGCCCTCGGCCTCAAGCGCGAGGAGGTCGCGGCGCACGGTCTCGCGCGAGACGCCCAGGTCCTGCGCGATGCGTTCGGTGCTGACTTGGCCGAGGGAGGAAAGCAGACCGCGGATGCGGTGCAGTCGGGTTTCTTGCAGCATTGTCGACGAAAGAAAAGGCGGCCACCATGGCGTGCTGTTCGATGGTAACAGCGAAGTGGCCGCCCGGGCGGAATGCCCGCGCGCCCTGCCGGGCGCGCGGGGGCGATGCAGGAGTCCGGGGGGTCAGAGGTCCTGCTGGCCCATGGCCGGATCGCTCACGCCGTCCTTGCCGGTTTCCACCCGGCCGGCGAAGCGGCGCGAATAGCCGGGCAGTTCGGCGCAGGTGATGACGAAGTCATACCAGTGCTCGCTGTCCGATAGATCCCACGACAAGGTCTTGCTTTCGCCGGCGGCCAGCGTGACGCTCCAGGGGCCATCATAGCGATAGGCCTTGGCGCGCGCGTGCAGGGTGGCCGGGGCAGTGCCATTGTTGGTCAACGTCACTTCCACATTGCCCTGCGTGATCTCGTAGCACACGCGGACCTCGGGGTCCTGTGCCTGGGCGCCGCGCTGCAGCGAGAGATCACCGGTGAAGGCACGATGGTAGCCGTTGGGGCCCAGCACCCACAGGTCATAGCGGCCGCCGTTGTCGGCATTCACGTTCCAGACGTCGTCCAGTTCCTTGCCGGCCTCGACCATATAGCGTTGCGGGACGCGATCCAGGTTGAGCCTGTCGTAGACGTGGAAGACGGCCGCCTGCTTGCCCGTGTTGGAGAACAGCAGCTTGACCGTGCCGTTGAGCAGATCGGTGCGCGCGCTGGTATGCAGCTCGTAGGGCAGGGCGCGCGAGGCGCGCGTGCCGGTCTTCTGTTGCGGCAGCTGCTGAGGCGAAGGCAGGGCCACCTGGGCCAGGGCCTCCTGCGCGGCGCGCAGGGCGTCGGCATCGGCGCGGGTCTTGCGCCCGCCCAAGGTATCGAGCGGCGCCAGATTGGGCGTGGCGAAATTGAAAGCCGAGGTCAGGTCGCCGAAGACGGCGCGGCGATAGGGGCTGATGTTGGGCTCGGTCACACCGAAGCGGGCTTCCAGGAAGCGCAGCACCGAGGTGTGATCGAAGTGCTGGGAATTGACCCAGCCGCCGCGGGTCCAGGGCGAGACGATGTACATCGGCACGCGCGGGCCGGGACCGAAGCAATCCCCGTCGACGGCCGGCATGCCGGTGCCGGGGACGGCTTGCGTGATGTAGTACTCGGAAGCCATATCCTGCGGCGAGAGCGTGGTCTTGCCGTAGGCGTCGGCCGGGTCCAGGGCCTTCAGGGAGGGCGCGCAGGAGGGCGGATAGTGATCGAAGAAGCCGTCGTTCTCGTCGAAGTTGATGATGAGGACGGTCTTGCTCCAGACATCGGGATTGGCCGTGAGCGCGTCCAGCACTTCCTGGATGTACCAGCCGCCTTGCACGGGACTGGAGGGACCGGGGTGTTCGGAATAGACCTCGGGGGCCACGATCCAGCTGACCTGCGGCAGCTTGCCGGCCTGGATGTCGGCCTTGAAGGTGCCCAGGAAGCCGCCGTCGGGCATGGTGTTGGCGATGCCCTTGTACAGGGGATTGCCGGTGTTGTCGCTGGCCGGGTCGTAGGCCGGGTTGTTGGCGCGGTCGTGATAGACCGGCTTGCCGGAATTCACATTGGCCTGGCGGTATTGCCGGAAGCCGAACAGCGGATTGTCGGTGAAGTTGTCCGGCATGTTCTGATAGACCATCCAGCTCACGCCGGCGGCTTCCAGACGCTCGGGGTAGGTGGTCCAGTCAAATCCGCCGGTGCTGATGTCATCGGTGCTGTCCAGGCCGTCCCAGACGTTGTTCACCACCACGCTGCCATTGCCGACGGTGGCGCCGTTGGTGCCGCTCCAGTGGAACAGGCGATTGGTATTGGTGCCGCCATGCAGGGAACAGAAGTAACCGTCGCAGATCGTGAAGGCGTTGGCCAGCGCGGTCTGGAAGGGCACTTCCTGTTCCGTGAAATACCCCATGGACTGCTGTTTCTTGTAGCGCGGCCATTCGAACATGCGGCCCTTGTTCCAGGCGTCGCGCGCGTCGGTCCAGCTGTGCGGTGTGCCGCCGACGCGCTGGGCGTTGCCCATGGATTGGTCCAGGTGGTAGGGCAGGATGGGCTTGCTGTTGGCATCAAGCTGCTGCAGGACGTTCAAGCCATTGGGCACGGGAATGGTGTGCCGGTCGCCAAAACCCCGTACCCCGGCCAGGGTGCCGAAGTAGTTGTCGAAGGAACGATTCTCCTGCATGAGGATCACGACATGCTCTACGTCGCGGATGGTGCCGGTGGCGTTGTTGGCCGGGATGGCCAACGCGCGGCGGATGCTGGGCGGAAAAAGCCCGAGGGCGGCCGTCGCGGCCGCGGTGCCGGCGCTGGCGCGCAGGAATTTGCGTTTGGATGCGTCGATCATGCGAGTGGTCTGTCGTGGTGGGCTCAGGGGGCGCAGCGCAGTTGGGGCGAGGCGGGCTGGGTCGGTTGCGTGGGCGTCTCGGGCGACGTGTCGTCGTCGTGGTCGCTGCTGCTGCAGGCGGCCAGCAGGCCGGTCAGCACCAGTGCCGCCGCCAGGCGCGAAAGAGAAAGGGATGTCATGGTGATTGAGGTTGTGGCGTGGGTAATACGAACGAGAAAGGACAGGGCAAAATCGATCGGTCAGTGGGTGCAATTGAAATACACAAATATCCACATATGCTCAATATGACTCATCGGCATGACAGATCCGTTACCTCGGCGCCTGTGTGCCGCGCACGCGACATAAGCGGTCTGTAAGGCGTTTCGTGGCAGGCAAAGCAAACGGGGCACCCGATGGGTGCCCCGTTGCCTGCCTGCTGATGCCGTCTCAACGCATCTTCAACGCCGCTGCGCTATTTGGTGGTGTAGCCGCCATTGACCAGCACGGTCTGGCCGGTCATCCACCAGCCTTCGCTCACCAGGAAGCGCACAAAGGGGGCGATGTCCTCGATGTCGGTCAGGCCGGTCTTGCTGAAGGGCGACAGGGCGGCGGCCGACTTGTGGTAGGCCACGGCATCGGGGCTTTCCTGCCCATAGAAGAACGGCGTGTCCATGGGGCCGGGGCCCACGGCGGTGACCGAGATGCCGCGCGCGCCGAATTCCTTGGCGGCGGCGCGGGTGTAGTGCTCGACTGGCGCCTTGCTGCCGGCGTAGGTGGCATAGAAAGGGGTGAAGGCGCCCAGCAGCGAGGTGACCAGGGTCACGATCTTGCCGTTGTCATTGACATGCCGGCCCGCCTCCTTGAGGAAGAAGAACGCCGACTTGGCATTGACGGCGGCCATCTCGTCGTATTCGGCCTCGCTGGTTTCCAGCATGGGCTTCTTGAGCACTTTGCCCACCGTGTTGATGGCGATGTCGGGGCGGCCGATGGCGGCGACCGTATCGGCAAAGAGTTTTTCCACGGCGGCAGCCTTGGTGAGATCGGCCTGCAGAGCGATGGCCTGCACGCCCAGCGCCTTGATGGCCGCGACGGTGGCCTGGGCATCCGCCTGGCTGGCCGCGCTGTTGTAGTGGATGGCGATGGCGTGGGCGCCGTGCTGGGCCAGGTCGCGGGCGATGAGGCCGCCGAGATTCTTCGCGCCGCCTGCGATGAGGACCACTTTGCCTTGGATGCTGTGCATGCCGGACTCCTATGAGGGAAGGGGAGGCCTTCACTTTATTTGCCGTCTATTCATGAATAAATAGATAAAATCTGGCTAGACAGTACAGGATTTATTACCAATGGATCGGATCGATCAGCTCCGCGTCTTCATCCGCGTGGCGCAAAGCGGCGGCTTTACCTCGGCGGCCGAGCAGCTCGGCCTGCCGCGGCCCACGGTGTCCCTGGCCATCCAGCAGCTGGAGGCCCGGCTGGGCACGCGGCTGTTCAGCCGCACGACGCGCCGCGTGGGCCTGACGCAGGATGGCGAGTCGCTGCTGGAGCGGGCCATCGCGCTGGTGGCCGACGCCGAGGAGCTGGAGCAGCAGTTCCGCCCGCGCGTGTTGCATGGGCGCTTGCGGGTGGACATGCCCAGCCGCATTGCGCGCCGCCTGGTGGCGCCGGCCCTGCCGCGTTTTTTCGCGCGCCATCCCGGCATCGAGCTGGAGCTGGGGTCCAGCGATCGGGCGCTGGACCTGGTGCACGAGGGAATCGATTGCGCCCTGCGCGTGGGCGAACTGCCGGCCAGCAGCCTGGTGGCGCGGCCGCTGGGGCCGATGCGCTTGATCAATTGCGCCAGCCCCGCCTATCTGGCCCGCCACGGCAGGCCCTCCTCGATGGCGGACCTCGGCGGCCATCTGGCGGTCAAATATGCCTCGCCTTCCAGCGGGCGCGTGGCGCCCTGGCAATGGTGCGCGGACGGCCAGGTGCATACGCTGGCCCTGGGCGGGCCGGTCGCGGTCAACAATGCCGAAACCTATATCGCCTGCTGCCTGGCCGGCCTGGGCCTGATCCAGATCCCGGCTTTCGATGTGCGCGAGCACTTGCTGGCCGGCGAATTGGTGGAGGTGCTGGCCGAGTGGCCGCCGCCGGCCATGCCGGTGTCCGTGGTGTATCCGCACCGCCGCCAGCTCCCGCGCCGCGTGCGGGCTTTCAGCGACTGGCTGGCCGAGGTGCTGGCGCCCGCCCTGGCCTGAGACCGCGCCGGACGGGCCGGGTCCGGCCGGCGCGTTGGCGTTACCATTGCAGCGGCCCGTCCCGCCTCGCGGCGGGCCTGTTTCCGTTTTCGAGCCTCACCCTGTCTATGTCCACTTCCACCGGCATCGTCGACGACCTTGCCCATCCGTCCTCCGAACTTTCCGCCGCGCAGACCCGCCGCGCCCTTTTTGCCCTGGGCGTGGGCGGTTTTGGCATCGGCACTGGCGAATTCGTCATCATGGGCCTGTTGCCCGATGCCGCCAGCGACCTGGGGATCTCCATCCCGCAGGCCGGCCACCTGATCAGCATCTACGCCTTGGGCGTGGTGATCGGCGCGCCGCTGTTGGCCGTGCTGGGCGCGCGCCTGCCCAGGCGCCGTTTCCTGATCGGGCTGATGCTGGTCTTCGCGCTGGGCAACTTCGTCAGCGCCATGGCACCCGGCTTTGCCTCCATGGCGCTGGCGCGCTTCCTGACCGGCTTTCCGCACGGCACGTACTTCGGCGTGGCCGCCCTGGTGGCCGCCGGGCTGGTGCCCCTGCACCGGCGCACCCAGGCCGTGGCCATGGTCCTGCTGGGCCTGACCATCGCGACCCTGGTGGGGGTGCCCATCGCCGCGGCCATCGGGCAGTGGCTGGGCTGGCGCTCGGCCTTCGCCATCGTGGGGGCCATCGGCCTGCTGACGGCGCTGCTGGTCTGGCGCTGGGTGCCGTACCGCCCCGGCAACAAGGCCGCCAGCCCGCTGCGCGAGCTCGATGCCCTGCGCCGCAAGCAGGTCATCCTGACGCTGGGCATAGGGGCCATCGGCTCGGGCGGCATTTTTTCCGTGTTCAGTTATATCAAGCCGACCATGATCGAGGTGGCGCACCTGCCCGAGGCCTGGGTGCCGCTGGTGCTGGCGCTGTTCGGCGCCGGCATGGTGGGCGGCAACCTGCTGGGCTCGCGTCTTGCCGACCGCGATATGGAACGCACCATCCGCTATGTGCTGGTCTGGGCGGCCATCGTGATGAGCGCCTTTTTCCTGACCTCGCACAGCGCCGTCCTGGGCTCGTTCAACGTGCTGCTGATCGGCACCGTGGTGGCTTTGGGCGCCACCTTGCAGACGCGGCTGATGGATGTGGCCGGCGACGCCCAGACCCTGGCCGCCGCCCTGAACCATTCGGCCTTCAATATCGCCAATGCGCTGGGCGCCTGGCTGGGCGGCGTCGGCATCGACGCCGGCCTGGGATGGTCGTCCACCGGCTGGGTGGGCGGCCTGCTGGCGTTGGCCGGCCTGGCGATCCACTACTGGGCGCTGGCCGATATGCGCAAGCGCGCCTGACGCCGCGGCGCGCGGCTTACCAGCGGTAGGTGGCGCTGCCCATGACCACGCGCCGCGTGCCATAGGCGCATTGGGCGGGTGTCACGCATACGGCGTAGACCTTGTCGAACAGGTTGCTGGCGTTCAGGTCGAAGCGCCAGTGTTTGTTGGCGACATAGCGCAGGCCCAGGTCGACCAATGTGCGCGGCGGGGTCTTGCCCAGCGCATTGTCCGCGTCGATGAAGGTAGTGCCGACATAGCGCACGCCCACGCCGCCGCCCAGGCCCGCCAGCGGCCCGCCCTGGACGGTGTAGTCCAGCCACAGCGAGGCCATATGGGCCGGCTGCTGGGTAGGATGCCTGCCCTCGGTGCCGTCGTTGGCCTTGGTGATGGCGGCATCCACATAGGAGTATGAGCCCATCAGCCGCCAGGCGCGGTCCAGCACCGCCGTGCCTTCCAGTTCGACGCCGCGCGAACGTTGTTCGCCCGATGCGCTGGAATAGGTGGGATCGATGCTGTCGGGGGTCAGCACATTGGTCATGCGCAGGTCGAACAGCGACAGCGTGGCGAAGCTCTGCGCCCCTTCGGGCTGGAACTTCAGGCCCACTTCGTATTGCCGGCCGCGGCTGGGCGAGAACTGTTCACCCTGGCGGTTGGTGCCGATATTGGGCTGGAAGGATTCGGAGTAGCTCAGATAGGGCGCCAGGCCCAGCTCGCCGCGGTACATGAGCGCGGCGCGGAAGCTGTTGGCCGCATCGCTCTGGTCGCTGCGCCCGCCGTTCAGTTCATTTTTGATTTTCTGCGTGGCCCAGTCGCGCCGCGCGCCCAGCGTGAGCAGCCAGTGGTCGCCGTATTTGGCCTGGTCTTGCAGATAGGCGCCGAACTGGCGCAGATGCGAGCGCTGGCGCGAGGCGATGCGGGTGATGGCCGCCGTACCGTTGTAGTCCGGGTCATAGACATCGAGCACGCTGATCGCGCCGCGCCCCTGGGTGCGCAGTTGATCGTAGTCGTAGTAGTCCAGGCCGCCCAGCACGGTGTGCTGCCAATCACCCGAGGCGAAGCGCCCGTGCAACTGGTTATCCAGCCCGAAGACATCGACTTCGCGCATGTCGGAGAAGGGCAGGCGGTTCAGGGTGCGGAAGTTGGCGGGGTCGTCCGCGTCGGCGGGGTTCATCGTGGCAAAGCCCAGGCCGTAGCCGGCCGTCTTGACCCGGTAGCTCAGGTGGGCGTAGCGGAAGTTCTGCCGGAACTGGACGGCGTCGTTGAATTCATGCGCGAACTCATAGCCGAACAGGGTCTGTTCGCGCTTGATGTCGTCCAGGTCGGGCTCGCCCACGAAGCGGCGCACCGGGATCTTGCCATTGGGGTTGTCCAGCACGGTGCCGTAGGCGGGCAGGAACTGGCCGAAGCCCACGCGGTCTTTCTGGTAGCTGGCCAGGAGGGTCAATGTGCTGCGTTCGGAGGGCCGCAGGGTCAGCGCCGGTGCGATATAGGTCCGGTCATCCGGCGTGTATTGCACCTGGGTGTCGCTGTGGCGCGCGAGGCCGGTCAGGCGATAGAGCACTTTGTGGTCATCATCGACGGCGCCGCTGAAATCAAAGGCCGCCTGGCGGTTCTGGTAACTGCCGCCGAGCAGCTGGATTTCACGCAGGGTGGTGTCGGTCGGTTTCTTGGACACCATATTGATGAGGCCGCCCGGCGCGTTCTGGCCATAGAGCACGGAAGACGGGCCGCGCATGACGTCCAGCTGTTCCAGGCCGTAGGGCTCGATGCGGAATTCGGTATTGGACTGCAGGCGCAGGCCGTTGAGGTAGAGCCCCAGCGTGGATTCGCTTACGCCCCGGATGTTGATCCAGTCGTAGCGGGTTTCGGCGCCCGCGTTGTCGGGCAGAACGCCCGCGCTGTAGCGCAGCGCCTGGCTGACGGTCTGCGCGCCCAGCATATCCATGGCTTCTCGCGTCACCACCGAGACCGACTGCGGCGTCTCCAGCAGGGAAGTGTCGGTCTTGGTGGCCGTGGCGGTCTGGGTGGGCACCAGGCCGGGATTCGGCACGCCGCGCGTGGCGTTGACCGGGATGGCCGGCAGCTCGGCGGCCGGCGCCGGCTGCACCACGTAGGCGCCGGCCTGGCTACCCGGCCGGATGGCCAGGCCGTGGCGGGCCAGCAGCGCCGCGAAACCCTCCTCCAGGCCGTAGCTGCCATGCAGGCCATTGCTTTGCCTGTCCGCGGTGAGGGCGCTGTCGGCCGACAAGGTCACGCCCGCCTGGCGGGCATAGGCGTTGAGCACCTGGTCCAGGCTGCCGGCGGGGATGTCGTAGCGGGCGGCCTGGGCGCAGGCGGGGGCGCTCGCGAGGCTGGCCGCCACGAGCGCCGCGGCCAGCGGGAGCGAAAACTTGCCAATGGGCATGAAGAGTCCTTGAGCAGGAAAAGGAAAAGGGGCGAGAACGGGTCTCTCTCTTCCTATCCCGCGCGAGCGGCGGAAATCGACAACGCGCGGTCAGCGCGGGCCGACCACGGTCCACCAGCGGGTGTAGCGCGCCACCCGCAGCGGCAGGGCGTCGGCCAGGGCCCGCAAGGCGGCATCCGTGTCGCGCAGCGAGAACACGCCGCTCACGCGCAAGCCGTCCAGCGCCTCATCCCAGCGCAGCACCCCCGGGCGGTAGCGGGAGAGTTCGTCCAGGAAGTCGGCCAGCGGCATGGCTTCGGCGCTCAGGATGCCGCCGGGCCAGCCCGGCTCGCGGGCCCGGGCGGGTCCGCCGGCCCGCAGGCCGCGCGCGTCGTAGCGGCCGGCCTGGCCCGCCTGCAGCAGGCGGTAGGGGCGGCCCG
>NZ_LRUJ01000009.1 GCF_001548475.1 Bordetella hinzii LMG 13501
GGCCGTCGTCCAGGCCGCGCCGCGCCTTGAGCCCAGCCTGGCCCCGGCCGACCCGCCGCCGCCTCCTTTTGCCTCCGCGGCCGCCGAGGCCGCGCTTGCGGCCTTGCCGCCCGCCGAGCCCGTGGCGGCCGTCACGCCCGCGGCCGAGCCGGCGCCTGTCGCCACCGCCGCGACCTCTTTGCAGAGCGTGTTCGCGCGCCTGGCCAAGGCGCCGGGCGCGGGCCAGGCTCCACCCTCACCCAGCACGGCGAAAGAATGAAAACCATAGCCATCGTCTCCGCCAAGGGCGGGGTAGGAAAGACAACCATCGCGGCCACCCTGGGGCTGGCCCTCAGCCGCGCGGGACATCCCGCGCTGGTGCTGGACCTCGACCCGCAGAATGCGCTGCGTTTTCACCTGGGCGCCGACACCGAGGCCGCCGAGTCCGGGCTGGCGCGCGCCAGCCTGGCCGGCATGCGCTGGCGCGACGCGGCCGTGCAGGGTGATGCCGGCCTGCACCTGGTGCCCTTTGGGCAGTTGAACGAAACCGACCGCCTGGCGCTGGAGCAGCAGATGCTGCGGGAGCCGGACTGGCTGGCCCGCCATCTGCGCGAACTGGACTTGGCGCCGGGCACGCTGGTGCTGATCGACACGCCGCCCGGGCCTTCCGTCTATGTGACCCAGGCGCTGCGCTGCGCCGATCTGGTGCTCGTCGTGACGCTGCCCGACGCGGCCTCTTACGCCACATTGCCCCAGGTCGAAAGCCTGATCGCGCAATATGCCCAGGGCCGCGAGGGTTATCTGGGCCATGCCTTCATCGTCAACCAGGTCGACAGCATGTCGGCGCTGGCCAAGGACACGCTGCGTGTCATGCGCAGCATCCTGGGCGAACGGATGGGCGGCGTGGTCCATCGCGACGCCACGGTCAGCGAAGCGCTGGCTTTCGGCAAGACCGTGATCGACCATGCGCCGCAAAGCCAGGCATGCAGCGATATCCTCGCCAGCGCGCAATGGCTGCGCCAGCAGCTGACCGACGCCAAAAAGGATCGTCCATGAGATCGTCGAGCCGAGAGACCGCGGCGCGCAATCCGCGTCTTGCGCGCCTGGGCAACGAGCTGCTGTCCTGGCGCATCTGGAAGATGGGCTGGGTGCGCGTCCTGTCGCTGGTGCTGGCCGGCGCGCTGTCGGTGCTGGCGGTCGCCGTGGAGATGGGGCTGTTCCAGCAGATGGTGTTCGCGGCGTTCTGCGTGATCGTGGCCTTGCTGCTGCATCGCGTGGGCGGCCGCCTGGCCACGCTGACCATGGTGATGCTCTCGGTCATCACCTCGCTGCGCTATATGTATTGGCGCATCACGGACACCATAGGTTTCGACAATGTGCTGGACGCCTTTTTCGGCTATGGACTGCTGTTGGCGGAAATCTATGCGCTGACGGTCATGCTGTTGAGCTATTTCCAGTCGGCCTGGCCCCTGCGGCGCAAACCCGCGCCGCTGCCCGCCGACCGCGACAGCTGGCCGACGGTGGATGTCTATGTGCCGACCTATAACGAGCCGCTGGAGGTGGTGCGCCAGTCGGTGTTGGCCGCGCAATCGCTGGACTGGCCCGCCGACAAGCTGCGCGTGTATGTGCTGGATGACGGCCGGCGGGCGGAGTTCCGCGAGTTCTGCGAACGGGCGGGCGTGGGCTATCTGACCCGCCCGGACAACCGGCACGCCAAGGCGGGCAACATCAATGCCGCCCTGGCCAGGACCGACGGCGAATTCGTGGCGGTGTTCGATTGCGACCACGTGGCGGTGCGCTCTTTCCTGCAGATCTGCATGGGATGGTTCATCAAGGACAAGCGGCTGGCGCTGCTGCAGACGCCGCACGTCTTTTTCTCGCCCGATCCTTTCGAACGCAACCTGGGGATCTTCCGCAATGTGCCCAATGAGGGCGAGCTGTTCTACGGCGTGGTGCAGGATGGCAACGACCTATGGAACGCGACCTTTTTCTGCGGTTCCTGCGCGGTGATGCGGCGCAGCGCGCTGGACGCGGTGGGCGGGGTGGCGACCGAGAGCGTGACCGAGGACGCCCTGACCGCGCTGAAGATGAACCGCCAGGGTTTCAACACGGCCTATCTGGCGGTGCCGCAGGCCGCCGGGCTGGCGACCGAAAACCTGTCGCGCCACATCGGCCAGCGCACGCGCTGGGCGCGCGGCATGGCGCAGATCATCCGGATCAACAACCCGCTCTTGGGCAAGGGCCTGAAGCTGGGGCAGCGGCTGTGCTACCTGAGCGCGATGCTGCACTTTTTCTTCGGCTTGCCGCGCGTGGTCTTCCTGACCGCGCCGCTGGCCTATCTATTCTTCCATGCCAATGTGTTCCAGGCGTCGGCCATCATGGTGGCGGCTTACGCCTTGCCGCACATCATCCTGTCCAGCCTGACCGGTTCGCGCATCCAGGGGCGGTTCCGCCATTCGTTCTGGAACGAGGTCTACGAGTCGGTGCTGGCCTGGTACATCATGCGCCCGGCGCTGGTGACGCTGATCAGCCCCAGGACCGCGCAGTTCAATGTGACGGCCAAGGGCGGCATCATCCGCGAAGCCTATTTCGACTGGACGCTGGCGCGTCCCTACGTCATCCTGCTGGGGCTGAACCTGATCGGTTTCATCGTCGGCGTGGTGAGCCTGGCCGCCGGCTATGGGGGCGTGGGCGCGCGCCTGACCATCATCCTGAACCTGGTCTGGACCGTCTACAACATCATCATGACCAGTGCCAGCGTGGCCGTGGCCGGCGAGGTCAGGCAGCTGCGCAATGCGCCGCGGGTGGCGATCTCGCTGCCGGCCATGCTGGTGCTGCCCGACGGGCGCACCGTGGCCTGCCGTACCAGCGATTATTCGCAGGGCGGCCTGGGCCTGGTGCTGCCGGCCGGCGTGGTGGTGCCCAATGGCATGCCGCTGAGCGTTTCCCTGTTCCGCAATGACGAAGAGGCCATGTTCCCGGCGCTGGTGACCTTCAGCCGGGGCGACCGCCTGGGCGTGAGCTTCCAGTCGCTGACGCTGGAGCAGGAGCGCGAGCTGGCGGAAATGACCTTCGGCCGGGCCGATACCTGGGCCGCCAATTGGGGCAATAACACGCCCGATTCTCCGCTGGCCGCCCTGGGACAGATCAGCACGATAGGAATGCGGGGTTTCACCTTGTTGCTGCGCCAGCTGCGCGACCGCAGCCTTGCGGCCGTGCGCCGTCCCATGCCTACGAAAAACTAGAGGACGATAGACCGATGACTTCCAGGCTTGATGCTTGGCCGCCCAGGCCTTGCCCGTCCCCCGCGCTGCCCGCCTTGCGGCTGGCCCTGATGTCGGCCCTGCTGGCCCTGGGGCTGCCGGCCGCGGCCCAGCAGGAGACCGCCGCGCCGCCTGCCGCCCATGGCGCGCCCGCCCAGACCCTGCCGCCCGGCGCGCAGGTCTACTCCGTGCCGCTGTCGCGCTTGAGCGGACAGAGCGCGTTGCCCTTGCGCGGCGTGGACGGCGTCAACGGGCTGGGCTTTTCGGCCCGCCGCGACCAGCGCATCATCGGCGCGCGCGTCAATCTCGATTACAGCTATTCGCCGGCGCTGCTGCCCGACCTGTCGCACCTGAAAGTGCTGCTCAATGGCGAGGTGGCCGGCAGCGTGGCCCTGCCCAAGGAGGCGGCCGCCACGCCCACGCGCCAGACGGTCGAGCTGCCCCTGCCGGCGCTGGCCGATTACAACCGGCTGGACGTGCAATTGATCGGCCACTACACGCTGGGCTGCGAGGATCCGGTGCACTCCAGCCTGTGGGCCGATGTCGCCGGCAGGAGCACGCTGGACCTGACCGTCATGCCGGTGGAGCTGCCCAATGACCTGGCGTTGCTGCCCGTGCCCTTCTTCGATAGCCGCGATATCCGTCCGCTGGAGCTGCCCGTCGTGCTGGGCCGCCAGCCGGATGCGGCGCGTCTGGAGAGCGCGGGCATCCTGACTTCCTGGTTCGGCGCGCTGGCCGGTTATCGCGGCGCGCGTTTCAGCGCCCGCATCCAGGACCTGCCCGCCTCGGGCAACGCGGTGGTGCTGCTGCAGCCGGGCGATACCGTGGCCGGCGTGCAGACGCCGCCCATCGACGGTCCTTCGGTGGCCATGGCCACGCATCCGCGGGACCCTCACGGCAAGCTGCTGCTGGTCATGGGGCGCGACGCCAAGGAACTGAAGCAGGCCGCCACCGCCCTGGCGCTGGGCAGCGAAACGCTCTCCGGCCCGCAGGCGCGTTTTACGCGCCTGACGCCGCCCCCGCCGCGCAAGCCTTTCGATGCGCCCAATTGGCTGCGCAGCGACCGGCCGGTGGCTTTCGGCGAACTGGTCTCCACGCGCGACCTGAATGTGTCGGGCCACCGCCCGCCACCCGTGCATATCAGCCTGCGCATGCCGCCGGGCTTGTTCGGCTGGCATAGCGACGGCGTGCCCGTCAACCTGATCTACCGTTATTCGCCGCGCCCCGGCGCCAAGCAGTCGGTCATGGAGATGATGGCCGGCGAGCAGCTGGTGCGCAGTTTTTCGCTGCATGAAGGCACGGGCGTTTTCAGCCGCCTCAATGGCATGCCGGCATCGGAAGGACAGGCCAAGGTGATGGTGCCGACCTATCTGCTGCCGCCGTTGACCGCGCTGCAATTCCGCTATGTCTATGAATACGCCAAGTTGGGCGAATGCCAGAACAGCATCCTGGACAACGTGCGCAGCGCCATCGACCCGGGCTCGACCATCGATGTGTCGGGCCTGCCGAAGTATGCGCCCATGCCGGACCTGTCGCTGTTCGCCGACGCGGGCTTTCCGTTTACCCGCATGGCCGATCTTTCCGAGACGGCGGTCGTGATGCCGGAGGGCGCCGGCACGGCCGACTACGCCGCCTATCTGACGCTGCTGGGCGTGATGGGGCAGGCCTCGGGCTATCCGGCCATCGGCGTGACCGTCGGGCAGGCCGCGCAGGCCGAGGCCTTGCGCGACAAGGATCTGCTGGTGCTGGCGTCGGGCGACAACCAGCCCCTGCTCAAGCAATGGCAGGGTTTGATGCCCAGCGGCTTCGAGGGCCGCGAGCGGCGCTTCAGCCTGTCGGACTGGATAGACAACCTGGCCGCCTGGTTCGGCCCGGATCCGCGCGACCGCAAGCGCCGCGCCGATCTCCAGCTGGACTACGCCGGCAGCGGCGTGCTGGCCACGCTGGCCGGCATGGAGTCGCCGCTGAGGGCGGGCCGCAGCGTGGTCGTGGTCTCGGGCACCAGCGCCGACGGGCTGGCCACGGCCGTGCAGGCCCTGCAGGCCAACCGTGACAACGAGAGCCGGGCCGACAATCCGCAGGACCGCATTGGAGGCAGTCTGACGGTGATCAACGAAAAGCAGGCCTACACCTTGCAGGACGAGCAAAGCTATTACGTAGGTTCGCTGCCCGCCTGGCTGGGCCTGCAATGGTTCTTCGCGCGTCATCCGCTCACGCTCGTGGGCGCCTTGCTGCTCAGCGCGCTCGTCATCGCCGTGTTGCTTTACCTGTCGCTGCGCGCCCGCGCGCAACGCCGCCTGGGATCGTGATCATGAAAAAGAACAGTCTTTCGACCCAAACGCCGCAAGCCCGCGTGTGGCCGCGCCGCCGCGCGCTGTCGCGGCTGTCGCTGGTGCTGCTGACCAGTTGCTCGCTGCTGGCCCAGGCGGCCGAGACGCCGGCGCCGGCCCCCGAGCCGGCGCCGGCACCGCCGCCTTTCAAGGCCGACCAGCGTTACACCTTCAAGCAGCTGGGCGCGCAATATCCGCTCAACCTGCGCGGCGTGGACGGCAGCAATACGCTGAACTTCAGCGTGCGCAACGACCGCGTGGTGACCGGCGCGCGGGTGGACCTGCGCTATGCCTATTCCCCGGCGCTGCTGGCCGACCTGTCGCACATCAATGTGCTGCTCAACGACGAGGTCGCCGCCACTATCCCGGTGCCGCGCGAGACGGCCGGCAGCAATCTGCGCCAGACCATCGAGATCCCGCCGTACCTGATCACGGCCTATAACGACCTGCGCCTGCAGCTGATCGGCCACTACACGCTGGACTGCGAAGATCCGCTGCACTCCAGCCTGTGGGCCAATATCAGCAACCTGAGCACGCTGGACCTGGCGACGGCGGCCCTGCCGCTGCCCAATGACCTGGCCAACCTGCCGCTGCCGTTCTTTGACCGGCGCGACATGCGCAAGCTGGTCCTGCCCTTTGTGTTCCAGACCGAGCCCGACGCGGCCATGCTGGAAGCCGCCGGCACGATGTCGTCGTGGTTCGGCGCGCTGGCCGGCTACCGGGGCGCGGAGTTCCCCGCGGCCGTCACGCAGTTGCCCGAGCGCGGCAATGCGGTGGTGTTCGCCATGGGCAACGCCGTCTCCGGCCTGGGCCAGACGCCGGTGAATGGCCCCGCCGTGGCGGTCGTCACCCATCCCAACGACCCGGACGGCAAGCTGCTGCTGGTGATGGGCCGCGACGGCAAGGACCTCAAGCAGGCCGCTGCCGCGCTGGCGCTGGGCAGCCAGACGCTGGCCGGGCCGTCGGCGGCCATTACCCGGCTGGCCGACCTCAAGCCGCGCCAGCCCTACGACGCGCCGCGCTGGCTGCGCACGGACCGCCCGGTGAGTTTCGGCGACCTGATCGATCCCAAGCGCCTGAACGTCTCGGGTTTCAGCCCCGACACCATACGCATCGACGTGCGCGTGCCGCCCGACCTGTTCGGCTGGCAGGAAAAGAAGGTGCCCATCGACCTGCGCTACCGCTATACCCCGCAGCCCACGTCGCTGAACTCCTCGTTGCTGTTCAGCGTGGGCGATGAGTTCGTCAAGTCCATGCCCTTGTTCGCGCTGGAGCGCATCGAGGGCGGCGACAAACTGCGCGCCGAGGTGCTGCCCGATGAGAGCCTGCCCATGCGCGCCCGGCTGGATGTGCCGCTGGAATTGCTGAAGTCGCGCGGACAGCTGCAGTTCCGCTATATGTACGACTACATCAAGCAGGGCGAGTGCCGGGACATCATCGTCGACAATGTGCGCGGCATGATCGAACCCGAGTCGACCATCGACCTGACGGGCTATCCGCATTTCATCCTGATGCCGGATCTGCGCGCCTTCAGCGAATCGGGCTTTCCCTTCACGCGCCTGGCGGACCTGTCGGAGACGGCGGTGGTGCTGGATGAGCGCGCGGGCGCCGAAGTCTATTCGGCCTATCTGAACGTGCTGGGCCGCATGGGCGACGCCACCGGCTACCCGGCCACGGGCGTGACCGTGGCCCGCCCGCAGCAGCTCGATGCCCAGGCCGGCAAGGACCTGCTGGTGATCGCCGCCGGATCCTCGCACCCCCTGCTCAAGAGCTGGGCCGCCCGCATCCCGGGCAGCTATGAGGCGGGCGCGCATTTCACCCTGTCGGACCTGGTCTATCGCGTGACGGACTGGTTCCATGCCGACCCGCGCCTGGACCGGCGCGCGCCGCGCGCGGCCATGAGCTATACCAGCGAGGGCGTCAGCGCCGTCGTGGCGGGCTTCGAGTCGCCGCTGGCCGCGCGCCGCAGCGTGGTGCTGCTGGCCAGCAGCCAGCCCGAGGGCCTGGCCGCGGCCGTGGCCGCGCTGCGCGGCGGCGAGGGCTATGACAAGGCGGTGCAAGGCAGCCTGGCGGTGATACGCGGCAAGCAGGTCGATGCGCTGGTCGCCGACCAGACCTATACGCTGGGCAGCCTGCCGCTGCTCAAGCGCATCGATTGGTCGATTTCCTCGCTGCTGCCCGGTTATACCTTGCTGCGCCTGGCGGTGATGGCGCTGATCTGGCTGGCCGGCATCGCCGTGGCGCTGGCCGTGCTGCGCGCGCTGGCCCGCCGCTTGCGCAAGAAGGCGGAGTGATGCCCGGGCCGGCCCGAGCGCGGTCTCCCGCATGGCGCCCGCGCGCCATGCTGGCGGCGCTCGCGCTCGGGCTGGCCGGCCAGGCGGCCGCCGCGCCCCGATGCACGGCGGTCAGCTGGCCGGAATGGTCGGCTTTCGTGACGCATTTCGTCCAGGCCGACGGGCGGGTGGCCGACGGCAGCACACCGCGCCAGATAAGCACTTCGGAAGGACAGTCGTATGCCATGTTCTTCGCCCTGGTGGCCAATGACCGCGAGACCTTCGGGCGCCTGTGGCGCTGGAGCGTCTCCAACCTGGCCCGGGGCGATGCGGCCCGGCATCTGCCGGCGTGGTCCTGGGGCAGGCGCGATGACGGCGCCTGGGGCGTGCTGGACGCCAATTCGGCTTCCGATGCCGATTTGTGGTTCGTCTATGCCTTGCTGGAGGCGGGGCGCTTGTGGCGCCAGCCCGGCTATACCCGCGATGCGCTGGCGCTGCTGGCGCAGGTCGAGGCCGGCGAGATCGCCGATCTGCCGGGGCTGGGCAGCATGCTGCTGCCCGCGCCGCAGGGCTTTGTCCAGCCCGGCCTGTGGCGGCTGAACCCGAGCTATATGCCCGTGCCGGTGCTGCGGCGGCTGGCGCAGGCTTCGCCGCAAGGGCCCTGGAACGCCGTTGCCGCCAATACATTGCGGGTCATCCAGGCCACCGCGCCCAAGGGCTATGCGGCCGACTGGGTGGCCTACCGCGGCGTGCCGGCGGACGCCGCACCCGCGGCGATGGTGGGGCATTACGAGAATGATCCCGTGCACGGCGCCAAAGGCAGTTACGATGCGATCCGTACCTATCTGTGGGCGGGTATGACGCCGCCCGGCGATCCCGTCGCCCGGCCCTTGCTGGCGGCCTTGTCGGGCATGGCCGCCTCGGTCGCGGCCGAAGGCGTGCCGCCCGAGGCGGTCGATGTGGACAGCGGCCGTGCGCAGGGCCGTGGGCCGTTCGGTTTTTCGGCGGCCTTGCTGCCGTATTTCCAGGCCCGGGGGCAGGAAGACCTGCTGCAGGGCCAGTTGCGCCGCGTGCGGACCGAATGGGCCGCTAGCCGCGAGGCCGGGTCCGCGCGGCAGCCGCCTTATTACGATTATGTGCTCAGCCTGTTCGGCACCGGCTGGTTCGATCAGCGTTACCGGTTCGGCAACACGGGCCGTGTGTCATTGGAGTGGGAGAAGAAATGTCCTTGAACCGCCATAAACTGGCCATCGGCGTTCTGGCCGCCCTGATGCACCAGAGCGGATGGGCGCAGCCGGCCGCCACCGCCTCCCTGCTGGAGCAGGGCCGTTATTGGCAGAACCAGGGCGATGCCAAGCGCGCCGCCCAGGCGTGGGAAAAACTCCTGCTGTCCGAACCGGCGCAGCAGGAGGCGCTTTATGGACTGGGGCTGGCGGCCGTGCGCGAAAAGCGCTTCAGCGACGCCCAGGGCTATCTGAACCGGCTTCAGCAGCTCAATGCCACCGGCACGTTCACCAAGCGCCTGCAGCAGGACATCGCGCTGGCCAGCGGCCCGGGCGCGGCCGAGCTGGAGCGCGCGCGCATGCTGGCGGCCTCGGGCGAGATCGACCAGGCCATGCAGGCCTACGACCGGGCCCTGCAGGGCCGCGAGCCGCAGGGCAATATCGCCCTGGAGTACTACAGCTTCCTGGGGTATACGGACAAGGGCTTGGCGCCGGCCATCAGCGGCCTGCAGCGGCTGTCGCGCGAGATGCCGGGCAATCCGTATGTGCAGCTGGCCTTGGGCAAGCATCTCATCCGCGACGAGAACCGCCGCGCCGAAGGCGTGCGCCTGCTGGGCCAGCTGGCGCAGCGCAAGGACGTCGGCGCCGACGCCACCGAGAGCTGGCGTGCCGGCCTGATGTGGCTGGGCGCGCCCAGCGCCGCCGAGAAGCCGCTGTTCGAGGCCTATCTGAAGGCCCATCCCGACGATAAGGAAGTGCGCGCCGTCTACGACAACCCGGCGGCCAAGCGCGGCGCGCCGGCCGTGGCCTGGCGCCAGGATCCCCGGCTGGCGCGCGGTTTCGCGGCCCTGAAGAACCGTGACCTGCCGGCCGCCGAGGCGGCCTTCCAGGAAAAACTGCGCGCCACGCCCAATGACCCCGACGCCCTGGGCGGCCTGGGCCTGGTGCGCATGCAGCAGGATCGCACCGTCGAGGCCCAGGAGCTGTTGTCGCGCGCCGCGGCGCGGCCCGGCGCCGGGCGCAATTGGAGCCGCGCCCTGGGCGGGGTGCGCTACTGGAACCTGCTCGACCAGGCCGAGGCCGCGCGCCAGCGCGGCGACAGCGACGGCGCGCGCCGCCTCCTGGAGCAGGCCATCCGCCTGGATGGCGGCGCGGCCGGTGCTTATAACGCCATGGGCCGCCTCTATGCGGGCGCGGGCGACATGGCCAATGCCGAAAAGACCTATCGCGCCGTGCTGGCGCGCCACAAGAATGATCCCGAGGCGGTGCGCGGCCTGGCCGACGTGCTGGCCCGGACCAACCGCCCCGAGGAAGCCCGGCGCCTGATCGCTTCGCTGCCGCCCGGCCAGGCGGGCGACGTCGACCGGCTGCGGGCCTCCGTCGCGGCCGGCCAGGCGCGCGAGGCCGAGAAGCGCGGCGACGCGGCCGGCGCCCGCCGCTTGCTGGAAGATGCGCGCGCCGCCGATCCGCGCAATCCTTGGATCGCCTATGAGCTGGCGCGCCTGATGCTGCGCGGCGGCGAGCCGGCGCGCGCCCAGCAGCTGATGGACGAGGCCTTGCGCCTCCAGCCGGACTCGGCCGACGCCCTCTACGCCAGCGCGCTGCTGGCTTCCGAGAGCGGCGACTGGGGCCGCGCCTATGACACGCTGGCGCGCATTCCGGAGAGCCGGCGCTCGCCCGACATGAAGAGCTTCCAGCGCAATGTGTGGGTGCACGAACAGGCTTCGCAGGCCGCGCGCCTGGCGCAGGCGGGCGACACGGCGCAGGCGCGCAAGCGCCTGGAGGGGCTGGAGACGACGGCCGCGGGCGATCCGCAGCTGCTCGGCGCCATCGCCCAGGCCTATGTGGATGCCGGCGATACGCCGCGCGCGCTGGCCTTGATGCGGCCGCTGGTCAACGGATCCCGTCCGGCCGGCCCCGATGTGCTCATCCCCTATGCCGGCGTGTTGCTCAAGAGCGGCGATGATCCGGGCACGGCCGCCGTGCTGCGCCAGGTGCAGAAGCTGCCGATGGATCCCGACCAATACCGCAGCTTCCAGGATCTGGTGAGCCTGTACACGGTGCGCCAGGCCGAGGCCATGCGCCAGCGCGGCGACCTGGTGGCCGCCTACGACATCTTGCAGCCGGTGCTCAAGCGCCGGCCCGACGACCCCTCGGCGCAGGGCGCGCTGGCGCGCATGTATGTCGCTGCCGGCGACCGCGACAAGGCGCTGGAGATCTATCGCCGCCTGCAGGCGCGCGACCCCGACAATGCCCAGCTGCAGATCGCCGTGGCCGGCATCGCCGCCGAGGCCGATGATTGGCGCTCGGCCGAGACGGCCATCGACCGCGCTCTGACGCTGGCGCCGCGCGATCCGGACGTGCTGGCCGGCGCCGCCCGCCTGTACCGCTCGCGCGGCAAGACCTCGCGCGCCGCCGATCTGTACCGCCAGGCCATCGCGGCGCAGGAGTCGCGCGGCGCCACGCTGGCGCTGGCCGACAGCGGGGGCGCCAATCCCAACGGCAATCCCTTCGTCGGGCTGCCGGGCCAGCGGGCCCGGGCCACCAGCCTGTCCCAGGTGCTGGGCCAGGCGCTGGATGAGCCGCTGATCGCCGCCTATGGTGCGGGCGCCGATGTTCCGCCGGCCCCGGTGCGCGAAGAGCCCTATGCCATTGCCGCCTCGATGCCGCAGGACACGCGGCCGGCGGCGCCTGCCGGCGCGCCGGCGGGCGGGGCGGCCGCCGCCTATGCGGGCGGCATCGCCACGCGCACCGGGCCGGGCGCCGACAACCTGCCGCCGGCCGCGTATGGGGCCAGGGCCGATGCCGCGCCGCGTTCGCTCAGGCAGGAGCTGGACGAGGTCATGCAGGAGCGCAGCGCCGAAATCCGGGCCGGCGCCTTCGTGCGTTCGAACAACGGCGAATCCGGCATGAGCAAGCTGACCGAGGTCGATGCGCCCATCGAGGCGCTGATCCCAGCCGGCGACGGCAAGATCTCGCTGCGCGCCACGCCCGTCACGTTGACCGCCGGGAGCCTGGACAGCAGCTATTCCAGCAGCAGCCGTTTCGGCGGCGGGCCGGTGGCCGCGGCTGCCCAGGCGCAGGGTCTCGTGGGCTCGGCCGGCAGCCAGCGGGATAGCGGCGTGGGCTTGTCGGCGGGCTATGTGGCGAATGGCCTGTCGGCCGACATCGGCACCACGCCACTGGGTTTCGAGTATTCCAATGTGGTGGGTGGCCTGCGGCTCAACGGGCCCATCAGCCGCGCGGACGGCAACTGGTACAGCCTGGACCTGTCGCGCCGCGCCGTGACCGACAGCCTGCTGTCCTTTGCCGGCACCCGCGACAATCGCACCGGCCAGCGCTGGGGCGCGGTGACGGCCACCGGCCTGGAAGGCCAGATCGGCATGGACAACACGGATTATGGCGTCTATGCCTACGGCTCCTGGCGCAGCCTGGACGGCCACAATGTCGAGTCCAACTCGCGCACCGAGGTGGGCACGGGCATCTATTGGCACCTGATGCGCGAGTCCAACCGCATGCTGACGGCCGGCCTGAACCTGGGAGCCATTTTCTACGACAACAACCAGCGCTTCTTTACCTACGGCCACGGCGGCTATTTCAGTCCGCAGCAGTTCTACGCCCTGAGCGTGCCGGTCACCTGGGCGCAGCGCGATGGCCGCTTCACCTACAAGCTGCAGGGCTCGGTGGGTATCCGCCACTTCAAGGAAGACAGCGCGGATTACTTCCCGACCAACAGCGGCCTGCAGGCGGCGGCCAACGCGGTCAACCAGGGCTTGTTCGGCACCCCGGCCGTCTATGACGGACAGTCGCGCACCGGCGTGGGCTACAACCTGGCGGCGGCGGCCGAGTACCAGCTCACGCCCAAGCTGTTCCTGGGCGGCACGCTGGCCATGGACAATGCTTCCGATTACCGTCAGTACGCCGGCGGCCTGTACCTGCGCTATGCCTTCTATCCGCAGACCCGTCCGCTGGATCTGCCAGTCAATCCTTATCAGTCGCCGTATGCCCGCTAGCGCGCGTTATCAAGGAGTATCGCCATGCTGACTTCACTTTTTGCCGGCTTGAGCATCTTGCTCATCGGCGACAGCCATCTGGCCGCGCCTGGCTATCTGATCACGACCCTGCAGGATGACCTGGTCAAGCAGGGCGCGGTCGTGCGCACCATCGGCGTTTGCGGCAGCAATGCCGGCGACTGGCTCAAGGCCGCGCCCAGCACCTGCGGCGGCGCCGAGCGGCTCAACAGCGGCAAGATCGAATTGAAAGGCAGCGCGGCCCGCACCACGCCGGTCACCGAGCTGATCGCGGCCAACAAGCCCAATCTGGTGCTGATCGTGCTGGGCGACACCATGGCCGGCTACACCAATCCGGCCTTTCCCAAGACCTGGGCCTGGCAGCAGACGACGGCGCTGACCAAGGCCATCGCCGGCACCGGCACGGCCTGCGTCTGGATCGGTCCGGGCTGGGGCACCGAAGGCGGCAAGTACAACAAGAATTTCGCGCGGGTCAAGCAGGTATCGGCTTTTCTGGGCAGCAATGTCGCGCCCTGCGCCTATATCGATTCGACGCAGTTCTCCACGCCGGGCCAGTGGCCGACCACGGACGGCCAGCACTACACCAACACGGGCTACAAGGCCTGGGGCGACGCCATCGCCAAGCAGCTGGCCGGGCTGCCCCAGGTCAAGGCGCTGCAGAAAAAATGACGCGCGGCGACGCGCAGCACTGAAAGGACCAGGAATGACTGCTTTTCTCTGGCGTGGCCTGGCTGGCCTGTCGATCGCCCTGTTTGCCGTGGGCGCCGGCGCGGCGCAGATCCAGCTCTATGAAACCGGGCCGGCGGAGGACGCCTCCTTCGTGCGTTTCGTCAATGGCGGCGGCGAGCCGATGGAGGTCGGCGCCAAGGGCTCGCAGGCCCGCATCAAGCTGGATGCCGCCCATCCGGCCTCGGATTTCATGCCCGTGAAGGCGGGCGCCAAGATGCAGGGCATGCTGCAAAGCGCCGGCAAGACGCGCGAGGTCGAGGTGTCGGTGCAGCCGGGCGAGTTCGCCTCGGTGGTCGGCCTGCCGGGCAAGGACGGGCTGCGTGCCGTCATCGTGCGCGAGCAGCCCGAGGACTTCAACGCGCTGAAGGTGTCCGTCGGTTTCTACAACCTGGATCCGGCTTGCGCGCAGGCCGGCCTGTTGGCCGTGCCGCGCAATCTGGCCATGTTCGAGAATGTCGCCGAGGGCGGGGTCGCGCGCCGCCTGGTCAACCCGGTGTCGCTGCGCGTGCAGGCCCGTTGCGGCGGACAGGCGGCGGGCCCGGAGCTGGACCTCGGCGCCCTGCAGGCCGGGGAGCGCCATACCGTCTTGCTCTTGCCTTCCGACCAGGGGCCGCGCCTGCTGCACGCGGCCGACCAGACCGCGCGCTAAGCCGCGGAGCCGGCGGGGAAAACCTCCCCGCTCCGATAACAATACATCCGGCCGACCCGGCCGTTCGCCATGGTCTTCGCGTCCCTCGAATTCCTGACGCTGTTCCTGCCGCTGTTCCTGGCCATCTATGCATTGACGCCGCAGCGGGCGCGCAACTTCGTGCTGCTGGTCGGCAGCTGGATTTTCTACAGCTGGCTCAAGCCCATCTACCTGCTGCTGCTGGTGGGGGTGACCGTGGTGGCCTGGGCCGGCGGACTGCTGCTGGAGCAATTCCAGGCCGGCCATCGCCGCAAGGTGCTGCTGGTGCTGCTGCTCGCGGCCAACACGGCCACGCTGTGCTGGTACAAGTATGCCAACATCCTGGTGGCGACCTTCAATGACATCGCCGGCATGGCCGGCGCCGTGCCCCTGTCCTGGGAGCGGGTCGCCTTGCCGGCCGGCCTGTCCTTCTTCGTGCTGCAGGCCATCTCCTACCTGGTCGACGTCTATCGCCGGGATGTGCGCGCCGAGCGCAACTTCATTGATTTCGCGGCCTACAAGGCCATGTTCGGCCAGCTGATCGCCGGTCCCATCATCCGCTGGGCCTGGGTGGAAAAAGAGATCGCCCACCGCAGCATGGACTGGCAGAACTTCTGCCTGGGCGCGCGCCGCTTCATGGTGGGCATGAGCATGAAGGTGCTGGTGGCCGATACGCTGGCGCCGGTGGTCGACGCCGCCTTCGCCTTGCCCGCGCCGACGCTGGCCGATGCCTGGATAGGCTGCGGCGCCTACACCCTGCAGCTGTTCTTCGATTTTGCCGGGTACAGCGCCATGGCCATCGGCCTGGGCCTGATGATGGGCTTTCACCTGCCGGAGAACTTCAATCATCCCTACCTGGCGCGCAGCATCCAGGACTTCTGGCGGCGCTGGCACCTGTCCTTGTCCAGCTGGATACGCGACTACCTCTACATCCCCATGGGCGGCAACCGCCTGGGCGTCTGGAAAACCTATCGCAACCTGCTCCTGACCATGGGCATCGCCGGCCTGTGGCATGGCGGCGAAAGCTGGAACTTCCTGCTCTGGGGGCTGGCCCACGGCCTGGCCCTGGCCCTGGCGCGCGCCTGGAACGGCACCGGCCTGCCCGCGCCGCCCGGCTGGCTGTCGCGGCTGGCGACGTTGCTTTTCGTGATGCTGGCCTGGACGATATTCCGCGCCGCCGATTTCCACGCCGCGCTGGCCATGTATCGCGGCCAGTTCGGCCTGAATGGCATCGCCCTGGGCGATAGCCTGGCCTATGTGCTGCGGCCCACGCATTGGCTGGCCGCGGCGCTGGGGGTGGTCTGCGTGATCCTGCCCGCGCTGCAGCCCTGGTGGGCCACCCGGCCCGCCGGCCGGCTGCGCACGGCCTGGAGCGCGCTCTGGCCGGTGGCCGGTTTCCTGCTGGCCTATGCCCTGATCGCCGCGCGCGGCGCGGTGCCTTTCCTCTACTTCCAGTTCTGAGCCGATGAGCGCCCCTCACGATACCCCGGCCGCGCCTCCCGTCGCCCATGCCTCGGCCGCCAATCGCCGCGCCAGCCGGCTGGCGGGCGTGGTGCTGGTCCTGTTCATGGCCGGCGCGGCCCTGAGCAACGCCTGGTGGAGCATGCGGCACGACGTGCTGCCGGAGGACAGCTCGGTCGGGCGCGTGCTCGACGGCGGCGTGACGCATGATCTTTCGCTGCGCCTGGCCGACATGAGCTTCAGCACGGAAGCCGCCCGCCTGCAGCGCGGGCTGGGCTGGCTCACGCTGCGCGACCTGGGGCCGCGCGTGCGCCGCGGCTGCGCCGGCTGGCTTTTCCTGGGCGATGAGCTGCAGCCGCATCCCGGCGCCGAACAGAACCAGGCCGAGCGGGCCCGCATCGTGGCCGCCACGCGCGACGCGCTGGCCGCCCGCGGCATCGAATTGTTGGTGGCCGTGGTGCCGGACAAGAGCCGTATCGAGGCCGAACGCCTCTGCGGCCTGCATCGCCCGGCGTCCTTCCAGGATCGTCAATCGCGCTGGATCGGGGTCCTGCGCGCGCAGGGCGTGCGCGCCGTGGACTTGAGCGCGGCCCTGGGCGCGGTCGAACAGGGCGCTTTCTATCGCAATGACACCCATTGGAACGAAGCCGGGGCCGGCGCCGCCGCGCGCGCCATCGCCGACCAGGTGCGCGCCAGCGGCGTGCCCTTGCAGGCGCCGCAGCGCTGGCGTGTGACGGCCGAGCCGCCGGCGCCCCGGCCCGGAGACCTGGTCAGGCTGGCGGGCGTGGACTGGCTGCCGCTGGCGCTGCAGCCCAGCCCGGAGATCGTCTCGCTGCACCGCTATACGCCCGAGGCCGCGGCCGCGGCCCAGGACGCCGACGATCTCTTCGGCGACAGCGCCCTGCCCACCCTGGCCCTGGTCGGAACCTCTTTCTCGCGCACCTCCGAATTCCTGCCCCAGCTGTCGCAGGCCCTGGGCGTGGCCATCGGCAACTTCGCCCGCGACGGCGGCAAGTTCGGCGGCGCCTTGCAGGCCTACTTCAACAGCCCGGCCTGGAAGCAAAGCCCGCCGCGTCTGCTGATCTGGGAAGTGGATGAGCGCGACCTGGGCACGCCGCTGACGGACGAGGACAGGGTGAAGCCCTAGCGCGCCACCGGTGTCAGGCACCCCGTGGCAGGCGTTTGCGATCCCGAATCGCCGGCGCCCGAGGCCTGGCGCGCGGGACGCCTCAGAGCAGCTTGACCATGAACACGCTGTGCGGGTCGGGGCGGTAGTCGCCGAAGGGCGGGCATTCGGCATAGCCTTGGCGGCGGTAGAAGGCCAGGGCCTCGGTCTGGCGCGCGCCGGTTTCGAGGTGGATGCGGTGGATGCCGGCGTCGGCCGCGGCCGCCTGCAGGCGGGCCAACAGCGCCTGGGCCACGCCCTGGCCGCGCGCGGCCGGGCGCACGTACATGCGCTTGAGCTCGGCATAACCCCGGGCGAGCAGGACGCCGCCGCAACCCAGCGCCTGGCCGGCCTGGTCGCGCGCCACAAGGAAGACGACGTCGGGGCCGCACAGGGTGTCGAGGTCCACGCCGTGGTGGCTTTCGGGCGGCGAGAGCGGGATCTGGTAGGCGTCGAGGGCTTCGATGAGCGCGCTGACGTCGGGCGTGCGCGCGTTTTCGGGCGAGATCTTCATGTCGGGGCGTCGAGGGCAGGCAAGCGGCCGATCCTCGCACGGCGGCCGGGGCCGGTCAATGCTTGCGGGCCGGCACGGGCGGGGACTCGATGCCGCGGCCCAGGCGCTGCAGCTCGTCCATGATCTGCCGCAACAGCCGGGACGGCTGGCATTCGCGGCGCACGTACATGCCCACCGAGCGCGACAGCGCGCCCTTGAGCCGGGTTTTGCCCACGCCGCGTTCGGCGGCGTTGTCCAGCGAAGACTCGGGCAGCAACGCGATGCCGCAATTGTGCTGCACGAAGCGGGCGATGGTGTTCAGGTCGCGCAGGGCATAGAGCGGGTTGAAGGGCTGGGCGGCCGCCTGGAAGGCGCGTTCGGTCAGGCTGCGCACGCTGGTGCCCGCCGGCATGCTGATCAGGGGCAGGGTGGCCAGCTCCGCGGGCAGCCAGCGGGTCACGCCTGGCGTGATGCGCGCGCTGTGAAAGAGCACGAAGGGCTCGGTGAAAAGCTCTTCGTAGATCAGGTCGGCGGCGCCTTCCTCGCTCATGGTCGTCACGGCGACATCCACGCGCCGCTCGCGCAGCAGGTCCAGCGCCTCGTTGGCGATAGGGTCGAAGACTTCGACGCGGACCTGGGGCCGCTGATGCGCCAGGCGCTGGATCAGGCGCGGAATGAGCGAGGCCGCCAGGGTGGGCAGGGCGGCCACGGCCACGCGGTTATGGCGGTCGCGCAGCCGCTGGTCCAGCTCCAGCATGCCTTTCTCGTGCAGGGCGGTGATCTTGCGCGCGGTCTCCAGGATGCTCTGGCCTTCGCGCGACAGGCGCACCATGCGCGTGGTGCGCTCGAACAGCTGCACGCCCAGTGTCTCTTCGGTTTCCTTGAGCAGCTTGCTCAGGGTGGGCTGGGTGACGTGCAGCAGTTCCGCGGTCTTCTGGAAACTCAAGGTCTCGGCCAGCAGCACGAAGATGCGCAATTGTCTCGGCGTCAGATTCATTCTGTTTGTCTATCAATCACGTTCAAATCGGAACTTAACCTGCGTCTACGCTTGGCTTAGCCTGTGCTTCACGGACTATCTATGGAGCTGGGATGTTTCGTCTCGATGGCAAGGTGGCCCTGGTGACCGGTTGCGGCACCCTGGGCGAGGGCTGGGGCAATGGCAAGGCAACGGCGGCGGCGCTGGCCAGGCAGGGGGCGGCGGTGTTCGGCTGCGACCTAGACATCGACGCGGCGCGCCAGACCGCGGAGGCGGTGGCCGCCGAGGGCGGGCGTATCTCGGTGCGGCAATGCGATGTCACGCGGGCCGACGAGGTCGTCGGCCTGGTGCAGGCCTGCATGCAGGCGCATGGCCGCATCGACATCCTGGTCAACAACGTCGGCCGCTCGGAGCCGGGCGATCCGGTCTCCATGGCGCAGGAGACGTGGAATGAGCAGCTGCAGGTCAACCTGACCTCGGCGTTTCTGTGCTGCAAGCACGTGATTCCCCTCATGAAGCGCGCCGGCGGAGGTTCGATTATCAACATTTCATCCATCGCCGGGTTACGTTATGCGGGCAAACCCCAGGTGGGCTATGCGGCGGCCAAGGCGGCCTTGATGCAGATGACGGCCACGACCGCCGTCATCCATGCGCGCGACGGCGTGCGGCTGAATTGCGTCGTTCCGGGGCTGATGTTCACGCCCCTGGTGCAGCGCCTGGCGCAGAAATACGCCCAGGGCGATTACGAGGGCTTCGTGGCCCGCCGGCATGGCCAGGTGCCCATGGGGCGCATGGGCGACGCATGGGATGTCGCCCATGCCGTCGTGTTTCTGGCCAGCGATGAAAGCCGCTACATCACGGGCCAGCAGATCGTGGTCGATGGCGGCATCACCATGGCCACGGCCTGACGGGGAGGGCGGCGATGCCGATATCGGACAAAGCGGGCGGCCGCTTGGCGGACAAGGTGGCGCTGGTTTTCGGCGCGGGCTGTGTCGGCCCGGGCTGGGGCAACGGGCGCGCCATCGCGGTGCGCTTCGCGCAGGAAGGCGCCATCGTGATCGCGGTGGACAAACGGCCCGAATCCCTGCCCGAGACGCTGGCGCTGGCTGGCGATTGCCGCGAGCGCATCGAGACCCATATCTGCGACGTCGGCGACGCCGGCCAGGTCGCCGAGCTGGTCGCGCGCGTGCTGCGGCGCCACGGACGCATCGACGTGCTGGTCAACAACGTCGGCGGGCCCGTGCCGGGCGGGCCCACCGCCCTGTCCGGCGAGGACTGGCAGCGGCAACTGGACCTGAACCTGACCTCGGTGTTCACCACCTGCCGGCAGGTGCTGCCCATCATGCAGGCCCAGGGCAGCGGCGCGGTGGTCAATGTCTCGTCGACCTCGGCCATCCGCTGGACGGGGGCGCCGCAGGTGGGCTACGCGGCGGCCAAGGCGGGCGTGATGCAGTTCGGCCGGGTGGCCGGCGTCGAACTGGCCGCCCAGGGGGTGCGCATCAACACCGTGCTGCCGGGCCAGTTGCATACGCCCTTGGTGGATGCCTTTCTCGCCGGGCAGCAGAGCGAGGGCGATGTCCAGGCGCTGCTGGAGCGGCGGCGCCGGCGCATTCCCCTGCCCACGGAGGGTGATGGCCGGGACACGGCCAATGCGGTGTTGTTTCTGGCCTCGGATGAAGCCCGCTTCATTACCGGGACCGAGCTGGTGGTGGACGGGGGCATGAGCGCCCGTTGCGATTGACTTTCTGGAGCAAGACGATGGCGCGAATCGACTATGCGGACATCAGCCGGCCGGAGCTGCGGCCCTTGGTGGAGCGTATCCAGCGGGAGCGGTCCAGCCTGCCCAACCTCTACCGCATGCTGCTCAACAGCCCCGCGGTGGCGCAGGGCTGGCTGGCCTATCTGACGGCGATACGCCAGCAGAGCCGCCTGCCGCCCAGTCTGCGCGAAATGCTCATCCTGCGCGTGGCGGTGTTGAACCAGGCGGACTATGAATTCGAGCAGCACCTGCCCATCGCCCTGCGCGAAGGCTGCAGCCAGGCCCAGGTGGAGGGCCTCGGGCGCGGCGACTTCGCAGCGCTTGGCGCCGGCGAGCGCGCCGCGATGCGCTATTGCGACGAGATGACGCGCGATATCCGCGTGCAGGACGCGACCTTCGCGGCGCTGCGCGCCGCCTTCGGCGACCAGGAGATCGTGGAGATCACCGCCACGGTCGCGGCCTACAACATGGTGTCGCGCTTCCTGGAAGCCATCCAGATCGATCACGAATAACGGCTCATTCGAAAGCCGGCAGACCCCCTATGAGGAGACAAGCATGCATAGCGTCAACCGATGCAGGGCCGCCCTGGGCGCGCTCGCGCTGAGCCTGGTGTTCGGCGGCCCGGCGCACCCCGCCTATCCGGCCCGGCCGGTGCAGCTGATCATTCCGTTCTCGCCCGGCGATACGGACCAGATGCTGCGGCCGATCACCGAAAAGATGGGCCAGTACCTGGGGCAGCCCATCGTCATGAACTACAAGCCGGGCGCCGGCGGCGGCATCGGCGCGGCCTATACGGCCTCGGCGGCGGCCGACGGCTATACCCTGGTGGGCAGTTCGCCGGGCGCGCTGGTGGTCGTGCCGCTGGCCAACAAGGAGATCAAGTACACAACGGATTCCTTCGCGCCCGTGGCGGCGATTTCGCTGGGCGGCATGATGATCGTCGCGCCGGGCAAGTCCAAGTACAAGACGCTGGCCGACGTCGTGGCCGATGCCCGCGCGCGCCCCGACGGGATTGCCTATGGGACCTCGGGCGCGATGGGGATCAGCCATCTGCTGGGAGAGACCTTCGCCTCGGAGGCGCAAATCAAGCTGCGCCACATTCCGTTCCAGGGCAGTACGCCGGCCGTCACGGCCCTGCTGGGCGGGCACACGGATATCGCGGTAACGGCGGTGGGGCCGGCCCAGGCGCATATCCAGTCCGGCGGCTTGCGGCCGCTGGCGGTGTTCAGCAGCAAGCGGCTGGCCGCCTATCCGGATGTGCCGACGTTGCGCGAACTGGGCTATGACGTGGGCAGTCCCACCCTCTACGGCCTGATGGCGCCCAAGGGCACGCCGCCCCAGGTCATCGACACGCTGTACCAGGCCGCGCGCAAGGTGGTGGCCGAGCAGGGCGACGAGGTGAGCAAGACCCTGGGGACGATAGGCGCGGAGGTCAGCGTGCTCGGGCCGCGGGAATATGGCGCCTATCTGCAGGAGCAGCGCGCGCTATTCTCGCGGGCCATAGGCCTGATCCGCGAATGAGCGTCCCCCCGTTCCAGGAGCCCGCGCATGAAACGTGTCATCATCACCTGTGCGCCCACCGGCGCCATCCATACGCCCAGCATGTCGCCGCATCTGCCGGTGACCGCCGGGGAGATCGCCCAGGCGGGGCTGGCGGCGGTCGAGGCCGGCGCGGCCATCCTGCACCTGCACGCGCGCGACCCGGCCGATGGCCGTCCCTCGCAAGATCCCGCGCTGTTCGAGCCCTTTCTGCGCACTATACGGTCGGCCTCGAACGCGGTCATCAACATCACGACCGGCGGCAGCCCCCACATGACGGTCGATGAGCGCTTGCGGCCAGTCATCGCCTTCCAGCCGGAGCTGGCATCGCTGAACATGGGCTCGATGAACTTCGGCCTGTATCCGATGCTGGAGCGCTTTCCCGGCCTCAAGCATGCCTGGGAAAGAGAACACCTGGAAAACAGCCGCAATCTGGTGTTCAAGAACACCTATGCCGATATCGAGCGCATCCTCACGATCGGCGCGGCCCAGGGCACCCGCTTCGAGTTCGAATGCTACGACACCAGCCATCTGTACAACCTGCGTCATTTCGTCGACCGGGGGCTGGTGTCCGGGCCGCTTTTCATCCAGTCCGTCTTCGGCGTGCTGGGAGGCATCGGCACGCATCCGGAAGACCTCATGCACATGCGGCGCACGGCCGACCGCCTGTTCGGCGACCAGTACCAGTGGTCCATCCTGGGGTCGGGGCGCGCGCAGATCCCCTTGGCCAGCATGGGCGCGGCAATGGGCTCGCATGTGCGGGTGGGCCTGGAGGATTCGCTCTGGAACGGGCCGGGGCGGCTGGCCGAAAGCAGCGCCGAGCAGGTCCGGCAGATACGCAAGGCGCTAGAGGCGTTGCACCTGGAAGTGGCCAGCCCCGACGAGGCGCGCGAGCTGCTGGCCTTGCGCGGCTAGCGCGGCCGGCTGTCCTTGAGATAGACGGCGAATTCCTTGAGCTGGGCCTCGCTCTTTTCGATCTCGCGCAGGTTGGCTCGCCCGCCGCTGGCCACCAGCAGCGCCACCAGGGTCTGGGCCACGGCCAGGGCGGGCACCACGGAAGGAAAGAGCGAGGGCGTGGCGTTGGAGACGAGGATCAGGGCCGTGGCCGGCGCGGCGATGGGCGAGACGGCGCTGTCGGTCACGCTGACGATGCGCAGGCCCCGCCCATGCGCGAACCGCACGGCCGAGACCGTGTCGCGCGCATAGGGCTCGTAGCTGAAGATCAGCAGGGCATCCTCGGGCCCGGCGTGGCGCAGATCATCCGCGAAGGTGCCCGCGATGCCCGAGAGCAGCGTGGTGTTGTGCTTGAACATGCCGCAGGCATAGTTGAAATAAAAGGCCGCCGGAAAAAGGCTGCGCAGGCCGCCCACGTAGATATGGCGCGCCTGGCCCAGCAGCCCGGCGGCGGCCTCCACGGCCTGCAGGGCGGCCGGCTCCAGCAGCGCCGCCAGATTGCGGCCATCGGCCAGCGCCAGCTCCTGCGCCAGGTGCTGGGTCTTGCCGGGGCGAGTCTGCAGCGCGGTGGCGCGTTCGGCGAAAGAGGCGCCGCCTTGCGCGAGCCAGTCGCGGTAGACGGCGCGCAGGGCCTCGTAGCCCTCGAAGCCCAGTTCGCGCGCCAGCCGGTGCATGGCGCTGGACTGCAGTCCCGCTTCGGCGGCCGCCGCCCGCATGGACAGCAGGGCGACCGATTTGGGATTGTCGATGGCATAGCGCGCGGCGCGCTGCAGGGTGGGCGGCAATTCGGCATACCGCTGCTCGATCAGTTTGTCGACCGCTGGCTTGTCCATCGATGATCCTCGTGTTCCGGAGCGCCTATTTTACGGATGCGACGACGGCGTCCAGCGCCTGGCCCAGACACTCCACGGCCGCGTCCAGCTCCTCGGCGGTCGTGAGGTAGGGCGGGGCCAGCAGGACATGATCGCCGCGTTCGCCGTCCACCGTGCCGCCGCCGGGGTAGCAGAGCAGGCCCCGCGCCAGGGCTTCCTGCTTCAGGCGGGCGTGCAGCTGCAAGGCCGGGTCGAAGGGGGTGTCGGGGTCGCGCCGGGCCACCAGCTCGATGGCCTGGAACAGGCCGCGGCCACGGATGTCGCCGACATGCGGGTGATCGCCGAAGCGTTCGCGCAGGCGGGCGCCCAGGTGCTCGCCCAGGCGGGCCGAGCGCGCGACCAGTCCGTCGCGCGCCACGATGCGCTGCACGGCCAGGGCCGCCGCGCAGGCTACCGGATGGCCCACATAGGTGTGGCCGTGCTGGAACGCGCCGCTGCCGTCCACGATGGTCTGCACGACCTTGTCATGCGCCATGACGGCGGCGATCGGCTGATAGCCGCCGCCCAGGCCCTTGGCCAGGCAGAGCAGATCGGGCGTGACCGCTTCATGCTCGAAAGCATGGTAATGGCCGGTGCGCCCCAGGCCGGACATGACCTCATCCAGGATGAGCAGCACGCCATAGCGGTCGCACACCGCCCGCATCTTGCGGAAGTAGCCGGGCACGGCGCAGACCGCGCCGGCGGTGGCGCCGACCACGGTCTCGGCAATGAAGGCGCTGACGCTGTCCGGACCCAGGGCGAGGATCTTCTGTTCCAGCTCGGCGGCCAGGCGGTCGCCGTAGGCGGCGTCGCTCTCGCCCGGCTCGCGATGGTGGCGCGCGAAGCACGCCGAGACATGGTGGCTCTCGGGCAGCAGCGGCTGGTAGAGGGCGCGGCGGCCGCGGTGCCCGCCGATCGCCAGCGCGCCCAGGGTGTTGCCGTGATAGCTCTGCCACCGCGCGATGGTGTGGCGGCGCTGCGGCTGGCCGCGCTCCACATGGTATTGGCGCGCCATCTTGAGCGCGGTTTCCACCGCCTCCGAACCGCTGGACAGGAAATACACCTGCGACAGGCCGGCCGGGGAGCGGCTGGCCAGCAGCTCGGCCAGGGCCTCGGCGGGTTCGGAGGTGAAGAAGCTGGTGTGGGCGTATTCCAGCTGGCGGATCTGGGCGATGACCGCCTCGGCGACCTCGGGATGGCCGTGGCCCAGGCAGGAGACGGCCGCGCCGCCCGAGCCATCGTAATAGCGCCGGCCCTGGGCGTCGATCAAGAAACTGCCCTGGCCGCGCAGGGCGAGGGCGGGCGGTTTGCGGGGCGTGCGATGAAAGATGTGGGTCATGGCCGGGCCTGTTGACGGTCGGAGGGAGTGGATCATATGATTCATCCTAGCAAAATTTAGATCATATGATCAACCGCGGCAGGGCCGCGATCCGCCAGAGGGGTCAAATATGCGCAGTTTCCGGGGCAGGGTTTTCAGGGTATGGATGGCGCCGCTCATGCTGGCGATGCTGGGCGCGGCGCAGGCCGCGCCGCCATGGCCGGCCGGACCGGTCAAGCTGGTGGTGCCGTTCGCGGCCGGCGGCACCACGGACCTGCTGGCGCGCATCGTGGCCGAAGGCTTGTCCAAGGGACTGGAGCAGACGGTCATCGTCGAGAACAAGCCGGGGGCGGGCGCCAATATCGGCGCGGCCGAGGTGGCGCGCGCCGCGCCCGACGGCTATACCCTGCTCATGGGCACGCCCGGCCCCTTGGCCATCAACCCTTATATCTACCCCAAGATGAGTTTCGATCCTGCGCGCGATTTCGCGGCGGTGTCGTACGTGGCCGATGTGCCCAATGTCATCCTCACCCACCCGGCCAGCGGCATCAAGGACATCCCGGATCTGTTGGCGCGCGCGCGCCGCGAGCCCGGCAAACTGAACTGGGGCTCGCCGGGGGTGGGCAGCACTGGCCATATCGCGCTGGAGCTGCTCAAACAGCTGGCCAAGGTGGACATCTCGCATGTGCCCTACAAGGGCGCGTCCCAAGCCTCGGCCGATCTGTTGGCCGGCCATATCGAGCTGGCCGGCGACAATGTGCCCACGGCGCTGGAGAATGTCCGCGCCGGCAAGCTGGTGGCGTTGGGCGTGGCCAGCCAGCAGGAGATCGAAGTGCTGCCCGGTGTGCGGCCGGTCGGCCAGACCGTGCCGGGTTATCTGCTGCCGTCGTGGTTCGTCATCGTGGCGCCGGCCGGCACGCCCCAGCCCGTGGTCGACCGGATCGCCGCCACCATCGATGCGTTCGAGCGCCAGCCGGCCACCGTCGAGAAGTTCCGCGCGCTGGGCGCCGTGCCCGTGGGCGGCAAGCCCGAGCGGCTGGCCGCCCACCTGAAAGCCGAGCAAGCGCGCTACGGCGAGCTGCTCAAGGACATGAAAGGGAATATCCAGCAATGAGCACCAAGCGACTTGCCGTGGCGCGTTTCTGGTTCGAGGGCAATGCCTTCGGGCCGGTGCCGGCGACCCAGGCCCGCTTCGACGAATATGAATGGCAGGCCGGCGTCCAGGCGCTCGAGGCCATGCGTGGCACGGCCACCGAGTTGGGCGCGGTCGCCCATTTCGCCGATGAACATCCCGATTGGGAGGTGGTCGTCCTGCGCTGCGCCGCGGCCCTGCCCGCCGGGCCCATCGCCGAGGATGTCCTGCAGCGATTTCTGGGCGAGGTGGAGGCCGGCCTGGCCCGGGGCCGCTGGGACGCCGTCTATCTTTCCCTGCATGGCGCGGCCATCACCGCCGGGCGCGAGACCCCCGAGCTGGACATCGCGCGCCGGGTGCGCGAGTGGCTGCCGGATGTCCCGCTGGGCGCCAGCTTCGATCTGCACGGCAACCTCCCGCCGGCCTGGGCCGAGGTGCTGGATGTGGCCTCGGTCTATCGCACGCATCCCCATGTGGACATGGCCGAGACGGCCGCCCGCGTGCTCGATGGACTGGTCCGCTGCGCGACCGAAGGCCTGCGCACGGCGCGGGTCCTGCTCAACGAGGGCGTGATCCTGCCCAGCATCAATATGCGCACCGCGCCGGGCGGCCCGATGCACACGCTGGAGCAGGCCGCCCGCGAGGCCACCGTCGCGCCCGTGCTGGAGGTCGCCGTCTTCGGCGGCTTCCCCTATGCGGACACCGCCGCCACCGGGGCGGCCGTGTTCGCCATCAGCGATGCGCGCGCCGATCCGGACGGCGCGGCGGCGCGCCGCGCCGCGCGCGCCGTGATGGACCGCATCCATGCGTTGGCGGCCGACTTCCGCGTCAGCCTGCCCGACCCGGCCCAGGCGCTGGCGCACGCGCTGGCCAGCCCTCTGCCCGGCCTGATCGCGGTGACGGACTCCGGCGACAACCCCTTGTCCGGCGGGGCGGGCGACACCCCCGGGCTGTTCGCGGCCTTGGTGGCCGCCCGGCCGCGGGTGCCCACGCTGTTCGCCAGCTTTGCCGATCCGCGGGCCGTCGCCGCGGCGCGCCAGGCCGGCGTCGGCCAGACGGTCGCGCTGACGCTGGGCGGGCGCAATGGCCCGCGGTTCGGCGCGGGCGTGCCCGTGCGGGCGGTGGTGCGGCGCCTGACCGATGGCGAATTCGTCAATAGCGGGCCCATGCACCATGGGGTGGCGCGCAGCTGTGGCGCGAGCGCGCTCTTGCAGCTGGCGGACCTGCCCGAGGTGTCCGTCATCGTGACCGAGCGCGTGGTGGCCGGCGATGACCCGGCGTTCTATGCCTTGCACGGCGTGGATACGGCGCGGCTGCGGCTGCTCTGCGTCAAGGCCAAGAACCACTTCCGCGCCGCCTTCGCGCAACGCTGCGCGGAGATCATCGATTGCGATGCGCCCGGCCCGGCCTGCCTGGATCTGTCCAGGCTGCCTTTCAGGCATCGCCATATCCCAGCGGGATACTGAGGGGCGGCCCGTCACGCCGGCGGCCGGCCCGGCGCGTCTCGGGCCGCGCCCAGCAGTGTGGACAGGTAATGCGCGACATCCTCGGTGTCATGGCCATGGCGGGCATTGAAAGTGCCGGACTTCTCCCACCACATTCCATCACCCCGCGCGAAGGCGACGCGGTAGCGCCGCATGACATCGTCGGGCGCCTCGCGCAGGTCGGCGCGCAGCTTGTCCAGGGTCCATAGGGTTTTGTCGAAGGTCTGTCCCGTCGAGCGTTCCAGCACCTGCGCCAGTTCGCCATAGGAAAGCGTGTCGCCGGCAACAAAGACCACCTCGTTGGCAATGCGCGGTTCGGCCATCAAGATGGCCGCGGTCAGCTGGCCGATGTCCCGCGGCGAAGTCACGGTCACCTTGGTGTCCCAGCTGCCCAGCCCGTGCACGGTTTTGCGGGCCAGGTCCACCACGCCGAATGCCGGCTCGAACAGAAAGCTCGTGAACATGCCCGTCGAGACGATCACCCATTCCGTCCGCCGCTGGGCGCGCAGCAATTGACGCACCTCGTATTGCTCGTCGAAGACCGGTTGGCCGCTGCCCCGGCCCACTACGTCATAGTCCACGCCAAACTGCCAGGGCACATAGCGCTCGACACCCGCGCCGAGGACGGCGCGAGTGATCTTGAGCTGGGTCCCCGGCCCGGCCACAAAGCCGGTGCAATTGATAATGGTCTTGTAGCGCCGGAACAGGTTCTGCAAGGCGGCTTCGTCCGCGGAGAGGTCAAAGCCGATGACGTTCACTCCCAGCTGCCGCAGTTCGGCGTCCGGCCCCTCGGCCGAGTGTGGCGACACGAGCGCCGTGACGGGTCTGTGCGGGGGGCGGACGCGCGGGGCGAGCGCCCGCAGCACGGCCATGCCCAACTGGCCGGCCCCGAGCACGAGAATAGCCTGGTGTTGCGAGTCATGAGACATGGTTATTATTTCCGGATTTCAAATGGAGTGGAGGCGGGGCGACGGAGAATCACCAGCTGTCGCCAGCGTTATCCTGAAAAAAACCCCGTTTTTTCCATCATGAGCGAAATCCAGGATGCGAAAAAGCCTTCTACGAGCACTTTACTGTTTGAATAAAGACAATAATCATGCGGCAGCGGGCAGGCGTCTCGGCTGCCCGGGGAGTCATCAAGATGGATAGACTGCAGGCCATGCAGACGTTCGTGAGGGTCATCGAGGCGGGCAGCTTCAGGCAGGCCGCCGACACGCTGGGCGTGTTGCCTTCGACCGTGACGCGGACCATCCAGGAGCTGGAGGCCCACCTGGGCGCAAGGCTGCTGAATCGGACCACGCGCGCACTGAGCGCCACCGATGCCGGGCTGCGCTACTACGACAGCTGCAAAGCGCTGTTGCGCGGCGTGCAAGAGGCCGAAGCGTCGGTCGCGCAGCGGGCGGGGCCCCTGCGCGGCACTATCAAGATCGGCGCCACGTCATCCCTGGCCAGGCATTTCATCATCCCGGCGCTGCCGGCGTTCTCGCGCCGGCATCCCCGGATCGACCTTGAGTTCCACCTGGCCGATGCTCCCATCGATCTCGTCCAGCAAGGGATCGACTGTGTCATCAGGACGGGGCCGCCGCAGCCCTCGCAGCTGGTCGCCCGGCGCGTCGGCCGATTCGATTGGCAAGTGTGCGCTTCGCCGGACTATCTCGCGCGCAACGGTGTGCCCGAGAGCCCGCAAGCGCTCCGGCAGCATACCGCCGTGGGCTATATCGGCGGTCGTCCCGGACGCTATGCCGCCTGGGTTTTCCGCGGCGCCGACGGCCTGCTCGCCATCGAAATGAAAGAGACCGTCCGCGTCACCGATACCGACGCCTATGTGGCCGCCGGACTCGCCGGACTGGGCCTGATCCGCGTGGCCGGCTACATGGTGCGCGAGCACCTGGCCGAGGGCCGCCTGGTCCGGCTGCTGGACACCGCCGAGGCGCCTTCGGAGCCAATCTCCATCCTGTATCCGCAAAGCCGGCATCTTTCGCCGGCCGTCCGCGCCTTCATCGATTGGAGCAGTGACGTCATCGCCAGCCTGTCTGCCTAGGAGCGCGCTACCAGCGATAGGCCAGCTTGGCCATGATGGTGCGTTCCAGGCCGTAGTAGCAGTTGGTGGCGCTGTCGCAGGCGGCGACATAGCGTTTGTCGAACAGATTGCTTGCGTTCAACGACAGCTGGTATTGGCCGATGTCATAGCGCAAGGCCGCGTCCACCAGGGTGTAGGCGGGCACGCCGACGGTGTCCGGGATGTCGTTGGTCGAGCCCATGTAGCGCACGCCGGCGCCTAGCCAGAGGCCGGCCAGCGGCCCGCTGGAGGCCAGGCGGTAGTCGGCCCACAAGGAGGCCATGTGGTCGGGTATATAGGGCGGGCGTTTGCCGCGATTGACCGCCGTGGCCGCCGCCTTGGTGACTTTCACGTCGTTATAGGTGTAGGAGGCCATGAGATTGAACCTTGGCGTGACCTCCCAGCTGCCTTCCAGTTCGATGCCGCGGGAGCGCACCTCGCCGGTTTGGACGCTAAACCCGGGATGGGCGATGTCGGCCGTCAGGACATTGCGCTGTCGTAGGTCGAACAGCGAAACCTGGGCGAAGCCGCGCGCGCCCTGCGGCTGGTACTTGACGCCGACTTCATACTGCTTGCCGCGCGTGGGCTTGAAGGGCGAGCCGCCAAAGTCCGTGCCGCTGGTGGGCTCGAAGGACTCCGTATAGGAGGCATAGGGAGCGAGGCCATTGGGAGCCAGGTAGACCAGGCCGATCTTGCCGCTGAATTGTTCGTCATCCGCGCGCGTGCTGCGCACCGCCCCTGTGGACAGCGTCGTTTCGTCGGTGCGGGAGCGGGCCCAGTCATAGCGGCCGGCCACCTGCACAGCCCAGCGGTCGTAGAGTTTCAACTGTTCTTGCGCGTAGAGACCGAACTGGCGGCGGACCTGGCCGGTACCGTTGGAGGCTTGGGGACGCGCGCCAGGGAAGGGCGCGCCATACACCGGATCAAAGGCATCGATCGGGTTTACGGGCGCCGTGCGCAAGCCATAGAGACGGTCAAGGCGCGACTCCTGGTAATCGGCGCCTAGCAGCAGCGTATGCTCGGCCGGGCCGTGGCGCAGATTGAATTGAGCCTGATTGTCGAGCGAGAAAAGATGGAAGCCCTCCTTGCTGACCAGGGAAATGCGGCGCAGATCCGTATAGGGTTCGCGAACCTGCACCCAGCCTCCATTGGCGCCCAGGCTGCGGTAATCGACCTCCAGGGTGGAGTAGCGCAGGTTTTGCCGCAGCGTGACCGTGTCGTTGACCCTGTGTTCGGCCAGGTACCCCACCTGTATCTTGCGCCGGTCCGTCTTGTCGAAACTGGGGTCGCCGGAGAAAAAGTCCACCGGGATATGGCCGTTGGCCACGGGCCAGAGGGTGCCGGCGGCGGGCAGGAAGTTGGCCGTGTTGCCGGTGCGATCGTGCTGGTATTGCGCCAGCAGCGTGATCGAGGTGTCAGCGTTGGGCCGCCAGGTAAGCGAGGGCGCCAGCAGGACGCGGTCGTCGTCAACGTGGTTGGTCTGGGTGCCGCCCTGGCGTCCGACCGCTGTCAGGCGGTAGAGCCAATGGCCATCGTCATCCAGCGGCCCGGTGATGTCGCCCGAGATCTGCTTGCGGTCGAAGCTGCCATACTGTACGGCCAGCTCGCCGCCGCGCGTGTCCTGAGGGCGTTTGCTGACCTGATTGACAAGCCCGCCGGGCACGGTCTGGCCATAGAGCACCGACGACGGTCCGCGCAGGACTTCCAGCCGCTCCAGCGTATAGGGATCGACTTCCCAGCCGCCATAACCGCCCGGATAGGCCAGCTTCAGGCCGTCCAGATATTGGCCGTTGTTCGCCACATTGAAACCGCGCACATAGTAAGTGCCGCGGCGCGTGTCGTAGATGGGCTCGGTGCGCACGCCGGCGCTGTAGCGCAAGGCTTCATCCACCCGGCCGACCCCCTGGGCCTGCATCTGCGCCTGGGAAATGACGCTGACGGACTGCGGCGTCTCGATCAACGGCGTGTCGGTCTTGGTGGCGGTGGCGCTGCGGGAAGCGATATAGCCGTCGACCGGTCCCCAGGCTTGTTCGCCGCCTTGCACGGCAATCGGCGCCAACGTGCTGACGTCTCCCGTGGGCAGCCGCTGCAGGGTATAGCTGCCGGGGCCGCACGGGATCGCCTTGAGGCCCGTTCCCGCCAGCAGGCTCGCGAATGCCTGCTCGGGACTCGGGCTGCCGGACAGGGCCTGGCTGCGCAGGCCGGCGGTGAGCGCCGGGTCGAAAGACAGCGTCAGGCGGGCCTGTTCCGCATAGGTGTTCAGTGCCGCTGTCAGGGGGCCGGCCGGGATATCCACCCGGGGCGCGGCGGCCGGCTGGAGCAAAGCTTGCGCATGGGCCGCGGGGTATGAGCAGGCGGCGGCGAGGGCGGCGCATAGCGCCAGGGCGCGCCCGCGCGGGGCAAGGTGACTCATGGGGGCCTCTCCAGATTGAAGGTTTCTCATGAGTCATGACGAAGCAGGCGGCCCGAGGGACAGCGCGGATACAAAAAAAACTGTCCGCCCCGGGTTTTCCCGCGGCCTTCCCGCCGCGGACGCGCCGCGAGGAAGCCTTACGGTGCCGTCGCAGCGGGGGCGCGCGGGCGAACCGTGACCAGCCAGGGGGTGTAGCGCCTGATCATGATCGGCAGGCTGGAGGCCAGCGAGTCGAGCGCCCGGTCGGGCGCGTCCAGCGGGAAGACACCCGAGACGCGCAGGTCGGCCAGGGCGGCCGCATCGTACTGCAGGCGGCCAGGCCGGTAGCGGCCTAGTTCGGCCAGTACCTCGGCCAGCGGCCGGTCGTCGACCACCAGGCTGTGCCGCGTCCAGGCCAGGGCACGCTGCGGGTCGATCCCGGCCAGGTTCTGCACCCGACCGCCGCTCAGGCGCACGCGCTGGCCGGCCGACAGCTCGGCGCACGGCGGTTGGGCGGCGCAGGCGCGCACGCGCGACTCGGCCACGGTGACATCGGTGTGTTCGGCCTCACGGCGCACAAGGTAGCGGGTGCCCAGCGCCTGCGCCGTGCCGTCGGCGGTCTGGACCACAAAGGGGCGTTTTCCGCGCGCGACGTCGACCAGGACCTCGCCCTGCCGCAAGACGACCAGGCGTTGGCTATCGTCAAAGCGGATGTCGATGGCCGAATCGGTGTTGAGCGTGATGCGGCTGTGATCCTCCAGTTCGATCACGCGCCATTCGCCCACGCGGGTGTGGTGGTCGGCCAGGAGCCAGCCGGGAGAGGCCAGCTGCCACAGCACGGCCGCGCCCAGCAGCAGGGCCAGCGCGGCGGCGCCCGCCTTGGCGCGCGCCGGCGCGCGCCGCCGCTTTGCCGTCGCCTCTTCGAGCAGGCGCCGGGCCGTGGCGGGCGATGCGCAGGCCGCGGCCTTCTCGAAATCTTCCCATAGGGCCTGCAGGCCGCGATAGGCGCGTTCGTGCGCGGGGTCGGCCTGGCGCCACTGAAGACAGGCTTCGCGCTCGGCCTCGGTGGCGGATTCCTCGCCCAGCCGCGCCATCCAGTCGGCGGCCCGGGCCACGATTTCGGGGCGGGGCGTCACGGCGTCTCCGAGACCAGGTAGCAGTGGGCGAGCGCCCGCGCGACATATTGCTTGACCATGCTGGCGGACACGCCCAGTTCGGCGGCGATCTCGTGATAGGTCCAGCCGTCGAGACGGTGCAGCAGGAATGCGGTGCGTGGCTTGGGCGGCAGGTCATCGAGCAGCCGCGCCAGCCGCGCCAGCGTCTCGACGGTTTGCAACAGCTGTTCGGGGGAGGGGGCCTGGGCTTCGCCGTGCAGCACGGTCCAGCTCTCCAGGCAGGCTGATTCGATCTTGCGGCGCCGGGCATCGTCGATCAAGAGCCGCGTGGCCGTCGTGGTCAGGAACGCCCGCGGCGTGCGGATCCGTTCCAGATCGGCATGGCTGGCCAGGCGCAGGAACGTATCCTGCGCGAAGTCCATCGCGTCGCAGGCCGAGCCCAGTTTGCGGCGCAGCCAACCGACCAGCCAGCCGTGATGATCGCAATACCACGTCAGGAGCGCGGCGTGGCGGACGGGATCGGAGGAGGGCATGGCGCGCAATAGTGATTGAAAATAAGAACGATTCCCAATCATATCAAAAAGGCACTCCCCTGCGCAGGCTGCGAACAAGGCCGCCGGTCAGTCCGGCGGTGCGGTGTCGATGCCGCTCGCTCAGGGTCTTGATAGCACAGTGCCATGACGGGCGTTTTTAGCGCGGCACGCTTTTACATTGCGTGCCCGTCGCGCCACAGTCCGTGGCGGGTCGGCGGGGATTCGGGGTTTGTCACCGAATGTCCAAATGCGACTTCTAGTATTTGCATCCGCGGCGCCGCCGTCTTCCGGACGGCTTGGCGCCTGCCTCTTCAAATCCAAGGAACATCGCATGAAAAAGACTTTGCTCGCAGCCGCCGTCCTCGCCACCATGGCGGGCGCCGCCCAAGCCGAAACCACCGTGACGCTCTACGGCCTGATCGATACCGGCCTGGCCTATCAGCGCCTCTCGGGCCCGAACGACTACCGCGAATCCAAGGTCGGCATGACCAACGGCGTGTCCAGCGGTTCGCGCTGGGGCCTGCGCGGCACCGAAGACCTGGGCGATGGCCTGAGCGCGGTGTTCACGCTGGAAAGCGGCTTCAACTCGGCCAACGGCCAGTCGGGCCAGAGCACCCGCCTGTTCGGCCGCCAGGCGACCCTGGGCCTCAAGAGCAGCGCCTGGGGCCTGCTGGAGTTCGGCCGCCAGACCAATATCGCCTCAAAGTATTTCGGCGCGATCGATCCCTTCGGCGCCAGCTACGGCCAGGCCACGGTCGGCACCGCCTTCAGCGCCGCCAACACGGTCCGCTACGACAATATGGTCATGTACCAGACCCCGTCGTTCAGCGGCTTCCAGGCCGGCGTGGGCTATTCGTTCAACGTGGCCGACACCACCGCCGCCCAGACCGGCTTCAAGACCAACCAGAATACGCGCGGCATCACCGCCGGCCTGCGCTATGTGAACGGTCCGCTGAACGTGGCCCTCACCTACGACCAGCTCAACATGGCGGACCAGCTCAAGACCGACACCTCGCCCAAGTCGTGGATCCTGGGCGGTTCGTATGACTTCGAAGTGGTCAAGCTGGCCCTGGCCTTTGGCCAGACCCGCGACGGCTGGTTCACCGGCACGGGGGTCAACGCCTTCGGCAGCGGCAGCCCGGAAGCCTCCGGCTTCCCGAGCAACACCGCCAAGGCCGACTTCAAGGCCAATTCCTACCTGGTGGGCCTGAGCGCGCCGATCGGTGGCGCCAGCAACGTCTTGTTCTCGTGGCAGCGCGTCGATCCCAAGAACGACCTGTTGACCAAGGACGACGCCACGATGAATGTCTACAGCCTGGGCTATACCTACGACCTGTCCAAGCGCACCAATCTGTACGGCATGGTTTCTTACGCGACCAACTTCGCCTTCCAGGATGAGGTGAAGAGCACGGTGGTCGGCGTTGGCCTGCGTCATCGCTTCTAAGCCCTGACCCGGACCGGACGGCATCGTTGCTTGCCGCCGGTCCGCGCGACCGGGCTCGGCTGAGCGGGCTGGGCGTCTTACCCGGCCACAGACGCGAAAAAAGCGGCCACCTCCCTAGCTCCATCCCCAGTCCGCTCAGCCGAGCCTGTCGTCGCTGGCCCTTCGTCCCGGCACCGGGACGAAGGGCTGGGTGTTTTGGGGGCTTCAGTCGGGAAGCTCCACCCAGACCTGGCCTTCGGCCATCTTGACCGGATAGACGGGCAGCGGCTCGCGCGCCGGTCCATCGAGCACCTCGCCGGTCTTCACATCGAAGACCGCCTGGTGCAAGGGACATTCGATACAGCCGTCTTCAAGGTAGCCGTCCGTCATGTAGGCATGCTGGTGCGTACAGATGTTGCCGGTGGCGAAGACAGCGTCGCCCACTTTGCACAAGGCGATGTCGCGTCCGGCGATTTCGACGCCCAGCATGGTTTTGCCGTTCAGGTCGGCCGATGCGGCGGGATGCCACGTCATGTTGCGGTTCTCCAGTGTGTGAGTAGAAAGAAAACGTGGGAAATCAGCGGGGTTCGGACAGTTCGACGGCGTAGATGCGCGCCTCGATGGGCTTGGCCGCCGTCACTTCCTGCATCACCCGGACGAAAGCCTGTTCGGCGCGCGAGAGCTGCGCCTTGGGGTTGCTGACCAGATAGACGTCGATGGGCGTCGGGTGCTCGAAGGGCGGCAGCCGCCACAGCAGGCCATCGCGCACATCGCGCGCGGCCACATGCAGGGGCAGGGCGCCCACGCCCAGGCCGGCCAGCACCATGCGGCGGACTTCCTCCAGGTGGTCCGATATGCCCCGGAAAGGCATGGCCAGCTTGGCCTGGCGGTACATGCCGTTGATGGTCTGCAGCACTTCCGAGGCGGCCACCACCTTGAACGACACCGCGTTGTGGCCGGCCAGGTCTTCGAGCTTGAGGCCGCGCTTGCCGAACAGCGGGTGGCGCGGGCCGCAGAACAGGCCGAAGTACTCCTGGTAGAGATGGAAATACTCCAGCTCCGCGACTTTGCTGCAGGCCAGCGACACGCCAAAGTTGATGGACCGGTTGAGCAGCGATTCGATCAGCGCCGAACTGGGCTGCAGGCAGATGTCCAGCGCGACCTGCGGGTAGCGCTGGTGAAAGGTGGCCAGGGTGTCGTCGATGATGTCGCTGACGATGTGGCTGGCCATGTGCAGCTGCAGCGTGCCGGCGATGGCCGAAGGATCTTCGCCGATAAGGCCGGGGATGTTGCGGATGGTGTGGAAGATCTCGCGGCATTCGCGATGCAGCAGCGCCCCTGTCTCCGAGAGGCTGAAGCGGGTGGAGCTGCGCTGCACCAGCTGCGTGCCCATGGTCTCTTCCAGGCGCTTGAGCGCGGCGCTGACCGCTGGCTGGGTGCGCCCCAGGATGTCGGCCGCCGCCGAGATGCCCTGCGCTTCGGCGATCACCAGAAAAGTGCGTAACAGGTTCCAGTCCAGGCTGCGGGCCAGCGAGCTTTCGGTCAGGAGTTTGGAGACAGGCTGCATCGGAGTTCTAGGGATATAAATGGTATTTATGATTGGATAATCAAAATCCATTTGATTTATATGACACGCTACCGGAACATGCGCATCGGGTCAACGATTCAATGGAAGCGTCGCGATGCATGTGGTTTACGCCGATCAACAGCAGCAACATCAGCCCGAGCATTTCATGGTGGCCGGCCGCGTGCGGCCCAATCCGGATGTCCCGGCGCGCCTGGCCGGGCTGCGCGAAGGCGTGGCGGCCATGGGTTACGCCATCCATGCGCCCGCGGACTTCGGCCTGCAATATCTGAGCCGCGTGCATACGGCGCGCTATCTGGATTTTCTTGAGCACGCGCATGCCTTGTGGTCCCGGCTGCCCAATGCCGGCCCGGAAGTCGTCCCCAACGCCCATCCCCGCCGGCCCGATGCGCCCTATCCGCGCGGCATCGTCGGGCGGGCGGGCTTCCATATGTATGACCTGGCCTGCGCCATCGGCCCGCACACCTGGCAGGCCATGCGCTGGGGCGCCAACAGCGCAGCCAGCGCCGCGCGCGGCGTGGCCCAGGGCCGGATGGACGCGGCCTATGCGCTGTGCCGCTCGCCGGGCCACCACGCGGGCCCCGAATACGCGGGCGGCTTCTGCTATCTGAACGGAACGGCGGTGGCCGCCGAAGTGCTGCGCGAGCGCTTCGACCGCGTGGCCATCATCGACGTCGATGTGCATCACGGCAATGGCACCCAGGACATCTTCTATGCGCGCGGCGATGTGCTGACCATTTCGCTGCATGGCGACACCGCCGAGTTCTACCCCTTCTATTGGGGCAGCTCCGAGGAGCGCGGCCAGGGCGAAGGCGAGGGCGCCAATCTCAATATTCCGCTGGCGCGCGGCACGGCCGACGCGGCCTACCTGGCGCAGCTGTCGGCGGCGCTGGAGCGCGCCTCGCAGTGGGGCGCCCAGGCCCTGGTGGTGGCCCTGGGCTTTGACGGCTATGAGCGCGATCCGCTGGCCTGGCTGTCCATCAGCACCGACGGCTTCGGGCGCATCGCCCGGGCGCTGGCCGGCCTGGGCCTGCCCACCGTGCTGGTGCAGGAGGGCGGCTATATGTGCGAAGACCTCGCCGCCAATCTGCGCAGTTTCATGACGAATTTTGAAGCCGCCCACCGTGTGGAGCGGGGTTGACATCAATCAAGGGGTGAACACCATGGCAGTCAAGGAAGTAGCGGTACGCATGTTCGACAAGACCTTCCGCGAGGTGACCCAGGCGTCGCATTCGCCGGGCTTTATCTACCACGACCCGGACGTGCTGGCGCGCGAGGAAGCGGAGATCTTCCGCCGCGACTGGCTCTGCCTGGCGCGCGAGGACGAGCTGGCCAAGCCGGGCGACTATATGGCCTTGCGCGTGCTGCGCGACCCGGTGCTGCTGTGCCGCGATGAGGCCGGCACCGTGCGCGCCTATGCCAATATGTGCTTGCACCGGGGCGTGGAGATCGCCACCGGCAAGGGCAATGCCGAGGAGTTCACCTGTCCTTACCATGGCTGGCTTTATGGCCTGGACGGCGCGCTCAAGGGCGCTTCGTATATGCGCGACGCCGAGGACTTCGACCGCAAGAATTGCCGGCTGCCCGAGCTGAGCGTGGGCCTGTGGGGCGGTTTCATCTTCGTGTCGCTGGCCAAGGAGCCCGTGCCGTTTGCCGATTTCATCCGCGACTTCGACGAGAAGTTCGGCTATATCCAGACCGGCCAGCTGAAGGTGGGCCTGCGCGTGGATGCCGAGCTCAAGTGCAACTGGAAGCTGATGGTGGAGAACTTCATCGACTTCTACCACGTGGGCGTGCTGCACAAAGACTCCATCGGCCGCTTCATGAAAACGGTGGACCTGCCCTATGACCTGCGCGCCAACGGGCAGGTCTTCATCGATGAATACGACGCCGGCACGCTGTCCAAGTCGGGCGACTTGACGTCGCGGCGCATCCCGGCGCTGGAGGGCAAGTCCGACCGTTATTCGGCCACCGGCCTGTTGAGCCCCAACCTCAATTTCTTCGTGCGTCCCGACTACATCTCGGTCTACACCAGCTGGCCGACGGGACCGGAGACCATGCGCTTGTCGGGCATGGTGCTATGGATGCCCGAGACGGTGGACGGCCCGCAGCGCGACCGCGTGGTGGGCGAGTTCAAGGAAATGCTGGACAAGGTGCTGGCCGAAGACTTCTCCATGGTCGAGTCGCTGCAGAACGTCACGCGGGCGGCCTCCTTCGTGCCGGGCCGGATGTCGCGCCTGGAGAAAGGGGTGCAGCACTATATCAAGCACAATCTGGAGCGTCTGTTCGGCGCCGCCGGGGCTTGACGATGGGCGGGCCCATCCAGTATTTCGCCGATGCCGGCGGCATCAATGTGCGCGTGCGCCAATGGGGCCATGCCGGTCCCGCCGTGCTGTGCGTGCACGGCCTCGGCTCGCATGCCGAGATCTGGGACGAGCTGGGCGCCCGCCTGGCCGCCCAGGGCCGTGTCTGCCTGGCCATCGACCTGCCGGGCCATGGCCTGTCCTATAAAGGCCCGGATTTCGACTATCGCGCCGCCGGCCATGCCGCCATGCTGGCCCGCCTGCTCGACAGCCTGGGACAGCAGGCGGTGGACGTCGTGGGTTCTTCGCTGGGCGGCCTGCATGCCGCGGCTTTCGCCACCACGCATCCGGCCCGCGCGCGCAGCCTGGCGCTGATCGGCGCCGTTGGCCTGGCGCCGCTGGCGCCGCAGCGGCGCGAGTGGACCGCGGGCTATCTGGCGCGGATGGACCGGGACGCGGTGGCCGAACGGCTGCGCGCGGGCGTGTACGACCCGGCGCGGGTCAGCGAGGCCTATATCGAGGAAACCTGGCGCATGAACAATTCGGCCGGCGCGGCCGAGTCCTTCGCGGCCATCGGCCGCTATTACCTGGGATCCATCAACGACGACATCCAGACGGACAGGCTGGCCGCCCTGGGCGAACGCCTGCCGCTGATGCTGATCTGGGGCGAGGACGACGTCACGGTCTCCTACGCCGATGCCCGCCAGGCCGCGGCCCGCCTGCCGCGCGCCCGCTTCGAAGCCTTGCCGCGCACGCGGCACATCCCCCATGTCGAGCGGCCCGATGAGGTGGCCCGCTTGCTGTCGCAGCATCTTTCCGCCGTGTCAACGACCGTTCTGGAGTCCGCATGAAGCAAGCCGATCTGTCTTCTTCGCTTACCCGCCGCGATCTCATCAAGGGAGCGGCCACCCTGGGCCTGGGCGCGGCCTGTGGCCTGGTCCTGCCTTTCGGCCAGGCCCGGGCGGCCGAGACGCCCGTCAAGGGCGGCCGCCTGAAACTGGGCCTGGCCGGCGGCCAGACCACCAATACCCTGGATCCGGCGCGCGGCGGCTTCGGCTCGCCGGTCGAGCGCACCATCAACTACACCCTGTACAACACCCTGATCGAGATCACGGAAGACGGCCAGGCCATTCCCGAGATCGCCACGCGCTGGGACGTGGGCCCGGGCGCGCGGGAATGGATCTTCCATATCCGCGAAGGCGTGACTTTCCACAATGGCAAGCCGCTGACGGCCGACGACGTCGTGTTCTCCCTGCGTCGACACACCGGACCGGACACCAAGTCGGGCGCCGCCGGCCTGCTCAAGGAAATCACCACGATCGAGAAGGCCGGGCCGATGCAGGTCAAGGTGGTGCACGCCACCGGCAATGCCGACCTGCACTATCTGCTGTCGGACTACCACCTGAGCATCGTGCCGGACGGCCAGGCCACCATAGATGGCGTGGGCACCGGCCCCTACGTCCTGCAGCAGTACGAGCCGGGCGTGCGCTTTTTGGCCAAGCGCAATCCCAACTACTGGAAGGAAGGCCGCGCGCACGTCGACGAGATCGTGATCAATGTGGTCAACGACGACGCCGCGCGCCTGGCGGCGCTGCAGTCGGGCGAGGTGCAGGTCGTCAACCGCCTGGATCCCAAGACGGTCAAGCTGCTTGAGCGCTTGCCCAGCCTGCGGGTCATCAATGCCAGCGGCAATGCCTTCTATGCCATCAATATGCGGTCGGACCGGGGGCCTTTCGCCAATCCGGACCTGCGCCTGGCCATGAAGTACGCCATCAACCGCAAGCAGATGCTGGACCGTCTGCTCATGGGCTATGGCTCGCTGGGCAATGACCACGCGGTAGGCCGCTACATGCCCTTCTTCGATGCCACGCTGGCGCAGCGCGAGCAGGACCTGGACCGCGCGCGCTTTCACTATAAGAAGTCCGGCCATAGCGGGGCGATCGACCTGCGCACCTCGACGGCGGCTTTCTCCAGCGCCATCGACATGGCGGTGCTGCTGAAGATGGATGCCGAGAAAGCGGGCATGAACATCAATGTGGTGCGCGAGCCGCAGGACGGCTACTGGGAGACCGTGTGGCGCTCCAAGGATTTCATGATCACCTATTGGGCCGGCCGCGCCGTGCCGGACCAGATCTTCACCACCGCCTATTTTTCCAAGGCCGCCTGGAACGACACGCACTGGGCCAACGCCCGCTTCGATGCGCTGCTGCTGGCCGCGCGCACGGAACTGGACCAGGCCAAGCGGGCGCAGATCTACGCGGAGATGCAGGCGCTGATGCGCGATGACGGCGGGCCGGTCATTCCGTTGTTCAACAACTTCCTGGACGGGGCCAGCGCCAAGGTGCGCGGCAACCTGGGCGCGCCCAATATGGAACTGGCCGGCTGCCGCATCGCCGAGCGCTGCTGGCTGGCCTGAAGGCATGGGCGCGCCCACGCGCCCATGTCCGGAATAACAAGGGGGAAATCCGCATGACCTTATTGCGATTGATCGGGCGCCGGCTGGTCTGGGCCCTGATCACTTTATGGCTGGTATCGGTGTTCATCTTCATGGCTGTCGAACTCATGCCCGGCGACGCGGCCGAGGCGCTGCTGGGCAAGGACGCCACGCCGCAGGCCGTGGAGAACCTGCGCCGGGCCTTGCGCCTGGACGAGCCCGCCACCACCCGCTATCTGGCGTGGCTGGGCGACATGGCCGCCGGCAATGCCGGCCAGTCGCTGGTGACGGGCATGCCCATCGCGCCGGTGCTGGGCGAGCGGCTGGGCAATACCCTTTTTCTGGCCGTCAGCGCGGCGCTGGTCGCCGTGCCGCTGGCGCTGGCCCTGGGCCTGCTGTCGGCGCTCAAGCAGGGCACGGCGGCCGACCGCGTCATCTCGGTGGTGTCGCTGGCCTCGATCTCCTTTCCGGAGTTTTTCATGGGCTATGTGCTGCTGCTGGTGTTCGGCCTGCAGCTGGGCTGGCTGCCGGTGCTGTCCACCGTCAATCCGGATATGGCGCTGGGCGAGCGGGTATTGCGCATCGTGCTGCCGGCGCTGACCCTGGTCTGCATGGTCATGGCCTACATGATGCGCATGACCCGCGCGGCCGTCATCAACGTGCTGTCCCATCCCTATATCGAGATGGCCCGGCTCAAGGGCTGCAGCCCCGGCCAGATCGTGCTGCGCCACGCCTTCATCAACGCGGTCGGACCGGTCATCAATGTGGTGGCCATCAGCCTGGCCTATCTGGTGGTGGGGGTGGTGGTGGTCGAAGTGATCTTCACCTATCCGGGCATGGGCCAATGGATGGTGGACGCCGTGTCCAAACGCGATATCCAGGTCGTGCAGGTCTGCGGCCTGGTCTTCGGCGCCGCCTATATCGGCCTGAACCTGGTGGCCGATGTCACGGCCCTGGCTTTCAACCCCAAACTGAGGCACCCGCGATGACGGCGATGATGAATGCCCTGGCCGCCTTCCGGCGTTCGGGCGCGGTGACGCGCATTGCCTTGCTGGTGCTGGCGCTGGTGGTGCTGGCCGTGATCGCCGGGCCCTGGCTCTGGCCGGTGGGCGCCGACGACATGGTGGGCGAGCCCTGGAGCCCGATGAGCTGGGCGCATCCCTTCGGCACCGACCAGTTGGGGCGCGACATGCTGGCGCGCGTGATCGAGGGTGGGCGCAACAGCCTGGCCCTGGCCGCTGTGATCGCCGCCGGCGCCTTCGCGCTGGGCACGGGGCTGGGCCTGGTGGCCGCCTTTTGCTCGGGCGCCGTCGATGCGGTGCTCTCGCGCGTGGTGGACTTGCTGATGTCGTTTCCGCCGCTGATCTTCGCCTTGCTGGTGATCTCGCTGCTGGGCAATTCCATTCCGGTCCTGATCGCCGTGCTGGTGCTGTTCGAGTGCCTGCGCATCTTCCGGCTCACCCGCTCGCTGGCCATGGATATCGCCGTGCAGGACTATGTAGTGGCCGCCCGGCTGCGCGGCGAAGGCCTGGGCTGGCTGCTGGGCCGCGAACTGCTGCCCAACGCCATGGGGCCGCTGGCTGCCGAGCTGGCCATCCGCTTCATGTTCAGCCTGCTGTTCATCAGTTCGCTCAGTTTCCTGGGCCTGGGCGTGCCGCCGCCGGCCGCCGACTGGGGCGGGATGGTGCGCGATAACGCGCCGGCCATCGGCTTCGGCCTGACCGCGCCGCTGTTTCCGGCGGGCATGATCGCCGTCGTGGCGGTCTGTGTGAATTTGCTGGCGGACGCCCTGCTGCGCCGCAAGGATGCTTGAGATGACCTCGCCATTGATCGATATCCGGGATCTGCGCCTGGCCACCTCCGCCACGCCCTCGCGCGAACTGCTCAAGGGCCTGAGCCTGACGCTGCGCGCCGGAGAGGTGCTGGGCATCATCGGCGAATCGGGCGCGGGCAAGTCCACCCTGGGCCTGGCGGCCCTGGGACACTTGCGCGCCGGCGTGCGTCACGCGGGCGGCCAGGTGCTCTACCGCGGCCAGGACCTGCTGGCCATGCCGCTGGCCCAGCGTAATCGCCTGCTGGGCCGCAAGCTGACCTATGTCGCCCAGTCGGCATCGGCCGCCTTCAATCCCGCCTATACCCTGGGCCGGCAGATGACCGAAACCCTGGTGCGCGACGGCATGCCCCGCGAGGCGGCGCGCCAGCGCATGGTGGCCTTGCTGCGCAAGCTGGACCTGCCCGACCCGGAGCACTTCGGCGAACGCTATCCGCACCAGGTCTCGGGCGGACAGCTGCAGCGCGCCATGACCGTGATGGCCATGGTGTCCGAGCCGGAGATGGTGGTCTTCGACGAGCCCACCACCGCGCTGGACGTGACCACGCAGCTGGAGGTGCTGGCGGCCATCAAGAAGGCCATCCAGGGCCAGCAGAGCGCGGCGCTCTATATCAGCCACGACCTGGCCGTGGTGTCGCAGATCTGCGACCGCATCATGGTCTTGCGCCACGGCGAGCTGGTGGAGGCGGGGCCGGCGCGCCAGGTGGTCGATGACCCGGCGCGCGGCTACACCCGCGAACTGCTGGCGGTCAGCCGCCACCGCGGCGCGCCCGAGCCCGTGAGCCAGGAGGACGCCATCCTGTCGGTCGACGGGTTGTCGCTCAGCTACGGGCCGGTGCAAGTGCTGCACGATGTCTCGCTGCGGCTGCGGCGCGGCACCACGCTGGCCGTGGTGGGCGAGTCCGGCAGCGGCAAGTCCACCCTGGCCAAGACCATCGTAGGCCTGGTGCCCGGGCCGCGGCAGACGCTGCGCTTTGATGGCCAGGTGCTGCCGGCGGCCTTGCGCGAGCGCTCGCGGGACACCCTGCGGCGTATCCAGCTGGTGTTCCAGACGCCCGACACGGCGCTGAACCCCAGGCTGACCATCGGCGAATCGCTGGGCCGGCCGGTGGCTTTCTACCATGGCCTGCCGGCCCCGGCCGTGGCGCGCCGCGTCGATGAGCTGCTGGCCGAGATCGAGCTGCCGGCCGAGGTGGCCCGCCGCTATCCGGGCGAGTTGTCCGGCGGACAGAAGCAGCGCGTCTGCATCGCGCGCGCGCTGGCCGCGCAGCCGGATGTCATCATCTGCGACGAGGTCACTTCGGCCCTGGACCCTCTGGTGGCGCAAGGCATCATTGCCCTGCTGGCCCGCCTGCAACGCCAGCGCGGGGTATCGTACATATTCATCACCCACGACCTGGGCACCGTGCAGAGCATCGCGCACGACATCGCGGTCATGCGTGGCGGAAAGGTGGTCGACAGCGGCAGGCGAGACGACGTGCTGCCGCCGCGCCATCCCTATACCAGGCTGTTGTTCGGCGCCGAACCCCGCACCGAGGCAGGCTGGCTTGAACAGGCGCTGCGCGGGCGTTCGCGCGGCGAAGCCGGAGTTTCCGGCGAGTTGCAAAAGGCGGTGCCCGACGCACCCATGAGTATCGGCTGACAAGGAAGCATAAATGACGGAAACCATCGTGATCGCGGGCGCGGGACATGCCGCGGGCAAGGCGGTGCGGGTCCTGCGCGAGGAGGGCCATACGGGGCGCATCGTGCTGGTGGGCGAGGAAACCCATCTGCCCTACGAGCGTCCGCCGCTGTCCAAGGAGTATCTGAACGGCGCGCGCACGCTGGAGCAGTGCGCGATCAATCCGGCCGCCGCCTATGACGGCGTCGAGCTCTTCCTGGGCCAGCGCGCGCTGGCGCTGGACCCCGAGGGCCATGTGCTGTCCACCACGGCCGGCATGCTGCGCTACGACAAGCTGCTCATCGCCACCGGCGCGCGGGCGCGCGCCTTCCCCGGGCTGCCCGCCGCGCATCCGCGCGTGCATGTGCTGCGCGGCGCCGACGATGCGCTGCGGCTGCGCCAGGCGCTGGTGCCGGGCCGCCATATCGTGCTGATCGGCGGCGGCTTCATCGGCCTGGAGGTCGCCGCGACCGCGCGCGGCCTGGGCTGCGAAGTGACGGTGCTGGAATCCGCCGACGTGCCGCTGGCCCGCGTGACCGGCCGGCAAGTGGGCCGCTATGTCGAGTCGGTGCATCGCGCCCATGGCGTGAAGCTGCAGACCGGCAGGGTGGTCACGGGCGTGCGGACGCATGACGACGGCGTCGAGGTCAGCTGCCAGACCGGCGAGACCTGGCGCGCCGACGCCCTGGTGGTGGGGATAGGCGTGGTGCCCAACGTGGAGTTGGCGCGCGAGGCCGGCATCGAGTGCGAGGACGGCATCGTGGTCGATGCCCACGGCCGCAGCAGCGTGCCGGATGTCTATGCCACCGGCGATGTGACATCGCACCCCAACCGCCATTACGGCCGCCGCATCCGGCTCGAAACCTGGGAGAACGCCGAGAAACAGACGGTGGCCGTGTGCCGCAGCATGCTGGGCCGCGAGACTGCTTATGACGAGATCCCCTGGATGTGGACCGACCAGTTCGGTATGAACCTCCAGGTCGTGGGCCTGCCGGGTCCGGTGGACCAGGCCGTGGTGCGCGGCGATCCGGCCAGCGGGCGCTTCATCAGCCTGTCGCTGCATCAAGGCTGCCTGACCTTCGCGGTGCTGGCCAATATGGGACGCGAGCGCCGGGCGCTGACCACGCTCATCGCCAACCGCACGCCGGTATCGGTGGCCGACCTGGCGAATGACGCGATCAACCTGCGCGATCTGGCCCGCCAGACCGCGGCGGCCTGAGCGAGGAGCGACCTGTGTTCTATCACTGCGACCGCAACGACCACGGCCTGCCTTACAACCCGTTCAAGGCCTGCGTCATTCCGCGCCCCATCGGCTGGGTGTCCACCCGCTCGCGCGCGGGCGTGCCCAACCTGAGCCCCTTCAGTTTTTTCTCGGCCGTCAATGAGCGCCCGCCCATGGTGGCGTTCTGCGCCAACGGCCGCCACGTGGCCGGCGGCGAAAAAGACTCCGTCCTGAACGCCCGCGAGACCGGCGAGTTCGTCGTCAATCTCGCGACCTATGCCTTGCGCGATGCCATCAACGCCTCGTCCGCCTCGGTGGAGCGCGATGTGGACGAATTCGGCCTGGCCGGCGTGACCGCCGTGCCCGCCCGGCTGGTCAAGGCGCCCTGCGTCAAGGAATCCCCCGTCCACCTGGAGTGCGCGGTGCACGACATCCTGGAGCTGCCCAGCAGCGAGGAGGGCTGGATCAGCCGCATGGTGATCGGCCGCGTGCTGGGCATCCATGTCGATGACGCCATGATCGAAGACGGGATGGTCAAGGCCGAGCGGCTGCAAGCCATCTCGCGGCTGGGCTATATGGATTACGCCGTCACGCGCGAAGTCTTTCAACTGAACCGGCCCGCCTGAGGGCCGACAAGGGGGTTTCGATGGGCCTGTCCGCCATCAAAGATCATCGTCTGTCCGCCGCCGCCCGGGTGCTGGTGAGCGGGCATTTCGCCGTCCAGGCGGGAGAGTGCGTGCTGATATCGGCCGATACGCGCACCGACCCCGAACTGCTCGATGCCGTGTTCGGGGCGGTGTGCGAGGCGGGGGCCACGCCCCTGCTGGCGACCTTGCCCAAGCTGCCTTTCCAGGGCGCGTTGGCCGACCCCTATCTGCCGCGGGCTTTCGCGGCCGCCGCCGCCCAGGCCGACGTGTGGCTGGATTTCAGCTTTCCCTATATGGCCGGCTCGACGCCGCATGACGAGGCCATCAAGGCCGGACGGGTGCGCTACGGCCTGCTGGCCCTGCCCGATGGCGCCAGCCTGGCGCGCGTCTACGGCGGCGTGGATTTCGGCGCGCTGATGGATTTCCAGGTGGCGCTGGCCGAGTACCTGGACTCGCGCGCCGGCGCCGAGGCGCATTTCACCTGCCCGCTGGGCAGCGACGCCCGGTTCATCCTGCAGCCCGTCAAGCTCAAGCGCCACCGCGTGGCCAATGTGCCCGGCATCCATACGGTGCCGGGCGCGCAGAGCCTCTATCCGCAGCTCGACAGCGTGCGCGGGCGCATCGTGCTGCAGGCCCTGTTCGACGAGGTCTACCGGCCGCTGCGTCGTCCCATCACGCTGGAGGTCGACGGCCGCATCCGGGGTTTCTCGGGCGCGGGCGCGGAGGACGCGCCGCGCCTGGAGCGGGCCCTGCGCCGCGCGGGCAATGGCGAGTACGGCTATTTCGTGCATTTCACGCTCGGCTTTCATCCGGCGGCCTGTTTCACCGGCACCAACTTCATCGAGGACATCCGCCTGCCGGGGACCAACGCCATCGGCATGGGGCTGCCCTGGTGGGAACCGGGCGGCGGCGAAAACCATCCCGACGGTGTCGTGTTCGACCAGACCCTCTCGGTCGACGCAGAGGTGCTGGTCAAGGACGGGCGCTTCCAGGGGCCGGCCGCGCTGCGCGGGCTGCATGAGCGGCTGGTGCCGCGCTTTTACTGAGCGGCGCGTATGCCGGCGATCAGGGCCTGCACGTAGCGCGGCGCGGGTTGGCGCAAGACGATGCTGCGCTCGCGCCGCGCCCAGGCCTCGTCCAGGTCCAGCAGCGTCAGGCCCGCCTGGTGGCGGCGCGCCGCCGAGGCGGGCAGGATGCCGATGCCCACGCCGGCCTCGACCATGCGGCACAGGGCGTCGAATCCGCTGACCTGCACACGCCACTGGGGCGCCCGCCCCGCCTCGGCGGCTTGCTGTTCCAGGAAATGCAGCAAGCTGCTGCCGGCGTGCATGCCGACTTGCGGATAGTCCAGCGTCGCGGCAAAGCGCACCCCGCTTTGCGCGGCCAGCGCATGCCCGTGGGCCACCGCCACCACCAGGCGGTCGGTCGAGAAGGGGATGACCCGCAGGCCGCGAACGGCGACCGGTCCGGCGACCACGCCCAGGTCGGCCGCGCCGTCGCGCACGCCCTGGGCGATATCCGGGTTGAGCTTTTCTTCCAGCGTGACGCTGATGGCCGGATGGCCGCGCAGGAAGTCGCGCAGCACGGCCGGCATGAATTCGCTGACGGCCGTGGTGTTGGCGTAGATGCGCACATGGCCGGTGATCTCCTGGCGGTGGCGGTCCATGGCGCTTTGCAGCAGCGCGGCATGCCGCATCATGCGCCGGGCGTGGCGCAGCAGGGTCAGGCCGGCCGGCGCCAGGGTCACGCCGGTGGGCTCGCGGTACAGCAGGCGCAGGCCCAGCCGGGCCTCCAGCGCCTTGATGCGCAGGCTGGCGGCGGCCAGCGACAGCGGCATGGCGCGGGCGGCCCGGGTGAGGCTTTTCTCCTCGGCCACCAGGATGAACAGGCGCAGGTCGGCCAGGTCAAAGCGGGGGGACATGACGACGGGATCAGCCGGCCAGCCGGGCACGGTATTTGGCGACCTCCTCATCGTAGAGGTCGCGGCCATGCGCGTCATTGGTGACCAGCAGCGGGAAACCCTCGATCTCCAGGCGCTGGATGGCTTCGGTCTTCAAGTCTTCGTAGGCCACGACGGTGGCGCGCTTGATGCAGGCGAACAGGGTGGCCGAGATGCCGCCGATGGCCGAGAAGCAGACCGCCACATTGCGCCGGCAATTCTCGCGCAGGGCCGGGCCGCGGTTGCCCTTGCCGATGGCGGCCTTCACGCCGTGGTCAAAGAGCACGGTGGCATAGGGGTCCATGCGATAGGCCGACGTGGGGGCGACCACGCCGATGGCGTGTCCGGGCATGGTGGGGCCGGGCCCGCCGTAGAACACCGTCTGCCCGCGCAGGTCCACCGGCAGCGGCAGGCCCTGGCTGAGCAAATCGACCAGGCGCTTGTGGGCGGCGTCGCGCGCCATGTAGATCGTGCCGCTGAGCAGCACTTCGTCGCCGACATGCAATTGGCGGATGACCTCGTCAGTCAGCGGCGTGGAAAGCGTATGAATGGCCATGCGGAAGTCCTCAGAGGATGGCGGTCTTGCGGCGCGAGGCGTGGCATTGGATGTTGACGGCGACCGGCAAGGCGGTGATGTGGCAGGCATAGGTTTCCACCGCCACCCACAGCGCGGTGCTGGAGCCGCCGTAGCCTTGCGGGCCGATGCCGCTGCGGTTGATGGCCTCCAGCAGCTCGGTCTCCAGGGCGGCGATATGGGGCGCCTCATGGTGCTGGCCGATATCGCGCAGGATGGCCTTCTTGGCGATCTCGGTGACCTTGTCGAAACTGCCGCCCAGGCCCACGCCCACGGTCAGCGGCGGACACGCCGCGCCGCCGGCCGCTTCGATGGCATTGAGCACGAAGCGCTTGACGCCTTCGACGCCCTCGCCGGGCAGCAGGAACTTCATCGTGCTCCAGTTTTCGCTGCCGCCGCCCTTGGGCAGCACGGTGATGCGTATCTGGTCGCCGGGCACGATGTCGGTATGGATGACGGCGGGCGTGTTGTCATTGGTATTGACCCGCAGCAGCGGGTCGCCCACCACGGACTTGCGCAGATAGCCTTCGGCATAGCCTTTGCGCACGCCGGCGTGCACGGCCTGCTGGTAGTCGCCGCCGACGATGCGCACGTCCTGGCCCACATCGACATAGACGATGGCCAGGCCCGTGTCGTGGCAGTACGAGACATCGTTCTCGCGCGCGATGCGGTCATTGTCGATGAGCTTGACCAGCACGGACTTGCCCAGCGGCGAGATTTCCGTCTGGCGGGCGCGTTCGAAGGCGGCCAGTACATCGTCGGGCAGCTTGCGGCAGGCCTCGATGCAGAGGGTGGCGATACAGTCGGTGATCTGGTCGGTATGTATTTGGCGCATGGCGTATTCAAAGAGGGAAGGGGGCCTCAATCCAGCTTGACCTGGGCGTCGTTGACGATGCGCGTCCATTTGGCGACTTCGCCGCGGAGATAGTCCTGGAATTGCTGGGCCGTCTTGGGCTTGGCCGGGGTGAGCGCCAGCGTCTGGAAGCGCTGTGCCACCTCGGGCGCGCGCAGGATCTCGTTGACCTGGGTGTTGAGGGTTTCGATGATGCGCGGGTCGGTGCCCTTGGGCGCCAGCAGGCCGAAGAAGGCCACGGTGCTGAAGGCTGGATAGCCCTGTTCATGCAGCGTGGGCAGATCGGGCAGGTAAGGGCTGCGTTCATTGTCCAGCACGGCCAGGGCGCGCAGCTTGTTGGCCTTGATCTGCGGCAGGATGGCCGGCAGGGAATCGGAGGTGGCCGGGATCAGCCCGCCGATGACCTGGGTCTGGGCTTCGGCGCTGCCCTTGAAGGGAATATGCACCATCTTGATGCCGGTCTCGTCATTGAAGACCTCCATCGTCAGGTGCTGGGTCGAGCCGTTGCCGGCCGAGGCATACGACAGGTCGCCTTTTTTGGCGGCCTCGACCAGCTGGGCGACCGACCGGATGCCGGATTGCGCGCCCACGGCCAGGATCTGGGGCGTGGCGGCGATATCGGCCACCGCCGCGAAGTCTTCCAGCGGCTTGTAGGCCAGGCGCGAGTACAGCGAGGGCGCGATCGCGAAGGGCCCGGTGCTGGTCAACAGCAAGGTGTAGCCGTCGTTCTGGGCGCGGGCCGCATAGCCGGTGCCCAGCGTGCCGCCGGCGCCGGCCTTGTTCTCGATGATGAAAGGCTGCCCGAGCTTCCTGGCCAGCTGTTCGCCCACGGTGCGGGCGATGATGTCGCCCGTCTGTCCGCCGGGGAAGGGCACGATGATGGTGACCGGCTTGTCGGGGTAGGCGGCCCAGGCCGAAGCCTGGGTGAAGAGGGCACAGCCCAGGGCCAGGTATTTGATGCGTTGCAACATGAGGGGGTCTCCTCCCAGCGGCGTGAGCGCGCGGTTTTAATAGTAGATACCATTTAATGGTACGTACTATTCTAGAGAGCGGCGGCCCGCTTCGTCAATCGGCATGGCGGCGCGCCGGCGGCGGGGGACGGGCTCGGTACAATACGGCGGCCCGCGCCACCATCAAGAAGCCCACCATGGATGTCCGTTACACCGAGCTTGCGAGCGTGCTGGTCAAGCAAATCACCGAAGGCCCCTTGCAGGTCGGCGACCAACTGCCCAGCGAAGTCGCCCTGGCCGAAGAACATGGCGTCAGCCGCACCACGATACGGTCGGCCCTGAACATCGTCGAAGGGCTGGGCCTGATCAGCCGCAAGCGCCGCGCCGGGACGGTGATCGTGGCCAAGGAGACGCGCAACAGCTACACCAAGTCGCTCCATAACATCGAGGACCTGGTCAACTACGCCAGCTACACCGAACGCACCATCATCGACATCTCCGATGCGGTGGCCGACGAGCAGCTGGCCGCCGCGCTGGAGTGCCGCCCGGGCCAGAAGTGGCTCAAGATCCGCATGCTGCGCACCGAAAAAACGCCCGAGCGCGCGCCGGTGTGCTGGACCGACGCCTACCTCGATCCCAAGGAGGGCCTGCCCATCCTGGACCAGATCCAGGATGGCACCGGCCTGCTGTGCACCCTGATCGAAAAAAACTCCGGCCGCGCCGTGCTGGACGTCAAGCAGGAGATCGCGGCCACCTCGCTATCCGAAGGGGTCGCCCCCTATCTGCGGGCCACGCCGCACATGCCGGCGCTCGAAATCACGCGCCAGTACCTCGACCAGGCCAAGCAGAAATTCCTCATCACGGTCAGCACCTATCCGGCCGACAAATTCCGCTTCACCTTCTGGATGCACCGCGCCAAGGCCACCGAGCTCTAGGCGTTCCGTTTCCCTTCCCGAGCGAGTCCCTCACCATGTCCATCCTGTCCCAGGCCGTCTGTGCGCCGGTCACGCGCAGCGCCTTTTTCCTGGTCGCCACGGTCAAGCCCGATGCGCGCAGCTGCGCCACGGTGCGCGAGTGCTGCGCCGATATCGCGGCGCTGGTGCGCTCGGTCGGCAAGCGCGTGCCGGACGGCCAGCTGTCCTGTGTGCTGGCCTTCAGCGCCCAGGTCTGGCCGCGCCTGTTCGGCGGTCCGGCGCCGGCCGGCCTGCATCCCTTCCGGGAATTCGGCGAGGGTGAACGCCGCGCCGTCGCCACCCCCGGCGATCTGCTGCTGCATGTGCGCGCCGACCGCCAAGACCTGGGCTTTGAACTGCTGACCCAGCTCATGACGCGCCTGCAAGGAGCGGTCGACGTGGTGGACGAGGTCCAGGGGTTCCGCAATTTCGACATGCGCGCCATGATCGGCTTTGTCGACGGCACCGAGAATCCCGAGGGCGAGGCCGTGCCGGCCTTCACGCTGGTCGGCGACGAAGATCCCGGCTTCCGTGGCGGCAGCTACGTCCTGGTGCAGAAATACCTGCACGACATGACCGCCTGGAACGCGCTCACGGTCGAGCAGCAGGAGCGCATCATCGGCCGCCGCAAGCTCTCGGACATCGAACTGGACGAAGAGACCAAGCCCGACTGGTCGCACAGCGCGCTCACCACGCTGGAGGACGAGGCGGGCAACGAGGTCAAGATCCTGCGCGACAACATGCCTTTCGGCCGCCCCGGCCATGGCGAGTTCGGCACCTACTTCATCGGCTATGCGCGCTCGCCCCGGCCCATCGAGCAGATGCTGGAGAACATGTTCGTCGGCAAGCCGCCAGGCAATTACGACCGCCTGCTGGACTTCTCGCGCGCGGTGACCGGCGGCCTGTTCTTCGCTCCCTCGGCCACCCTGCTCGAAGCCCTCGCCGAGCGCGCGCCCCAGGCCTGACCGCCACGGCCGCCCGGTCCGTTAGCAGCTGTAACGGATCGGTCATGCGCGCTGGCTACGATACGGCCCTCGAGAGGCGACGGTGTCGGCGCGGCGCCTTTTCTTCTTGGGAAGGCGCGTATGGTGGGCGGGGATAGGTCGGGCATATCGGTGCTGCGCCAGATGGGGCGGATGCTGGCCTGCGCCGGCATGCTGATGGCCCTGGCGCCGGCCCATGCCGGCGCGGAGGGCGGACTGATCCAGTTCGATATCCCGGCCCAGCCGCTCGATGGCGCGCTGCTGGCCTATACGCGGGCGACGGGCTTGTCGGTGCTGGTCTCCAGCCGACTGAGCCAGGGGCAGTACGGCAGCGCGGTGCGCGGCCGCTATACGGCGCGCCAGGCGCTGGACCGCCTGCTGGCCAGCACACCCCTGCAAGCCCGCTATGTCAGCGATTCGGCATTCACCCTGGTCGCGCCCGGGCCGCAGGGCCAGGCGGCCTTGAAGAACTATGCGGGCGTCATCCAGCGCACCCTCACGCGCGCCTTGTGCCATTCGCAGGCAGAGGCGTTCGGACGCTATCGCGCCGGCCTGCGGCTGTGGTTCACCCCGGCAGGGGCCATCGAGCGGGCCGAGCTGGTCTCCAGCAGCGGCCTGGGCGACACGGCCCTGCCCGACCGGCTGCGCGGCCTGTTGATGGACCGCCCGCCTCCGCCGGGCTTGGAGCAGCCGGTCGGCATTCTATTGACCCAGCATGCCGATCCCGCGGCCGTGTGCCGTGCGGCGGCGCATTGAGGAGCGGGGATGTCGGTCAGCCTGCGCGAGGTGTTTCTCAACCATTACGGGGCGTTGCGCAAGCGTCTGCAGTTGCGCCTGGGCTGCGAGGACCAGGCCAATGACGCGATGCAGGAGGCCTGGCTGCGCGTGGACGCCCTGGTCGATGACGCCAAGGTGGAATACCCCTCGGCCTATCTGTTCCGCATCGCGGTCAATATCGCCGAGGACAACCGGCGCAGGGAGGCGCGCGTGCTATCGCTCGATGAGGTGGAAGCCCTGTATGACATGGCCGATGAAATGGCCGACACCGCGCGCATCGTGGCCGCGCGTTCGGAATTGCAGGCGCTGGAAGAGGCGCTGGAATCCTTGCCCCGCCGGCGGCGGGCCATTGTGATGGCCGCCCGGGTGGAAAACCTCACCCACCGCGAAATCGCGGAGCGTTTCGGCGTGTCCATGAGCACGGTGGAGAACGAGTTGCGCGTCGGGCTGGCCTATTGCTGCGATCGCCTGGGCCGGCGCGCGCGAGGAGGCCGGGTATGAAGCCTGCCGATGCGGCGATACCGCCCGCGCTGTGGCGCGAGGCGCAGCAATGGGTGGTGCGGCTGGCTTCCGGCCAGGTGACGGCCGGCGAGGGCCAGGCTTTCTCGCGCTGGTGCCGCCAGAGCCGCCTGCACGCCACGGCTTTCGCCCAGGCGCGCTCGGTGTGGCGCGAGCTGGAGCCGGCGGCCCGCCGCGTGGCCCATCGCGAAACCCTGGCCCCGGCCGGGCGCGGCCGTCCGGCGCTGGCGCGGCGGGCTTTCCTGGGCACGGCGGCCGCCGCCGGCGCGGTCTATCTGGCCCTGCGCCCGCCCCTGGGGCTGTGGCCGGGCCTGGCCGAGATGGGCGCCGATTTCCACACCGCCACCGGCGAACAGCGCGAAATCCAACTGGCCGGCGATGTGCAGGTGCTGATGAATACACAGACCCGGCTGTCGGCGCCCGCGCCCGGCGCGCTGACGCTGCACTCGGGCGAGGCGGAGTTCGCCCTGGGCAGCCGGCCGCCGGGGGCGGCGCCGCTGCGGGTGCGCGCGGGGCAAGGCACGGTGGTGGCGCGGGCGGGCCGCTTCAATGTGCGCAGCCTCGGCGATCGCCTGTGCGTGACCTGCATGCGCGGAGAAGTCGAGGTGGAATATGGCGCCCGCACGGTCAGCTTGGGCGCCGACCAGCAGCTGGCCCTCGGTCCGGGCGAGCGTGGCCAGGTCGAGCCCGCCAGCCCGGCCGCCCTGGCCTGGCAGCGCCGCCTGCTGGTGTTCAACAAGGTGCCCTTGTCGGAGGTCGTCGATGAGGTCAACCGCTATCGCCGCGGCCGGCTGGTGCTGATGGGCGATGCGCTGGGACGCAATCTGGTGCAGGCCAGCTTTCCGCTGGAGCGCCTGGATGACGTGGTGGCGCTCATCCGCGATGCCTATGGCGCCTCGGTGACCCATTTGCCGGGCGGGGTCGTGGTGCTGCGGCCGGCCTGAGTGCGGGCAGGGCGCCGGGGAATATGAATCTTTCGTGAACCCTCAAGGGCTCGGGGCCGCGCGGGCGTCTAGGTCAGCAGTACGCGACAGAACCCGCAGGCCGGGTCATGTCCCCATTCTTGCTGAAGGAACACCATGCCTCGCTCCGCCCCGCTGCGCCATATCGCCCCCGCTGCCTCGCCCCTGTTCGGTATGTCCCGCCGCAAGACCCGCCGTCCGCGGTCCTGGTGGGGCCTGACGCCCGCCGCGGCGGCGGTCGCCGCCTTGTTGTGGACGTTGCCGGCCCAGGCCCAGCGGGCCGATGGCGCCTGGTTTGCCGGCGCGGCCAAGGGCCCGCGCGCGCCCCAGCCGGGCGTGGCGGTGCCTCCCACGGCCCTGCAGCAGGCCCAGGCGCGCCAGCAATTGTCGCGCTCCATCGGCAATCTGAACCGCTCGGTCAACGCCATCGCCGCGGCCCAGGCCGCGCAGGCGGCCGCGGCGGCGGCGGCCCGCGGCGGCGTGCCGGACGGCCTGGCCCCGGGGGGACTGGAGGTGGCGCAGGGCGAGGGCGCGCACTGGGAAGGGGCGCTGGCGCCCGTGCAAACCCAGGCCGGCGGCCGCACCCAGGTGCGGGTCCAGCAGACCGCCGAGCGCGCCATCCTCCATTGGGACCGCTTTGACGTCGGGCGCAACACCACCGTCGATTTCCAGCAACGGCCGACCGACGCGGTGCTTAACCGCGTGGTGGGCGCCGATGCCCGGCCCAGCCAGATCCAGGGCGCCATCGAAGGCGCGGGCACGGTGATGGTGCTCAATCAGAACGGCGTGGTGTTCCACGCCGGCAGCCAGGTCAATACGCGCAACCTGGTGGCGGCGGCCGCCACGCTGAGCGACGCGCAGTTCCGCGAGCGCGGCATCTATAGCAATGACAATGCGCCGGCGCTGCTCGACGCGCGGGGCGATGTGATCGTGGCGGCGGGCGCCAGCCTGCGGACGCGCAAGCCCGACAGTTCGACCAGCGGCGGGGGCTATGTGCTGCTGGCGGGCAAATCGGTGGACAACGCGGGCAGCATCCATGCGCCGCAGGGACAGGCCGTGCTGGCGGCGGGCGACAATTTCGTGATCCGCCGGGGCCAGGGCACGGTGGGCAACCAGGCGTCGACCACGCGCGGCAATGTGGTCGAACCGGGCGGCGCGGGACAGGTGCGCAATACCGGCCTGGTCCAGGCGCCCCTGGGCGATGTCACCCTGGCCGGCCACAAGGTGGAGCAGGCCGGCGTGGTGGCGGCCACCACCTCGGTCGACGCGCGCGGCACGGTGCACTTGACCGCGCGCGGCGCGGGCGCCGAGATCACCCTGGGCGAAGGCGCGGTGACCGCCGTGCTGGTCGACGCCAGCAAGTCGGCCGCGCTCGACGGCCAGCGCGACGCTTTGCTCAAGCCCTCGATAGGCTCCAATGAGGCCGTGCAGCGGGCCGATGACTACCGCCGCGATCTGTCGCTCATCGAGATCGACAGCGCCGGCTCGGTGCGCTTCGCGCCGGGCTCGCTCACGCTGGCCACGGGCGGGCAGGTGGTGTCCACGGCGGGCACGCGCACCCTGGTCGAGCGCGAGGCCCAGATCGATGTCAGCGGCGCCATCGGCGTGGCGGTCGATATGTCGGTCAACAACCTGAAGGTCAATATCCAGGGCAATGAACAGCGCGACGCCCCGGGCGCGCGCGATGACGCCACGCTGAACAACAGCGATGTCTGGCTCGATGTGCGCGAACTGCTGCGCGTGGCGGCCGGCACGGGCGGCTATGAGAGCGAGCGCTGGTATTCGGGCGGCGGGCTCTTCGAGGTGGGCGGCTATCTCGCCACGCGCGCGCTGCCGGCCAGTGTCTGGCTGGCCCAGGGCGGCGTCGTGCGCTTTCAGGGCGCGGAGGTGGTGACCCAGCAGGGATCTTCGATCAACCTGTCCGGCGGCACGCTGGACGTGCAGCCCGGCGAGCTGCGCCAGACCTGGCTGCGCGGCGCCGACGGCCGTCTCTATACCGCCGACCAGGCGCCGGCCGATCTGCTCTACCGGGGCGTGTACAAAGGCTATGAACTGGCCTCGGCGCGCTGGGGCGCGACGACGTATTACTACAACCCCCTGCTGGCGCCGGTCACGCGCCACGCGGCTGGCTATACCGTGGGCCGCGACGCCGGCACCGTGGTGGTGTCCACCGGCCGCGCGGTACTGGACGGCGACCTGGTCAGCGACGTCTATCAAGGGCCGATGCAGACCCAGGCCCCCGCGCGCAGCCTGGATGGCCTGCGGCAATCCCATCGCGCGCAGGCGCGCCGCGCCGAACTCGTGGTGGGCACCTACCAGGCCTGGTTCGACACCGCCACCGGCGGCCTGCGCTACGCCCTTGGCCCGGGCGCCGGCCAGGTATCGGTAGGCGATCATGGCCCGGCCGGGGTGCCGGATCTCGCCGCGCCGCTGCCGCCCGAGCGCCAGGGCGCCATTCTGCTGGACGCGGGCAGGCTCAACGACGCTCAACTGGGCGCGCTGCGCATCGCCGCTGCCGGGCAGATCAGCGTGGACTCGGCCCTGCGCCTGGCCGATGGCGGCGAGTTCACGCTGTACGCCCCGCAGGTGGCCATCAACGCCGATGTGGTCAGCCATGGCGGCCTCATGCGGCTGGGCAATGTGCTGAACCAGCCTTTGGGCGGACGTCTGCAGGATACGGCGCTGGCCGCCAGCGGCCGTCCGGCCGTGGTGATCGCCGACGGCAAGCGCCTGGACGCCAGCGGCGCCTGGAGCAACCTGCTGGACGATCCGGCCGGGCTGGCGCCGTGGCGCGATGGCGGCAGTATTTTTCTCGTCGGCTCGGGCGATGTGAATGTCGGGGCGGGCAGCGTCATCGATGTGTCCTCGGGCGGCCTGCTGGGCGTCGACGGCACGCTCGCGGGCGGGACCGGCGGAAGCGTGACATTGGCGGCCGATACCTATTCGCCGGTGGGCAACAGCGATGGCCGGCTGCGCATGGACGGCACGCTGCGCGGCTATGGCGTGGATGGCGGCGGCACGCTCAAGGTGGAGACGGGCGGGCGGCTGGTGCTGGGCCGCGCGGCCGCCGGCGCCGAGGAAGTGGCGCTGGCGTCCGCTGTCTTGCAGACCGGCTTTGCCAAGTACGACCTCAACGGCCATGGCGGGCTGGAGGTCGCCGCGGGCGCGCGCCTGGAAGTGCTCAGGCCGCGGTTGACGCTGTCGCGGCCGATTTCCGAGGCGCCGGCCAGCGGCGCGCCCGCCGGGACGGCGCTCGCGCCCTGGCTGGCGCCGCTTTTCGTGGAAGACGCGCGGCGCGCCAGGCTGACGCAGCGCGCCGGCGCCAGCCTGGCGCTGCGCTCGGAGCGCGCCACGGCGGGCGGCGACATCCTGGTGGACGAAGGCGCGGTGGTGAGCGTGGATCCGGGCCAGTCGATCACGGTGGCGGGCGGCGGCCAGATGACGGTGCTGGGCACCTTGCGCGCGCAGGTGGGCGCCATCCGCATCCAGGACCTGCGCGTGCCCGACCAGGTCTATGCCCCCAGCGCGACGCCGCGTTCGATCTGGGTGGGCGAACATGGCGTGCTGGACGTCTCCGGCATCGGCTACACGGCCCGGGACCTGCAGGGGCGGCGTTATGGCGTGGTGCGCGCCGGCGGCAACATCGAGATCGGCGGCCAGATGGGCTGGGAGGAGGCCGCCTATGCCACGCGGGTGAGCGACCGCCACATCATCTTGCGGCCGGGTTCGCTGCTGCAGGCCTCGGGCACCCAGGTGACGCTGGATATGCCGGCCGGGGCGGCCACGGTGGCCTCGGCTGGCGGCACCATCGTGCTCGCCTCGGCCAATAGTCTTTACCTGGACGGCGACCTGCGCGCCGCCTCGGGCGGCGAAGGCGCCGGCGGCGGCACCCTGGGCCTGAGCCTGGGCGGCGCTTTCTATCTGCGCGGCGCCGCGCAGCCGGAGGTGCTGGCCGCCCGCTGGCTGACGCTGGCCCGCGAACAAGGCGCCAGCGTCCTGGGCGCCGGCCTGCGGCCGGGGCAGGCCGATCCCGCCTTGCGCTATGGCTACGCCCGGCTGGGCGCCGACACGGTCGCGGCCGGCGGCTTCGGCAGCCTGTCGGTGCTGGCCGATATGCAGGCCCAGGAGTCGCTGACGCTGGCGCTGCCGCAAAGCCTGCGCCTGGCCGGCAGCCTGCGCATGGCGCCGGATGCGCCGGCCGGCAGCATGGTGACGCTGCGCGCGCCCTATGTCCGCCTGCAGGGCGCCGCCTACCCGCTGTTGCAGGGCGGCGATAGCCTGGTCTATCCCGTCCGCGGCGATGTGGTGCCGGCCGACTATGCGGGCCTGGGCCACCAGCTCGCGGTGCGCGCCGGCCGTCTGATCGACCTGCGCGGCCTGGTGGACCTGGGCGCCTTCGAGGACGTGCTGCTCGACAGCGATGGCGATGTGCGTCTGCTGGCCGATACCGTCAGGGCGAGCTCCGCGCCGACCGAAGTGACGGCGCCCTTGAGGCTGACGGTCGCCGCGCGGCAGATCTATCCGGAGACGCACGGCGCGGGCCGCCTGGCCGCCGGTTTCTACCAGACCTATGGCGGCACGATCGACAACCCCGACGGTCTGCTGCGCATCGTGTCCAAGGGCGACCCGGGCGCGGCGCCCTATTCGGCCTTCGGCCAGATCGAGCTGGCCGGATCGCGTATCGAGGTCGGCGGCACGGTGCGAGCGCCCTGGGGCCGCATCGTCCTGAACGGCTCGACGGTCAGGGGCGTGAATGTGGATCTGCTGCCGGGCAGCCTGCTGTCGGTCAGCGGCGCGGGCCTGGAGATGATGTATGGCGGCACGGTCGATGGCATCAACTACAAGCAGCAGGGCAGGGATGTCTCGCTCTCCGGCGTGGGAGGCACGGATTTCTCGGGCGGCGGCGAGCACGCGGTGAAGTTCGAGAATGTGAAGTCCGTCAATATCCAGCCCGGCGCGGTGCTGGATGTGTCCGGCGGCGGCAACCTGCTGGGCGCGGGCTTCATCAGCGGCCGGGGAGGGTCGGTCGACATCCTGCGCCATGCCCTGGCCGACGCCAATCCCGGCTATGCCTATAGCCGCGGCGGCAACGCGGTCTATGCCATCGTGCCGGGCTATGCCGGCGCCTATGCGCCGACGGGCGGAGAAACAGGCGCGGGCATGCCCGAGCTCGGGCGCCAGGTCACGGTAGGCGCGGGCGTGCCCGGCCTGCCGGCAGGCACCTATACCTTGCTGCCCGCGAACTACGCGCTCATGCCGGGCGGCTTCCGGGTCGAGGTCGGCGCGCAGGGCATGCAGGCCACGCAGGGGGCGGTGGCCACCCGCAACGGTTCCTGGCTGGCCAGCGGCCGGATGGAGAATGGCCTGCTGGGCACGCGCGAGGCGATGCCCACGGCGCTGATCCTCACCCCGGGCGCGGCCGTGCGCAAGCACTCGCAGTACAACGATATGTCGTACAACGCCTTCGTGCTGGCCAGCGCGGCGCGCCTGAATGCGCCGCGCGGCATGACCACGCAGGATGCCGGCATGTTGCGTTTCTCCTTCCAGGCCGGGGCGGGCAAGGACGGCCAGTCGGCGCTGACCATGCGCGGCGAGGCGCGTTTCGATGCCGCGGGCCAGGGCATACGCGGCGGCCTGACGCTCTTGCCTTACCGGGCGGGCCTGGAGATCTTGAATCCGGGCCAGTCTTCCGTGCTGGGCGCCGAGGATGTCGCGCTGCGGGCCGACGAGATCGCCCGCTTCTCCCCCAGCTCGCTCATCCTGGGCGGATGGCGCACGACGAGTCCCAAGAGCGGCGCCATGGGCATGCAAGGCGAAGCCAGCCATGTGCTGCTGCGGGATGGCGTGACGCTGGCCGCGCCCGACATCATTCTGGCGGCCGGCCCGACGGGGCGCATCACCATCGAGCAAGGCGCCATCCTCAATACCCTGGGCCGGGGCGCCGCGCCGCTGGACGCCCGCCAGGGGCGCTTCTATGACTCCGGCAGCGGCATGCTGGTGCTGTCCAACAGCCTGGTCGACATCACCTCCTCTTATTCGCTGGGCAGGACGGCCATCGACATCGGCGCCTGCCTGTCCGCCGTCTGCTCGGGCCAAACCAGGCTCTATTCCGAGGGCTCGCTGGCGGTCCATACCGATGGCGCGTTCACGCTCGCCGACGGGGCGTCCTACGGCACCCGCAACCTGGTGATGAGTGTGTCGGCCATCAATCTGGGCAGCAACGAGGCCTTGGCGCAGGCGCGCGCCCAGGGGCATTTGCCGCCGGGCATGACCTTGAACCAGGATCTGCTGGACAGCCTGCTGCGCGGTGCGGACCGCTCGGGCGTGGCGGGCGCGCCCGCGCTGGAAAGCCTCGTGCTCAGCGCGCGCGAATCGGTGAACATATACGGCGCCGCCGAACTCGATACGCGCGCCAACGGCGGCGCGCTGCAGCGGCTGGTGCTCGGCACGCCGGCCATCTACGGCTATGGCGCGGCCGGCGACGTGGCGCGCATCGCCACGGGCGAGTTCGTGTGGGCGGGCGCGCGCGGCGCCTCCAACGCCCCCGACCTGGGCAACGGCACACCGCAGGCGCCGGGCGGCGCGGTCCTGGACCGCCTCGGGAAGGGCGTCTTGGAAATCGCCGCCGACCGCATCCATCTGGATACCTTGCCTGGCGCGATGACCCCCGGCCTGGTGTCGGCGCAGCGCCTGGCCCTGGGCTTCGGACAGCTGCGCCTGGCCGCGGAGCAAGACATCTTCTTCGGCGGCAAGGGCGGTTTGTCGGTCTACGAGGCGCAGGAAGGCTATGTGACCGGCGAGGGCTGGCGCTACCGTGGCGGTGATCTGCTGCTGCGGGCGCCCTTGGTGCATGGCGGCGAGGGCGCATCGCTCGCCGTGCGCGCCGGCGGCGACCTGACCCTGGCGGGCAGCGCCGCCGGCACGGCCCGGGCCTCGACGCTGGGCGCCAGCCTCACGCTGGCGGCGCGCCAGCTGCGCATCGATACCGCGGTGGCGCTGCCTTCGGGCCGCCTGGTGCTCGATGCCGAGAACGCCATCGTGCTCGATAGCGGGGCGCGCATCGATATGGCCGGCCGGGCCGTCTCCTTGCTCGACCAGACTCGCTACAGCTGGGGCGGCGATGTCGAGATGCAGAGCCGCAAGGGCGATGTCGACATGGCGCGGGATGCCGTGCTGGACCTGTCGGCACGGCACAACCGCGCCGGCACGCTGAAGGTCACCGCAATCGGCGAACAGGCAGGCGCCGTCAACCTCGCCGGCAGCATCCTGGGCGGCGCGACGGGCGTCTATGACGCGGGCGGGACTGTCGTGCCTTACGACGCGGCGCAGCTGTCGCTGCGGGCGCAGACGGTGGCCGACTTCAGCGGCCTGAACCAGCGGCTGAACGCGGGAGGCGTGACGGGCGCCAGGCGCTTTCATATCCAGCAGGGCGACATCGTGGTGGGCGACGAAGTGCGCGCGCGCCAGGTCGAGCTGGTAGCCGATGGCGGCAGCATCATCGTCAACGGCCGCATCGACGCCAGCGGCGCCCAGGTCGGCAGCATCCGCCTGGCCGCGCAGCGCGATCTGGTGATCCATGGCACGCTGGATGCCCACGGCGCGCTGCTGCGGCGCGACAGCTATGGCCAAGTCATCGACAGCCCCAACCGCGCCGTCATCGAACTGACCGCGCGCCAGGGCAACCTGGAGCTGGGGCCGGCCAGCCGCATGGATCTGCGCGCGGGGACCGAAGAGGGCGCGCGGCATGACGGCCGCGCGCGCGGCACGGTGGATCTCAATGTGCGCCGCCTGGGCGGCGGCGACGGGCAGGGCGCCTTGCCGGGCTCGGGCGACGGCGCCGGCGATATCGCGCTGCGGGTGCAGGGCGCGCCGGCCATCGACGGCGCCCGCCTGGTGGCGGTCAACGCCTTCCGCCGCTATGACGATGCGCCGCTGGCCACGGTGCCCGATACCGACAACAAGCGGCCGCAGCTCATCACCCAGAAATACCTCGACGACATCGACGTGCAAAGCTCGGCCTTCATGGACAAGGCGCTGGCCAATCCGGCCGTGCAGGCGCGCTTGCAGGCCTTGGGCGGCGCGCGCCTGCGTCCCGGCGTGGAGATCGTCAGCGCCACCCCCGATGGCAATCTGGTCGTCAGCGAAGACCTCGACCTGTCGGGCTACCGCTATGGGCCGCAGGCCAATCGCGATGTGCCGGCCCTGCGCGGCTTTGGCGAGCCGGGCGTGCTGTGGCTGCGCGCCGGCGGCAACCTGAGCATCTACGGCAGCATCAACGATGGCTTCGCGCCGCCGCCGGACAGCCCTGATGACCGGGGCTGGGTGCTGACGGAGGGGCGCTATAACCCGAGCACCGGCATGCTGCCTTTCGGCGGCGATATCGTGGTGCCCGTCGAGGGCGTGACGCTGGAGGCCGGCAGCCGCTTCCCCGCCGGCGCCAAGCTGAACTACGACATCATGGTGGGCGCGGTGACGCTGCCGGCCGGCACGGAGCTGCCGGTCGCGGTGACGCTGGCCGCGCCGCATACGCTGCCGGCCGGCCTGGTGCTCACTGGCGACATCACGCTGACCGACGGCACGGTCCTGCGCGCCGGCACCGTGTTGTCGGAATCGCTATCGCTGGGCGCGGGCACCCGGCTGGGCGCCGGCACCCGCGTGCGCGCGGATCTGCGGGCGCAAGCCATGACATGGCCCAAGGGCGTCGCCCTGCCCGCGGAGATGACGCTCGCCGAAGCGGTGACGCTCAAGCGCGGCGCGCTCATCCCCTCGCTCACCCATGTGGTGCTGGCCGGTCATCAGCCGGTGGACCTGCGTCCGGTGCGCGCCGACGGCACGCAGGGCCGCAACTGGGCGCTGGCGCCCATGCTGGCCGAGGGCGCCAGCGCCTGGACCCTGACGGCGGTGGCCGGCGCGCAGACGGAGTCGGCCGATGTGCAGGCGCGCAACACCGAGCGGCGCGGCGACCTGCTCCTGGCCGACGCCCACCTGGGCTTGCTCAGCATCGGCACGCGCACCACACAGACCGTCTTCACCGGCGAGATGCTCTTCACCCGCGAGGGGTCGATCTACTGGTGGGGCGATGAAAGCTGGGCGGGACGGCCGGCCAAGGAGCTGGGCGAGCTGTACGGCATCTCGGTCGAAGAGTTATGCAGCGCGGTCAGCCTGTGCGAGACCGCGCCGCGCACGCTGACCAAGGAAGGGTCGATCTATTGGTGGGGCGACGAGAGCTGGACCGGGCGTCCGGCCACGGAGCTGAGCGAGCAGTATGGCCTGTCGGTGGACGAACTCTGCGCCGTGGCCGGGCTCTGCGCCGGCGGCGGCACCACCGAGACCATCGTGACCGAGAGCTATCGCTACCAGGACAATTCCACGCCGCTGTTCAGCGTGCTGCGCACCGGCACCGGCGATCTATCGCTGCTGGCCGGACGCGACGTCGGCATGCATTCCCTCTATGGCGTCTATACGGCGGGCACGCCCTCGCGCCTGAGCGGCGTGGACAATGCGCCCTTCGAGCAGGCGCGCGGCGCCGGCCCCGACGGGGTGCTTGGCATCATCCAGGGCGATCACCGTTATGACGACGCGCTGTCGGTCTATCGGGCCTGGTATCCGGAGGCCGGCGGCAATCTGCGCGTGGACGCGGGCCGTGACCTCTATGGCGACTCGATGGGTTCGCGGGCGCAGAACGGCGTGGCCTATCCGGGTCAGGATGCCTCGCGCCATGCGAGCGCGGCGGTCAGCCAATGGCTCTGGCGCCAGGGCAGCGGCGATACGGCGGGCATCGATCCCATCGCCGCGAGCTGGTGGATCAACTTCGGGACCTACACCAGCAGCAGCACCACACCGGGCGAGCAGCCGCGCCTGATCGGCTTCACCGGCTATGGCACGCTGGGCGGCGGCAATGTGACGCTGTCGGCCGGCCGCCATGCGGGCGTGATCGAGCCGCGCGGCGATTCGCTGTCCTTCCTCAATGGCGCGGCGGCCCGCTCCCAGGGCATCGTGGCCGCCGTGGCGGCGACCGGCCGCGTGGCCGATGGCCAGCTGTATCTGACCGGCGGCGGCGATCTGTCCATCCGGGCCGCCGACGGGTTCAATCCGGGCTTGACGGCGACGCAGCAGCGCCAACAGCCGGAGACCTCGGGCCGGGCGAGCTGGGACAACCTGGATCTGAACGGCGTGCTGGTGAACCTGCGCGGCGCGCTGCATCTGCGGGCCGGCCAGGTGGGCGGCGTGACGAGCAACCGTTCGCCGGCCGCGATGCTGACGCTGCCCGACGCCTATACCGTGACCGGCGGCACGGCCATGGGCGGACCGGTGCTGATGCTGGGCGACTCGACGGCCTGGATAGACAGCCGAGGCGACCTGGTGCTGGGCGGCGCGGGGGACCCGGGCCGTGTGCGCAGCGAGCAGACCTCCAACGTCTTCGCGCCCAATGGCGAGCTGCTGGCGACCAATGGCGAAGGCTGGTTCTCGCTGTGGACGGCCAACTCGGCGATCAATCTGTTTTCCGCCGGCGGGTCGCTGGTGCCCATGCAGGCCGGCACGACCTACGAGCTGGGCAACAACCTGGCCCAGGAAGGCACGCACTTCGGCGGCAGCCTGGATATGGGGCTCTATAGCATGTATCCCGGGACCCTGCGGGCGGTCGCCGCCGGCGGCAACATCGTTCTTGCCCGCCTGCTGCAGGAGTCGCCCCAGTCCCGGGTATTGATGCTCGCGCCGTCGCCCACCGGGCAACTGGAGCTGCTGGCGCAATATTCCCTGCTCGGCGGGCCCGGCTCGCACGGCGTGGCCCTGTCCGGCGCCAGCCCGGGCGTGGCCGCCACGCCTTTCCGTCCGGGCTTCGTGGCCTCCGATGGCGCGAGCAGCTGGGATAACTATTCCCGCGAGGCGCTGACCAATTCGGTCGGCGCGGCCAAGACCTATTTCACCTTCGGTCCCAATACGCCCACCGGCCTGAACGACGGCGAGCGCGCGCCCCTGCGCCTGTACGCCGCGCAGGGCGACATCATCAGCGTGAACGCCGGCACGGCGCGCAGTATGGCGAGCTCGGCCGTGACGGGCCACACGCGGACCATCCAGACCTGGTACGAGGCGGGCTCACCCGTGATCGCGCGCGCCGGCCGCGATATCTACGGCCTGCAGGCGCTGGCCGTGCACCAGGGCGCGCGGGATTACTCGACGGTCGAGGCGGGCCGGGACGTGATCTACACCGATGTGCGCGTGGGCGGGCCCGGCCTGCTGGCCGTGCAGGCCGGCCGCCATGTGCGCATGGACGACCAGGCCAGCATCATCAGCCTGGGCGGCCTGGTGCAGGGCGATGCGCGGCAGGGCGCGGACCTGGCGGTGACGGCCGGGGCGGCGGCGCTGGATATCCAGGCCTTGCGGGCCTATCTGGACGCCTCGCGCCTGGCCGATCCGGCGCGGCCGCTGGCCAGCCAGCCCGAGCAGGTCGCCCATGTCTATACCGGGGAGCTGGTGCGCTGGCTGGGCGAGCGCCATGGCTACACCGGCGGGGACACGGACGCGCTGGCGGCGTTCGACGCCTTGCCGCGCCATGAGCAGGACAGCTTTCTGCGCCAGGTCTATTTTGCCGAGCTGCGCGCCAGCGGCCGGGAGTTCAATGATAGCCAGGGCCCGCGCGCCGGCAGCTATGTGCGCGGCCGCGGCGTCATTGGCCGGGTCACCGGGCCTGGCGGCGAGGGCGACCTGACGCTGTATGGCGGCTCGGGCATCCGCACGCAATTCGGCGGCGCCATCTCCATCCTGACGCCGGTCGGACGCCAGGTGCTGGGTATCGAGGGGCTGGCGCCGCCGGCGTCGGCGGGCGTGGTCACCCAGGGCGCGGGCGACATCAATCTGTATGCCCGGGGCAGCGTGCTGCTGGGACAGAGCCGCATCATGACCACGTTCGGCGGCGGCATCCTGGCCTGGTCGGCCGAAGGCGATATCAACGCCGGCCGCGGGGCCAAGACCACCCTGGTCTATACCCCGCCGCGCCGCGAGTACGACGATGTGGGCAATGTGCGGCTGTCGCCGTCCGCGCCTGCCTCCGGCGCGGGTATCGCCACGCTGGCGCCGATCGCCGAAGTGCCGCCGGGCGACGTGGACCTGATCGCGCCGCTGGGCACCATCGACGCGGGCGAAGCGGGCATTCGCGTCTCGGGCAACGTCAACATCGCCGCGCTGCATGTGGTCAATGCCGCCAACATCCAGGTGCAGGGCCAGGCCAAGGGCATCCCCGTCATGGCGGCGGTGAACGTGGGCGCGCTGTCCAATGCCAGCGCCGCGTCGGCCACGGCGGCCAGCGCCGCCCAGGAGGCCGTGGCGCGCGGCCGCGCAGCCGCCCAGCAGAACCAGGCCTCGATCTTCAGCGTGCAGATCCTGGGCTTTGGGGAAGGCGGCGCGGCCGCGCCGGCCATGCCCTTGCCCCAGGCGCCCGCCAGCGCCCGTCCTTCCGTCTATGACCCCAAGGGCATTGTCCAGGTCATCGGCGCGGGGCCGCTGCCGGCCACGCAAGGCGTCCAGCTGCCATAGCGCTCGCGCGCGGCCGGGCCGCGGCGGCCTGCCCCCGGCACCGGGGAGCAGGCCGCCGCCCTTGGGCGGCCGGCGCGTGTTCACGCCGCTTTTTCTTGAATCTTTTGTGACATCGGACGGTAAGGCGAGCGCTGCTTCGTCAGATAACTGACAGACATCAACGCCCCGCCCGCGGGGCATTCTCAGAGGACTGAGCGCATTCCTATGCAGCATTTCGACAAGTCCCGGCCGCGCCTGGCGCTGTGCGCGCTGCTATTGCTGGGCCTGGCTGGCGGCGCGGCGGCGCAAGAGCACGAGGCCCGCAAGGTCAATATCAACGAGTACATCGTGCGCGGCAATACCGTGCTCGACGCCATGGCCATCGAGAAGGCGGTCACGCCCTATCTCGGCCCCGGCCGGGGCATGCAGGACATCCAGGCCGCGCGCGACGCCCTGCAGGCGGTCTATCACGAGCGCGGCTTCCAGTCGGTCTATGTCGACCTGCCCGAACAGCAGGTCACGGGCGGCGTGGTCGTGCTGCAGGTATCGGAAACCAAGGTCGGGCGCGTGCGCGTGGTGGGCGCCAAACATTATTCGCCGCTGGCCATCCGCGATGAGGTGCCCGCGCTGAAGGAAGGCGCGGTGCCGGATTTCACGCAGGCGCAGGCCGAGCTGGCCGCGCTCAACGAGACGCCGGGCCGGCAGGTCATGCCGCTGGTGCGCGAGGGCAGGGTGCCGGGCACCATGGATGTGGATCTCAAGGTCGAGGACAGAAGCCCCTGGACGGCCAGCCTGGGGCTGAACAACGACTACAGCGCCGATACCACCAAGCTGCGCGCCACGGCCACCCTGGGCTACGACAATCTCTGGCAGCGCGGCCATTCGGTGTCCCTGACCTTCTTCACGGCGCCGCAGGAGATGGACAACGCCAAAGTCTGGTCCGGCTCCTACAGCGCGCCGCTGGGCGGTCGCTGGTCCTTGCAGGTCGCGGGCTATCGTTCCGACAGCAATGTGGCCACCATCGGCGGCACCAATGTGCTGGGCAAGGGCTATGCGGTGGGCGCCAGCCTCATCTACACGCTGCCCGGCCAGGGCGCCTGGCACAACAGCCTGAGCCTCGGCCTGGACTACAAGGATTTCGACGAAGCGCTGCGGTTCGGCAATGACAGCGACGCCGTGCCGATCAAGTATGTGCCGCTTTCGCTGCGCTACAGCGGCTACCGCTATGCCGACGATTCGCAGAGCTCGCTCGGCCTGACCGTGACCGGCGCGTCACGCAGCTTCTTCGACCTGGGCAGCAATGCCGACCAGTTCGACGCCAAGCGCTATCGCGCCAGCCCCAGCTTCGCCGTGCTCAAGGGCGACGGCTCGCATCAGCAGAACCTGCCGCGCGACTGGCAGCTGTTCGGCCGCGCGGCCTTCCAGCTGGCTTCGGGCGCCCTGGTCTCCAACGAACAATTCTCCGCCAGCGGCGCGACCAGCATACGCGGTTACCTGGCCGCCGAGCGCTCGGCCGACGACGGCCTGCTCGCTTCGCTGGAGTTGCGCACGCCCTCGCTGGCCCGCTGGCTGGGCCCGGCGGTCAACGAATGGCGCTTCTACGCCTTCGCCGAATGGGCCGGGCTGCGCCTGCGCGAGCCCCTGCCCGAACAGGACGCGCGCTTCGACCTGGCCAGCGTGGGCCTGGGCACCCGCCTGCAGGTGCTGGACTGGCTCTCCGGCAGCCTGGACTGGGGCTATCCCCTGGTCGATGGCGTGAACACCCGCAAACACGACCCGCGCCTGTATTTCAACGTGCGCGCCAGTTTCTAACCCTCATTCCGGACCTACTCCACCATGCATCGCCTTTTCTCCTTGCTGCTGGCCCTGCTGGTCAGCGCCCTTCCTGCCGTCGCCCATGCGTGGTGGCAGGCCGACTGGAAGTACCGCAAGCAGATCTCGGTCGATACGACCCAGGCCGGCGCGGCCATCAATGAGAACCCGGGCCGCACGCCGCTGCTGGTGCGCCTGCATACGGGCAACTTCAGTTTCGACGGGGTGGCCGAGAACGGCTCGGACCTGCGCTTCGTGAGCGCCGATGACAAGACGGTGCTCAATCACCAGATCGAGAGCTTTGACCCGCTGCTGGGCATGGCCCTGATCTGGGTGGACGTGCCGCAGGTCGCCGCCGGCCAGCGCCAGGACCTCTGGATGTACTACGGCAATCCCAAGGCTCCGTCCTCGGCCAATGGGCAATTGAGCTTCGATCCCAACTACACCCTGGTCTACCACTTCAATGGCGCGGCCGAGGCTCCGCCGCGCGACAGCACCGCCTACAGCAACCACGCGCAGACGCCGCTGGGCGGCCTGGTCGACGGCGTGATCGGCCGCGCCGCGCAGTTTGCCGGCGGCGCGCCCCTGATGCTGCCGGCTGCGCCTTCGCTCGCCTTGCCCGCCGCCGGCGCCTTCTCCTTCAGCGCCTGGATCCGCGCCGACCAGCCCGCCGGCGATCAATTGATCTACGCGCGCCGCGACGCCGGCAATGCGCTTTTGCTGGGCCTGGCCAACGGCGTGCCCTTCGTGGACGTCAATGGCCAGCGCAGCGCGCCGGGCCAGCCCCTGGCGCCGGGCGCCTGGCAGCATCTGGCCCTGACGGCTGACGGCTCCCAGGTGGTGCTCTACGTCAATGGCCGTGCGTCGGCCAGCCTGGCCGTGAGCCTGCCGCCGCTGGCCACGGTCAGCGCCCTCGGCGGCGACGTGCCCGGCCAGGCCGCCGGCGACACGCCGGCCGCCGAAGCCGCGACGCCCGCGCCGCTGTTCCAGCCCTTTGTCGGCGCCATCGACGAGGTGCGTCTGTCCAAGATCGCCCGTCCGGCCGCGCTTATCCTGGCCGATGCCACGGCGCAAGGCGCCGAATCGCGCCTGGTCGCCTATGGCCCCGATGAGGAGCAGTCGGGCTTCGGCTTCGGCGGCCTGGGCTATCTGCTCAATGCCGTGCCGCTGGACGCCTGGATCGTGCTGGCCGTGCTCTTTGTGATGATGGTGCAGTCCTGGATCATCATGATAGGCAAGAGCCGCCGCGCCAGCCGCATCGAAGCGGGAAATGCCCGCTTTCGCGAGGCTTTCTCGCGCGTGGGCAAGGAGCTGGAAATGCTGGCCGGGGACGAGCAGGCCGGCCAGCGCCTGGGCGATGCCTCGCTCTGGCGCCTGTACTGCGTGGCCGTCAACGAGCTGCGCGTGCGCCGCGAGCAGGGCGCCGACACCCGCACGGTCTCGGCGGCCACCATCGAAGCCATCCGCGTGTCCATGGACGCCGCGCGCACCAAGGAACAGCAGTTGTTGGGCGCGCGCCTGGGCGCGCTGTCCAACGCCATCGCCGGCGGTCCCTACATCGGCCTGCTGGGCACGGTGTTGGGCATCATGGTGGTCTTCCTGGGCACGGCCATGGCGGGCGACGTCAATATCAACGCCATCGCGCCCGGCATGGCGGCCGCGCTGCTGGCCACGGCCGCCGGCCTGTTCGTCGCCATTCCCGCGCTGTTTGGCTACAACCGCCTGGTCGGCCGCAACAAGGAAATCAACGCCGACATGCGCGTGTTCGTCGACGAGTTTGTCGCCCGATTGGCCGAAGTGCACGGACAGGCCGATTACCAGGAGCGGGCCCAGCCGGTCCGCGCCGTGGCGGCCACGGCTTGAAGGGGCAGGCGCAATGGCATCCGTTTCCAATCTGGACGATGACGACGGCGCGGCCGTGGACGGCATCAACATCACGCCGCTGGTCGACGTGCTCATGGTGGTGCTGGTCATGTTCATCCTGACGGCCACGGCGCAGATCGCCGGCATCAAGGTGAATCTGCCCAAGGCCAGCTCCTCGGTCTCGCTGTCGCAGCCCAAGACCAAGGCCATTTCGATCAACGAGGCGGGCCAGGTCTTCCTGGACGCCTATCCCGTGACGCTGCCCGAACTGGAAGACCGGCTGCGCACCGAGAAAGCGCTCAATCCCGATGTCCCCGTGATCGTGCGCGGCGACGCCGTGGTGCAGTACCAGAAGGTCGTCGAGGTGCTGGACCTGCTGCGCCGCCTGGAGCTCTCGCAGGTGGGCCTGGTGACGGGCAAGGCCGGCTGAGCGAGGCGTATCCATCATGTCGTCCAAGTTTCCCGATCCGAGCCGCGGGCTCCGCCTCAAGCGCATCTTGCGCGGGGGAGCGGGCGTGGCGCTGGCCGCGCTGCTGGGCTATTTCCTGTGGCAATGGGCCCATGACATGGCCGGGGTGCGGCGCGAAGCGCCCAAGGTGGCGGCCATCATCCCCTTGCCGCCACCGCCGCCCCCGCCGCCCGAGCCGGAAAAGCCGCCCGAGCCCGAACCGCCCAAGGAAGAAGAGAAGCTCGTCGAGCCCGATCCCGTGCCCGCCGAGCCGCCCAAGCCGGCCGAAGAGGCTCCGCCCACGCCGGCCAACGATGTGGCCAATCCCATGCAGATCGATGGCCAGGCGCAGGCCGGCAGCGATGCGTTCAACATCGGCGCGGGGCAGGGCGGCGGCATGTCGGGCTCCGGCGGCGGACGCGGGGGCAATGCCACCTATGGCCAATACATGTCCTATGTGTTGGGCAAGATCCTGCGCGAGAACGACAGCACGCGCCAACTGGCGTTCCGCATGCAGGTGCGCATCTGGCTGACACCGCAAGGGCAGGTATCGCGGGTCGAGGTGGAGCGTTCCAGCGGCGACGCCGAGATCGACGCCAAGGTGCTGGCCGCATTGCGCGCCGTGCCCGCGGTCGACGAGCGTCCGCCCGCCACCTTGCCCATGCCCATCCGCGCCTCGCTCAGCGGACGGCGCCCATCGTGATCTCCCCTCATTGCATCCTATTGGAGTTGAAGTCCATGACGTTCGTACACACGCGCACGGCCCTGGCGCTGGCGCTGGCCCTCGCGGCGGGACCGGCGGCCGCCCAGGCCCCTTCGGACAACGCCACCGTCAATCTCATCCGCCTGCTGGTGCAGCAAGGCGTGCTCAAGCCGGACCAGGCCGATGCGCTGCTCAAGCAGGCCGAGGCCGAGGCCCAGGCGGCGCGGACGACGGCCGGCGCTTCCCAGGCCCAGGCCGGCGATGTCCGCGTTCCTTATATTCCCGCCTCGGTGCGCGCGGAGATCCGCGAGGAGGTCAAGCAGGAGGTCGTGGCCCAGGCCAAGGCCGAGAACTGGGCCCAGCCGAATACGTTCCCGGACTGGGTCTCGCGCATCACCATCGACGGCGATATGCGCGTGCGCAATGAATCGCGCTTCTATGACAGCCGCAATAGCAATGAGATCCTGGACCTGGCCCGCATGAACGCCAGCGGCCCCTTCCTCATGGGGACCTATGCCGCCGATGGCACTTTCCAGCCCCAGGACGGCGACCGCCGCTATCTCAATACCCGCGAAGACCGCCGCAACCTGTGGCGCATCCGCGCCCGGCTGGGCATCAAGGCGCAACTGAGCGAGGACTGGATCGCCGGTATCCGCCTGGCCAGTGGCACGGACGACAGCCCCGTCTCCACGTCCGACACGCTGGGCAATGACATGGGCAAGAAGAATCTCTGGCTGGACCAGGCCTATCTGAGCTGGCGCGCCGCCGACTGGATGACGGCCACGGCCGGCCGGGCCGCCAACCCCTTCGTGTCCACCGACCTGCTGTATTCCAGCGACCTCAATTTCGATGGCCTGTCCGCCGTATTCAAAAAGCCGCTGGAGGGCAAGCCCGTCACGCTGTTCGGCACGCTGGGCGCGTTCGTGCTCGACTACGCCAAGAACGGCGGCACCTATTACCAGGGCGAAGGCAAGAGCGAGAACAAGTGGCTGTTGGGCGCCCAGGTGGGCGCGGATTGGCGCATCGACGAGAGCAACCGCCTGCGCGGCGCCCTGGCCTACTATCACTTCGACAATATCGCCGGCCAGCGTTCTTCGCCCTGCGTGGTCTATTCCAAGTCGGATGTGTGCAGCACCGACTGGTCGCGGCCGTCCTTCATGCAAAAGGGGAACACGCTCTTCTTGCTGCGCGACATCGTGCCCAGCGGCATCGCCGGCGTATCCGAATACCAGTACCTGGGCCTGGCGTCCCAGTTCAACCTGCTCGACCTGAACCTGCAATACGACACCCGTGTCTTCAATGGCCTGGGGCTGCGCCTGGCGGGCAATTATGTGCGCAACCTGGCCTACAAGCGCGGCAAGATGGAGGATCGCGCCGGCGGCCTGAACAATATCGCGTCCAATGTCGGCTACGACAGCACCGACCCGGCCAATCCGCGCGCCACCGGCATCCAGAGCGGCCCCAACGCCTGGATGCTGCAGGCCACGCTGGGCAATGGCTTCGGCCTGAACGACAAGGGCGATTGGATGGCTTTCGTGGGCTACAAATACATCCAGCCCGACGCCATGCCGGACGCCTACAACGATCCGACTTTCCATCTCGGCGGCACCAATGCCCGCGGCTATTACCTCGGCGCGGGCTATGCCATCGACAAGAACGTCTTCGCGCAGATGCGCTGGATCAGTTCCAAGGAAGTCTATGGGCCGCCGCTGTCCATCGACGTGTTGCAGTTCGAGCTCAACGCCAGGTTCTAGCATGAAGATCACGTCCCATCCCATGCGCGCGGCCATGCTGGTCTTGATCGCCGGGCTGGCCGCGCCGGCCTCGGCCCAGTCCATGGAGGAGCGGCTGCGCGCCCAGCTGCGCACCACCACGCAGCAATTGCAGCAATTGCAGAGCCAGCAGGCGCAGGCCAATGCGGCGCGCGCCGCCGCCGAGGCGCAACGCGACACCGCGCAGAAAGAGGTGCAGCGCCTGGGCGCGCTGCTGGAAGATACCCGGCGCGCGCAAGGGGCGTTGGCCGAACGCCAGGCCTCGGCCGAGGCCCGCCTGGCCGCGGCCCACGCGCAGGCCGGCAAGCAGCGCGCCGCCTATGACGAGCTCCTGGCCCTGGCGCGCGCCGAAGGCCAGGCCGCCACGCGCTCGCTGGCCGAGCGCGACAGCCAGCTCAAGGCCTGCGTCGGCCGCAATGAGGCGCTCTACGCGGCCGGCAAGGAGATTCTTTCCGCCTATGAGTCCTTCAGCACCGGCGACCTCCTGGCCTTGCGCCAGCCCTTCTCGCAGCAGGCCCGGGTGGCCTTTGACGAGGGCGCCCAGGCCCTGGGCGACAAACTGTACGACGGCAGGTACCAAGCGGGCCCGGCCAGATAGGGCCGGCCGCGCCGATCTTAGTGTTTTTATGGGAAACATCATGAACCAAGCTTCTCTTCTCCAGGCCATCGATGCTGTCCGCTTGCAGGGTCTGCTGCAAGACATGGGGTATCGCGTGACGCTGTCCGAACAGGCCGGCCAGGCGCAGCTGCTCAGCGCCGCGCAGGGTATCGGTTTCGCGGTTCGCCTGGGCAACGCCGCGGCGGACACGGGCGAGTACGTCGACTACACCCTGAGCTGCGTGCTGCGCGTGCAGACCCGCCTGCCGGCCGGCCTCGTCGAAAGCTGGAACACCAGCAAGCGCTTTGCCCGCCTGGCACTGCAGGCGGACTTCCTGGTCATGGAAATGGACGTCATCCTCGCAGGCGGGGTGAGCGAAGACCACCTGCGCGCCACGACCGAACTATGGGACCGTCTGCTGCAGGAGCTGGTCATGTTCCTGCGCAACTTCGCCGAACAGGCCGAGGCGGGCCAAGCCGCCGGCGAGTCGGTGGCCGCATGATCGCCCGGTCCTTCTTGCACACCGCCCTGGCCGCCGGCCTGGGCTTGGCGCTGGCCGGCTGCGGGCCGGACAAGCCGGCGCAGGCCGAGCCGGCCAAGACGGAAAACCCGGCGGCGGCCGTGCCCCCCGCCGGGCCGGCCGACACGCCGGTCGCCACGCTGGGGGCCGTATCCATCGGCGCCCAGGAACTGGCGCAATGGCTGGCCGCCTTGCCGCAGCCGCAGCGTGACAACCTGAAGGCCGACCGCGCCGCCCTGGACCGCCTCATCCGCGGCGGCCTGGCCGACAAGGCGCTGGTGGCCCAGGCCCGCGCCCAGGGCTGGACCGACAAGGAAGAGATCAAGCGCGCCATGCAGGCCGCGCAGGAACAGGTAGTGCTGCGCAGCTATCTCGATTCGGTCAGCGAGCCGCCGCAGAGCTATCCCGGCGAAGACGAGCTGCGCGCGGCCTACGAACAGGCCCGCGAGCGCCTGACGCAGCCGGCCGGCTATCGCATCAGCCAGATTTTCATTGCCGCGCCCTTTGGCGAGCCGGACAAAGTGGCCGCCGCCTCCCGGCAGATCCAGGACCTGGCGCGCCGCGCCGCCCGTGGCGACTTCGCCGCGCTGGCGCGCGAGTATTCGCAAGACCCGGCCAGCGCCGCCCAGGGCGGCGACAACGGGTTCGCGACCCTGGCCCAGCTGGTGCCGGAATTGCGGGCAGTGGTCGCCAAGCTCAAGCCTGGCGAGGTCAGCGCCCCTGTCCAGCTGCCGGGCGGGTTTCATTTGCTCAAGCTGACCGAGCTGCGCGAGGCCCGCGTGGCCGATTACGAACAGGTCAAGCCCCAATTGCGGGCGGCCTTGCGCGCCGGCCGCCAGGAACAGGCGGCGCAGGCCTATCTGGAGGGATTGCTCAATGCCGGGACCGTCAGCATCGATGGCAAGGCACTCAGTGCGGCGATCGGCGCCGGACAATGAGGCGCGCCGCGATGCGCGGCGCCTGCATCGGGCCCGCCTGCGCGAGGCGGCCGAGCCGCCGGCCCCGGGACAGCCGCCCTGGCCGCTGGCGCAGGCCGACGCGGCGGATGCGCGGGCCGTCCAGGCTGTCTGCCGGGCCGCCAGCGAGGCGGAACTGCGCCGCCTGGTGCATGTCGCCTGCCTGGCGGAAGTGGTTTTCGGCAGCCAGGCGCTGGCCTGGCGCTGGATGTGCGAACCCAAGATGCGCCTGCGCGGGGCGACGCCCCTGGCCTGCGCGCTGCGCGCGCGCGAATACCGCAACATCGAACGCTGGCTGATGCAGATCGAGGAAGGAGGCCTGGCATGATCACCCTGTGGCGCCTGAGCAATGAAACCGATCTGCGCGGGTGGTCCAGCGGCGGACGCTGGATCAGCGCGGGCGACCGCATCATCGTGCTGGATCCCACCCCGCTGGGCGCGCTGTGCGCGCGCCTGGCCCTGGCCGAGGTGTCGCACCCGGATGCGCTGCCGCGCGGCTATCGTCTGCTGCGCCTGCGCGCGCCGCGCTCGGTGCAGGAATGCCCGCCCGGCAAGGCCGTGGCCATGCAGGCCGCCATCCAACGCTGGTATGACGAGACGGCCTCGCTGCTGCTGGCCGTCGACAGCGGCCTGGGCAGGCGCCAATACCTGCTCAACGGCCTGCACCCGGCGCTGGCCGACTGCGATGCGCGGCTCATCGACGCCGCGCAGGCGCAGGAGCTGCTCCAGGCCGAGGCCGCGGCCCACCTGCGGCCGGGCAGCTCCTGGCTGGCCCGGCCGCGCCCGGCGGCCGGCCACCCCTAGCGCGGCGCGGCGGCGTGAGGGGCGCTCGCCAGATAGGTGGTGATGATTTCCAGCACGCCGTTGATGACGAACTGCACGCCCATGCAGACCAGCAGAAAGCCCATGACGCGGGAGATGGCTTCCACGCCATCATGGCCGATGAGTTTCACGATGCGGCCGGCCGAACGCAGGCAGATCCAGAATAGCAGGCCCAGCAAGAGGAAGACGATGAGCGGCGTCACGCTGATCACCCAGTGGGCATAGTTGTCGGCCGGGTCCAGGGTGGAGGTGGCGCTGACGATCATGGCGATGGTGCCGGGGCCGGCCGTGCCGGGCATGGCCAGCGGCACGAAGGCGATGTTGGGCGCGGCGCGCTGCGGGAGGGCGTCGGCGGCCTTGTCGGCTTCCGGGATGTCATCCACCGTGCTCTTGGGGAAAAGCATGCTGAAGCCGATGGCCGCCACGATCAGGCCGCCGGCGATGCGCAGCCCCGGGATGGAGATGCCGAAGGTGCTCATGATCCAGGCGCCGGCGTAATAGGTCACCAGCATGATGCCCACGACATAGCAGGCTGCCTGGCTGATTTGCTTCTGGCGCTCGCGGTAGGGGATCTGCTGGCCCAGCGACAGCAGCAGGGTCATGGACGTCAGGGGATTGGCCAGCGGCAGCATCAGCGTCAGGCCCAGGCCGGTCAGTTTGATCAGGTCGAGAACGTCATTGAACATGGGGGCGGGTTTCCGGGGTCAGGCGTGCAGGAGAGGCGTGATCGCTTCGATGCTGCGCAGCGTGTGCTGCAAGTGCTCGCGCAGGGCTTGGGAGGCCGCGGCCAGATGCTGGGCTTCGATCAGGTCGAGAATATGCAGATGCTGCGCGCAGTGCTCGCGATAGCGCTTGCGGTCGCGCATGGAGCGGTATGACAGCAGGCGGCGCACCCGGTTCACGCGGCGGATGGCATCGACGAAGAAGGCGTTGTGCGAGGCCTCGACCAGTGATTCGTGGAAATGCACGCCGCGCGCATGCAGCTGGTCGGCGCTGGCGGTCTCGATGCCGCCTCGCAGCAGCTGCAGCTCGGCCTGGCGGCAACGGGCCAGCACGGCGGGATCCAGCCGATAGCCAGGTTCGAGCAGGGCGGCCGGCTCCAGCGCCAGGCGCAGGCGGTACGACTGCAGCAAGGCGTCGGGCGTGCGCATCATGGACGAGAACTCCCAGCCATAGCCGGGGCGGCGCGTGATCCAGCCTTCGGCCGCGATGCGGTCCAGCACGGCATTGAGCTGCGCCACCGTCAGCTGGTAGCGCTGGCGCAGCTGGGCCTCGGTCACGGCCTCGGGCAGTTCGCCGCTCAGCAGATCGTCGGCGATGCGGAAATAGGCTTGGTCGCCCGGCTCTGGCGGTGGCGAGGCGTCGGCCCGCCCGGCAGGCTCGGCGACGAAATAGCCGCGGTTGGGCTGCCGGTCCAGCAGGCCTTGGCCGGCCAGTCCGCGCAAGGCCTGGTTGACCGGTGTGCGCGAGACCCGCAGCCGGTCGGCCAGCCATTGCGCCGGCAGATGCGAACCCGGGGCCAGGCCTTCGGTCTGGATCAGCTGGATGATCTGCGCGGCAAGGGCGGTGTGCGGTTTCATGCGTCTCACTTTAACCCGGACACCGGCGAGCCGGCCGTGGGCCGGGCCGGGGCGCCTCCCGGTTCACCCGTCCAGGTGCCGCGCCAGAATGTCCGGTATCACGCCGCCGGCACGCAGCAGCTGGCACTCCAGCTGGGTTTCCACGGCCGCCTGCGCCATGAACGCGGTCGTGCCGCCGCCGGCATGGCGCAGGCGCACCGGCACGGCCGCGCGCGGGGCGATGTCGGCCGCGTCGATGTCGATGCGGTCGCCCGCGGCCAGGCCCGGCCACTGCGGCGGCAGGCGCAAGGGCAGGATGCCCATGCCGATAAGGTTGGAGCGGTGGATGCGCTCGAAGCTGGCGGCCAGCACGGCGCGTATGCCCAGCAGCCGCTGGCCCTTGGCCGCCCAGTCGCGCGACGAGCCCGTGCCATACCGCTGGCCGGCCACCAGCACCACGCTATGGCCATCGTCCTGGTAGCGGGCGGCGGCTTCCCAGATCGGCATGATCCGGCCGCTGGGTATATGCAGGGTATGGGCCACCGGTGCCTGCTCGGCCAGCTGGTTGCGCAGCGTGCGGCTGTGAAATGCCGCCCGCAGCATGACTTCCCAGTTGCCGCGCCGCGAGGCGAAGACATTCAGGTCGCCGCGGTCTTCGCCGCGTGCCACCAGGAAGTCGGCCACCAGGCTGTCGGGCGGAATGGCGCTGGCCGGCGAGATATGGTCGGTCGTGACGTCGTCGCCCAGCACCAGCAGCGGGTAGGCGGTATAGCGGCCCAGCAAGCTGCCGGCGTCGCGGGTGGCGAAGGGCGGGCGGCGCAGCATGGTGGAGGCCGGGTCCCAGGCAAAGCGGGCGCCCTCGGGCGCGGGCAGGGCATGCCAGGCGGGATTGGCCTGGGCCTGGCGGAAATCGCGCGCGAAGTCCTCGCGCGCCAGGCCGGCCCGCAGACAGGCCTGGATCTCCTCTTCATGCGGCCATAGCTCGGCCAGCATCACGGGACGGCCTTGCGCGTCATGGGCGACCGGGCCATGCACCAGATCGCGGCGCGCGTCGCCAGCCAGGGCATAGGCGATCACCATGGGCGGCGACACCAGAAAGCCCAGCTCCAGATCCGGATGGACACGGCCCGGGAAGTTACGGTTGCCCGACAGGATGGCGACCGGCTTGATGGCGCCGGCGCGCGCGCCGGCGTCGATCACGGCGGGCAGGGGACCGGAATTGCCGATGCAGGTGCTGCAGCCGAATCCCACGATGTCAAAGCCCACGGCGCCCAGGTCGTCCAGCAGGCCGGCGCGGCGCAGATAGCTGTATGCCGCGGGCGAGCCAGGCGCCAGCGAGGTCTTGGTCCAGGGGGCGGCGCGCAGGCCGCGCGCGCGCGCCTTGCGCGCCAGGAGTCCGGCGGCCATCAGGAGCGCCGGATCGCTGGTGTTGGTGCAGCTGGTGATCGCGGCGATGGCCACGGGATAGGCGGGCAGCCCCTGCGCGCCGCTCGCCAAGGGCGGCAGCGTCGCCGGCACCTCGGCCAGCGCACGCCTGTCCTGCGGGCGGCGCGGGCCGGCCGCGCTCGCGCCCAGGCGGTCCAGGGCGATGGCCAGCGTGCGCGTATAGCGCGGGCGCGCCTGGGGATCGAACCACAGGCCGTTGCGCTGCAGATAGGCCCGTGCCAAGGCCAGGCCGGCCTCGTCGCGGCCGGTCTGGCGCAGATAGTCCAGCGCCGCCTCGTCGGGCGGGAAATAGGCCGTGGTCGCGCCGTACTCGGGCGCCATATTGGCCACGACCGCGCGGGCGCCGGCCGGCAGGGCGGCCACGCCCGGGCCGAAGAACTCGACGAACTCGCCCGACACGCCAAGGGCGCGCAGGCGCTCGGTGACCGCCAGCGCCAGGTCGGTGGCCAGCACGCCGGGCGGCAGGGCGCCGGTCAGCTCCACGCCGATGACATCGGGGATGCGCAGCAGGGTAGGCATGCCGAACATCACGGTCTGGGCCTCCAGGCCGCCCACGCCCCAGCCCAGCACGCCGATGCCATTGATCATGGGCGTGTGGCTGTCGGTGCCCAGCATCATGTCGGGCACGGCCCAGCGCCGGCCCTCGCGTGTTTCGGCATGCACCAGCGTGGCCAGCTGTTCCAGGTTGATGGTGTGCATGATGCCGGTGCCCGGCGGATGGATGCGCACGCCGCACAGGGCCGACTGGGCCCAGCGCAGGAAACGGTAGCGCTCGCCATTGCGGCGGATCTCGTGGCCGATGTTCAGGCGCGCGGCATCGGGCCGGGCGTAGGCTTGCACGGCCAGCGAATGATCGACCGAGACATCCACCGGCAGCACGGGATTGAGCCGCGCGGGGTCGGCGCCGGCTTCGGCCAGCGCGTCGCGCATGGCGGCGATATCGACCAGCGCCGGCGTGCTGGTGGTGTCATGCATCAGCACGCGGCCCGGCTGGAAGGCGATCTCGGCCGGGCTGCTGCCTGTCTCCAGCCAGCCGTGCAGGGCGGCGATCGCCGCCTCGCGCTCCGCCCCGCGCATGTGGCGCGCCACGTTTTCCAGCAGCAGGCGCAGCACCACGGGCAGGCGCGGCGAGGCCAGGGCGGGCAGGTCGACGATGAGGTAGCGGTCGCTACCGACGGCCAGGGTGGCGGGGGCGAGAGAGGCGGCATCCATGCCGGAGATTATTGCATTTGTAATTGTTAAAAAGCAATTTGATCCGGGGTCTCTGGGGCGCCCGCCGGGCAAGCCGGGTGGCCGGCCCCGTGATTCAGACCGGAGTTTTTTTCCGGTATCACGGCGAAAACGATTCCGCCATAACGGCTGTCCGGCAGTCCGTCAATAGGCGAATGTGCGTGCCGGGCAACGATTCGCACCCTCAATGGTCAAGCATTGAAAAGGGTCAAATCTCTAGGGTTTTCACTAGGTATGAACGCGCTCACCATGAAGTTGTTGGCGCGACATCCTGGACGCAGCAAGCTTCACGACAGCCCTCTATGCCCTCCGTCAGCACGGTTTTAACGAGACGGGAGTGGTCATGAAAAACGTAAGGAGTCTGTCCCGGCCTGGTCGATCGACCCGCCGCAACAACAGTCGCGCCCAGTGGCGCATCGCCCCCCTGGTGGTGGCCTTGGCGATGGCTTTCAGCCTGCCCTTGCAGGCCCAGCAGGTCTATGGGCCGGGCACGATCAACCAGCCCATCAAGGTGCAGGGCGCGGGCAATAGCGTCATCATCGAAGGCGGCACCACCATCACGCCGCAAGAGCCTTATCCGGAACACTACAGCGGCACGGGCGTGCAAGTCCTGTCCGGCGCCGAAGCCACGCTCAAGGCTAATGAGGGCGCCATCCACATCAATGTGCATGGCCATGCCTCCGACGGTCTGTTCGTCGGCGCGGGCAAGATCACGGTCAACGGCGGCGGCACCTACATCAATGTCGTCACCGACGATAACGACGACAGCATCAACTCGCGCGGCATCTACACCGTGGGCGAAAGCGGGCGTTCGGAATTCGACGGCACCGATGTGTTCGTCACCACGCAAGGCAGCGCCTCCGACGCGCTGCGCTCCTACGGCAAGCTGGCCACGGTCGGCCTGCACAACGCCACCCTGACCACGAGCGGCGACCGCTCGCGCGGCGTGACCGCCTGGGGCGGCACCGAAATCACGCTGGACCACACCGCGATCAGCACGTCGGGCTCCCAATCCCAGGGCGTCTATCTCGCCTCGGGCGATGCCAGCAAGGACACGCATGTCACGCTGAACAATGGTTCGATCACCACCAGCGGCTACCAGTCCAACGGGGTGCACGCCTACCAGGGCACCCATTTCACGGCCAACAATAGTTCGGTGCACACCACGGGCGACGCCTATGCGGTCGCCATCAGCGGCGGCAAGTTCGACGGCTCGCGCGTGAGCATCCTGGCCGAAGGGTCGCGCGGCCTGGTGGTCTCCGGCAATACGAGCTGGGTCGACCTGACCGATGCGTCGATTCGCACGACCAAGGACAGCACGCAGACGGTGTGGGTGTCCGGCGGCGATGTGACCCTCAACGGCACGGCCGTCACGGCCGATGGCGCCAATGCCATCCCCGTCTGGACCACGGGCGGCCAGACCGCCCTGAACGGCAGCCTGGTGGAAAGCACCAAGGATGGCTCGCGCGCCCTGCTGGTGCAAGGCGGCAGCGTGACCTTGGGCACGCATGACGGCAAGGGCACGCTGGTGCATACCACCGGCGCCAATGCCAACGCGGTCGGGGTGCTCAAGGAAGGCAGCTTCTCGGCCGATGGCGCTTCGCTGCAGACCGAAGGCACGGGCTCGCGCGCCCTGTTCATCTATGGCGGCGCCCAAGCCACGCCCAATACCGTGGACCTGACGCGCAGCACCGTCAACGCCCAGAAATCCGAAGGCGTCTATTTCTACGGCGGCCATGGCGTGCTCAACCTGGCGGACTCGTCGGTCACCGGCGGCCCGGCCGCCGTCTGGGTGGGCGCGGATGCCGCGGGCCCGGGGACCGGCACGGTCAACGCCAGCGGCTCGCTCATCACCGGCCGCATCGGCGCGGCCAGCGGCAGCACGGTCAATGTCAACCTGAACGACGCCAGCCGCTGGAACGTCACGCAGGACTCCACCGTGGACGGGCTGAGCAACGCCAACAGCCTGATTGATCTGCAGGCCGCCGGCGACGTGGTCTCGCGGCCCACCGATGCGACGGCCTATCGCCAGCTCAATGTGCGGGGCAACTACAGCGGCGCCGACGGCATCGTCGCCGTCAACACCTATCTGAACAGCGGCGGCGAACTGACGAATCAGCACACCGACCGTCTGTTGATCGCGGGCGACGCCAGCGGCACCACCCAGGTCCACGTCAACGGCATTTCCGGCAGCCCCGGCGGGCTGACCTCGCCCGATGGCAGCCATCTCAGCCATGAGGGCATTTCGCTGGTGCAGGTCGGCGGGGCTTCCACGAGCAACGCCTTCACGCTCAAGGGCGGCTACGTCAACGCCCCGGAAGCGCCCTATACCTATCGTCTCTTCAGCTACGGCCCGGACGCCGAACTGGGTGCGGCCGACCCGGCCCAATCCCTGGTCGGCAATGCCGGCGGCTATTGGGACTATCGCCTGCAAAGCGCCTATGTCAGCCCGGACGGCCCGGTCACGCCCGACCCCACCCAGCCGGATGTGCGTCCGCAAGTGGTGCCGCAGGTCGCTTCCTATCTGACCGCGCCCATCGCGCTGCAATACGCCACCTATGCGGACCTGGACTCCCTGCATCGCCGCCTGGGCGAAATCCGCGATGACCGCGCCATGGGGCTGGACAACGGCAAGGGCGAGGCCTTCTTCCGCGCCTATGGCGGCGACTTCGGCTACCGGTCCAACCGCGGCTTTCGCGCCTATGGCTATGACGCCAGCGGCGACTACGGCGCCGTGCAGCTGGGCGGTAATCTGTTCAAGCAGGCTTCGGACAACGGCGTATGGCGCTTCGGCGCGGCCGGTTCCATCGGCCGCCTGAACTACCGGCCCGACGCCGCCGACGGCGCCAGCCGCAGCAAGGCCGACACCTACCGCCTCTCGGGTTATGCCACCTATCTGAGCAATGCCGGCTGGTATGTGGACGGCATCCTCTCGCTGGGCTGGTTCAACGGCGACGTGCGCACCGACGCGCGCGGCAAGGTCATGGACCTCAAGGGCAATAGTTATGCGGCCTCGGTCGAAGCGGGCTACCCCTTTGACATCGGCTACGGCATGAACCTCGAGCCCCAGGTCCAGGTGATCGCGCAACACCTGCGCTTTGACCGCAAGCAGGACGCGGACGGCCTGGACGTGGACATCGGTTCGCAAACCCAGGGCATGGCCCGCCTGGGCGCGCGCCTGACGCGCCCGGTGGATCTTGCCAACGGGCGCATCACGCCGTATGCCGGCGTGCACGTGCTGCACGCCTTCAACGGCGCCTCCAGCGTCGACGTCGGCGATGCCACCTTCCGCACCGGCCAGTACGGCGACGCCATGCGCTACTCGGTGGGCGTGACCGGCACTGTCAGCGAAATGCTCTCGCTTTACGGTGAAGTCGCCCGCATGGAGGCCCTGGGCGGCTCCGGCGTGAGCGGCTGGCTCTTCAACGGCGGCCTGCGCTACCGCTTCTGATGCCGACGCCGCGCGATATGGCCAGGCACGATGACGATCGTGCCTGGCCTGTCTTTTCTCCCTTGCCGGGTTTTCACTAGTTCTCCCTGCGGCCGGCGGCGCTCTAGCATCGGCGTGTGACCACATGGTCACATTGCGGAGGCGATATGACGATAGGCGTGGCGGCAAGCGGCGAACGGGCCGCCTGGGCGGTGCGCGACGCCGTGCTGGGGGCCGAGCTGCTGGGGCGGGGCGCCATCGGCGGCTTCGCCGTGCTGGCCGTCGTGGATGCGGGGGGCGCGCTCCACTACCGCGAGACGCAACGCGGCGGCATTACCGCCCTGGACCTGCCGCCGGACTGGCAATCCGCCCGCCTGGCGGCGGCCATCTCCAGCGGCCCCGACCGCCCCGAACCGCTGGTCCAGTTCCTGGCCGGCGAGGCCGGCCTGGGGCTGGTCACCGGCCATCGCCTGCCCAACCAGCCGGGCGCCGACGGCGTGGCGCTGAACCAGGCGGTCTTGGGGCGCATGGCGCAGGGCCAGGCGCCGCAGCAGGCCGTCGACGAGGTGTTGGCCGCGCATGCCGAGTGGGATGCCGGCCTCATCGCCCTGGACAGCCGCGGACGCCTGGGCATGGGCAATAGCGTGCGCGTCACGCGCCGCGACGACCTGGGCGAGCTGCGCCGCCGGACCCACGAAGCCAGCCTGGGCCTGTTGCACAACAGCATCTATACGCGCGCGCCGCTGGCGCCCGATCTCGCCGAGCTGGCCTGGGCCCGCCTGACGGGCCGCGCCGGCGCGCTGCACTTGTTGACGCTGGATGCGCCCGTGGCCATCCAGGGCGGCCCGGCCGACCGGGTGCATATCGACGCGCAAGGCCGCATCCTGGCCCTGGAGAGCGCCGATCCGCGCCTGTGCACCCTGAACCGGCCCGGCACCGCCGTCTATCTCGGCGCCGGCGTCTGGCGCGACGGGCGCTGGGTCGGACGCGCCCAGACCGAACTCTATGCCGATCTGCGCGCCGGCACCGTGCACCCCGCGCCCGGCGGCGGGCATCTTTTGATGCGGGGGCGGGATGTCGCGGCGTGAGCAGACCGAAAAGCAGATCCTGCAGGCCCTCGAAGACCAGATCCGCGACAGCGGCATGGCCGGGGTCGGCGTCAACGCCATCGCCAAACGCGCGGGCGTCAGCAAGGAGCTGATCTACCGCTATTTCGATGGCTTGCCCGGCCTGCTGATGACGTGGATGAAGGAGCAGGATTATTGGACCGGACATGCCGGGCTGCTGGCCGACAGCGAATCCAGCGCCCGTGCGCCGGCCGAACTCATCCTCGCCATGCTGCGCGCCCAGATCGAGGCGCTGGCCGGCAACGAGACGCTGCGCGAGATCCGCCGCTGGGAACTGGTCGAACGCAACGAGGTCACGGCGCGCCTGGCCGAGCGCCGCGAACGGACCGCGCGCGCCTTCATCGACCGCGTCGACGGGCTGACCGAGGAGGCCGACGTCCCGGCCCAGGTCAGCATCATGCTGGCTGGCGTACTGTATCTGATGCTGCGCTCCAAGACGGAAAGCCATTTTCTGGGCGTGCCCTTGCGCAGCAATGAAGGCTGGCGCCGCTTGTACGCGGCGCTGCAGGACATGGTGCAGGGCTTGCCCGAGCCGCTGCGATCACAACCGTTGAGCGCGCTGGAAGCCGCGCGCCCGACATCCGGAAAAGGCCGCGCCGCCGGCCAGTCAAAAGGGGAAATGCCATGATGTTGATGCACAGCCTGCGCCGTGGCGCCAGGCAGATGCTGCTGGGCGCGGCCTTGTCGGCCGCCCTGTCGGCCGGCGCCGCGGCGCAGACGGTGTCCGTGGTCATGCAGTCCGGCCTGCGCGTGCTGGATCCCGTCATGACCACGGCCTTCCTGACGCGCGACCACGGCTACATGATCTACGACACGCTGCTGGGCACGGACGAGCACTTCAAGATCCAGCCGCAGATGGCCAGTTGGACGGCCAGCGAAGACGGCAAGGTCTACACCTTCACGCTGCGCGAAGGCCTGAAGTGGCATGACGGCCAGGCCGTCACGGCCGAGGACTGCATCGCCTCCATCAAGCGCTGGGCCGAGGTGGACGCGACCGGCCAGGTGCTCATGACCATGGTCCAGGGCATCGAGCCCGTCGATGCGCGCCAGTTCCGCGTGGTGCTCAAGCAGCCGACCACGCTGTTGCTCGAAGGCCTGGCCAAGCTCAGCTCGCGCCCGGCCTTCATGATGCCCAAGCGCATCGCCGAGACGCCCAGCGCCCAGCCCATCAAGGAGTTCATCGGCTCGGGCCCTTTCAAGTTCGTCCCCAGCGAGTTCAAGGCTGGCCTGAAGGTGGTCTACGAAAAGAACAAGGACTATGTCCCGCGCGCCGAGCCGCCCAGCTGGACGGCCGGCGGCAAGGTGGTCAACGTCGACCGGGTCGAATGGGTCGCCATGCCCGACCAGATGACGGCGGTCAATGCCTTGCAGAACGGCGAGGTGGACTATATGCAGCAGGTGCCGTTCGACCTGCTGCCCATGGTCGAGGGCCAGCCGGGCCTGCAGGTCAAGGTGCTGGACAAGCTGGGTGCCTGGACCTACTTCCGCATGAACCACCTCCATCCGCCGTTTGACAACAAGCTGATCCGCCAGGCCGCCATCGCGGCGGTCAGCCAGGAGGATGTGCTCAAGGCCCTGGTCGGCAATCCCCAGTACTACCGGACCTGCGCGGCCGTGATGGGTTGCGGCAATCCCATGGGCGACACCACGGGCGAGGACTGGGTGGTGCCGGGCCGGCTGGACCGCGCCCAGGCCCTGCTCAAGGAGGCCAAGTACGACGGCACGCCGGTCGTGATCCTGCAGCCCTCGGATATCGCCATGCTCTCGGCCCAGCCCGTGGTGCTGGGCGCGGCCCTGCGCAAGGCCGGCTTCAAGGTGGTCATGAAGGCCATGGACTGGCAAAGCGTGGTTTCGCAGCAAGGCAACCAGAATCCGCCCTCCGAAGGCGGCTGGAGCATTTTCTCGACCTACAGCATCCTGGCCACCAGCGGCGACCCCTTCGGCAACACGACCTTGCAGGCCAATGGCCGCAAGGCCTGGGCCGGCTGGCCCGACGTGCCCGCCCTGGAGGCCCTGCGCCTGAAGTACGCGCAGTCCACCGATCCGGCCGAACGCAAGCGCATCGCCACCGAGATCCAGGAGGTGGCCATCGACGAAGGCGTGGTGGGGCCGCTGGGCCAGTTCCAGATTCCGGCGGCTTACAACACGCGGCTGTCCGGCATCCTGGAAGCCCCCGTCACCCTGTTCTGGAATCTCAAGAAAAGCGAGAAATAAGCATGTCCCAAGTCCATGACCTGCTCATCCGCGGCGCCGAGATCATCGATGGCAGCGGCGCGCCGCGCTTTGCGGGCGACCTGGCGGTCGACGGCGAGCGCATCACGCGCCTGGGCGATCTGTCGGGCCACAGCGGGCGCCGCGAAATCGACGCCGCCGGCCGCGTGCTGGCGCCGGGCTTCATCGATGCCCACACGCACGATGACCGCGCCATGCTCTCCGATGGCGACATGGCGCCCAAGGTCAGCCAGGGCGTGACCACCGTCATCGGCGGCAACTGCGGCATTTCGCTGGCGCCGCGCCCGCCGCGCGTGGTGCCGCCGCTGGACCTGCTCGACAGCGACGGGCAGTGGTTCCGCTATGCGCGCTATGCCGACTATATGCAGGCCTTGCGGGACCAGCCGGCGGCCACCAATTGCGCCATGCTGCTGGGCCACATCACGCTGCGCGTGGCGGCGGTCCCCGACCTGGCGCGCGAGGCGCGGCCGGCCGAAATCGCCGCCATGCGCGAGCAGGTGGAGCGGGCGCTGGAGGCCGGGGCCATCGGGGTCTCCACGGGCCTGGCCTATGCGCCTTCGCGGGCGGCCAGCACCGAAGAGATCATCGAGGTGTGCCGGCCGCTGCGCGACCACGGCGGCATCTTCACCACGCATCTGCGCGACGAGGGCGACGCCATCATGGACTGCCTCGAAGAAACCTTCCGCATCGGCCGCGAACTCGATGTCCCCGTGGTGATCTCCCACCACAAGGTGGTGGGCCGGCCCAACTACGGCCGTTCGGCGCAGACGCTGGCGCGCATCGGCGAGCAGATGCGCCGCCAGCCCATCTGCCTGGACTGCTATCCCTACAACGCCTCGTCCACCATCCTGGAGCAGGAGCTGGTCGATGGCGCGGCCCGCGTCATCGTGACCTGGTCCAAGGCCAGTCCCCAGTATGCCGGGCGCGACCTGGACGATGTCGCCCGCGAGATGGGCTGCGCCGTCCCCGAGGCCGTGCGCCGCCTGCAGCCGGCCGGCGCCATCTATTTCCGCATGCACGAAGAAGACGTCGCGCGCATCCTGCGCTTTGACGACACGATGATAGGCTCGGACGGCCTGCCGCACGACGAGATGCCGCATCCCCGTCTCTGGGGCAGCTTTCCGCGCGTGCTGGGCCACTACGCCCGCGGCCTGGGGCTGTTCCCGCTGGAAAAAGCCGTGCACAAGATGACCGGGCTGACGGCGGCGCGCTTCGGCCTGGCCGACCGCGGCGTGCTGCGCGAGGGCGCGTATGCGGATCTGGTGCTGCTGGACGCCCTGCGGGTCGAAGACCGCGCCACCTTTGCCCATCCCGTGGCGCCGTCCGCCGGCATCGACGCCGTCTGGACCAACGGCCGCCCGGTCTGGCAGGACGGCAAAACCACGGGCGAACGGCCGGGCAGGGTGTTGCGCCGCCAGGCATAGAATGTCTCCCATCGGTCAACAGGGAGGCAGGGCGTGTCGCGGAAGTCCATCGCATGGCGGGTGCCGGCCGCGCTGGCCGTTGCGCTTTTCAGCGCCTGGGGCGCGCTGGCCCTGTACTACCAGTTCCCCGGCGGCGCGCCGGGCAAGGCCCTGGCCCTGACGCTCTGGCTGGCCGGCGCGGCGGCCGCGCTCCACGCCCTGGCGGCCCGGCCCGGCTGGCGCCGGCTTGCGGGCGGAGGCTATCTGTTGCTGGCCGTGCTGCTGCTGGCGTGGTGGCATGGCCTGCGGCCCTCCAACGACAGGCAATGGGCCGACGACGTGGCCCGCATGCTGCACGGCAGCCGCGCCGGATCCGTGGTGACGCTGGACAATGTGCGCAACTTCCGATGGCGCGGCGACAACGATTACACCGTGCGCTGGGAAAGCCGCCGCTACGACCTCGACCGGCTGGAGTCGGTGGACATGGTGCTCTCGACCTGGGGCATGCCCGCCATCGCGCATACCCTGGTGTCCTTCGGCTTCTCGGACGGCCAGCGCGTGGTGTTCTCGGTCGAGATCCGCAAGGAGCGCCACGAACAATTCTCCGAGCTTGGCGGCTTCTTCAAGCAGTTCGAGCTCAGCGTGGTGGCCGCCGACGAGCGCGACATCCTCTATGTGCGCACCGCGCTGCGGGGCGAGCAGGTCTCGGTCTATCCCGTCAGCATGCCGCGCCAGGCCATGCGCGACCTGTTTCTGGCCTATGTGGACACCGCCAACGCCCTGCGCGAGCAACCGCGCTTCTACCACACGGTGACGGCCAATTGCACCACGCTGGTCTACGAAATGGTGCGCGCCATCGTGCCCGGCCTGCCGCTGGACTACCGCCTGCTGCTGTCAGGCTATCTGCCCGAATACCTCTACGCCCATGGCGGGCTGGGCCACGACCGCACGCTGGCGCAGCTACGCCGGCAGGCCGATATCACGGCGCGCGCGGCCCAGGCCGGCGACGGGCCGGGTTTTTCCCAGGCCATCCGCCAGCCCTGGAGCCCGTCGGGCGTACAATCCCCGCGTTGATGTCATGGTCTTGGTGGCAACGTGGCGTTTCCCTACCTGCGCGAACTGACGGCGGCGCAGCGCACCCCGAAGGCCAATCGGCAACTGGCCTATTTCCTGACCTTCATCGCCGGCGCGGTCAATGCCGGCGGCTTTCTGGCGGTCGCCCAATACACCTCGCACATGTCCGGCATCGTCTCCGCGATGGCCGATCACCTCGTCCTGGGCAGCGTGATGCTGGCCATGCAGGGCCTGGCGGCGCTGCTGGCCTTTCTGTGCGGCGCGGCGACCTCGGCCTGGCTCATCAATTTCGCCCGGCGCGCCCGGCTGGCCAGCGAATACGCCCTGCCGCTGCTGCTGGAGGCCGGGCTCCTGCTGGTCTTCGGCCTGATGGGCGCCAGCGTCGAGCGGCACCAATGGCTCTACCTGCCCCTGACCGTCACGCTGCTGTGCTACATCATGGGCCTGCAAAACGCCATGATCACCAAGGTGTCGCGGGCCGAGATACGCACCACCCACATCACCGGCATGGTCACCGACATCGGCATCGAACTGGGCAAGCTGTTTTATTGGAACGCCCTGGCCGCCGACGCGCCCAGGGTCACGGCCGACCGCCAGAAGCTGCGCGTGCTGGCCGCCCTGGTGGCGCTATTCTTCCTGGGCGGCGTGGGCGGCGCGCTGGCGTTCGCGCGTGTCGGCTTTTCCGCCACCTTGCCGCTGGCGCTGCTGCTGGTCGTGCTGGCCATCATGCCGGTGATCGACGATTTGCGCCGCCTGGCCCGGCGCCTGGGCCAGCACCAGCGCAGGCTCTAGCCCGTGTATTGCTCGCCGCCGTCCAGGTCGATGACGGTGCCGCTCAGGTATCCCGCGCGCGGCGAGCAGCCGAACACGATCATGTCGGCGATCTCGGCCGGTTCGGTCAGGCGGCCGAAGGGCAGGTCGGTCAGCGTTTCCTGCCAGCGTTCCGGATCGTTCCAGCGCGCCTGGGCGCGCTGCCTGGCCAGCGTCATGACGCGATCGGTGCGCGTGCGCGTGGGGTTGACGCCAAAGACGCGCAAGCCATGCTGGGGGGCCTCGCCGCCCAGCGCGCGCGTAAAGGCGATCAGGCCGGCATTGGCGGTGGCGCCGCAAATATAGTCGGCGCGCGGCGCCACGCCGGCCTTGCCGATGATGTTGGCCACCACGCCGCTGCCGCGCTCGCGCATGGCCGGATAGCAGGCGCGGGTCAGGTTGATGTAGCCATAGACCTTCAGCTCCCAGGCGGCGCGCCAGCGCGCCTCGTCGACCTGCTCCAGCGTGCCGCCCGGAATGGCGCCGGCATTATTGACCAGGATATCGATGTTGCCGGCTTCGCGCGCCAGGGCCTCGGCCGCGCCGGCCTGCGCCAGGTCGCTGGCCAGGAACCCGGCCGCCACGCCGGTCTGGCGCCGGATGTCCTCGGCCGCCTCGGCCAGGGCCGCGCGATCGCGGGCCACCAGGATGGGCAGCGCGCCCTCGCGGGCGAAAGAATGCGCGCAGGCCAGGCCTATGCCCTTGGACGCGCCGGTGATGAGGACACGCTTGCCGCCGAGTTGCAGATCCATCGATGTCTCCGGAAGAGGGGGGTGGCGGCCAGCATATCGCGGCCGCTGCCCGGCGGCGCATGGCAGCCCTGCCGCCAGCACGGTCTTTCGCGTCCTACAATGGGCCGGCCGCCGCTCCTTGGCGGCGCACGACAAGGTGGAGACATATGGAAGCGGATTTCTGGCTGGAACGCTGGCGCGAGGGACAAACGGGATTTCACCAGACCCGGGTCACGCCGCTGCTGCAGAAATACTGGCCCACGCTGGGCCTGCCGAGGGGGGCGCGCGTGCTCGTGCCCCTGGCCGGCAAATCACTGGACATGGTGTGGCTGGCCGAGCAAGGCCATGAGGTGCTGGGCGTGGAACTCTCGCCACTGGCGGTCGAGCAATTCTTCGCCGAGCAGGGCTGGACGCCGCGCCGCTGGGAAAGCGCCTACGGACAGCACTATGCCGCCCAGGGCGTGGAGCTCATCTGCGGCGACATCTTCGGGCTGGACGCGGCCGCCTTGGCCGGCTGCCAGGGCGCCTATGACCGCGCCGCCCTGGTGGCGTTGCCGGCGGCGATGCGGCGCGACTATGTCAAGCATGTCTACGGCCAGCTGCCGGCGGCCTATCGCGGCCTGCTGTTGACGCTGGACTACCCGCAGGCCGAGATGGATGGCCCGCCGTTCTCGCTCGACGAAGCCGAGGTGCTGGCGCTGTATGGCGGACAGGCCCGTCTCATCGACCGGCGCGACATCCTCGCCAAGGACCCCAAGTTCGCCGCGCGCGGCGTGACCCGGCTTGATACGCTGGTGTTCCGCCTCGGCGCCCAGGCCTGAGGCCGCGGCGGTGCCGGATCAGGCCGCGGCCAGGGTCCGCGGCGCCCCCGCCAGCGGCAGGAAACACAGGGCGCCGACCAGGCAGACCAGCGCGGCCGACCAAAGCGTCTGGCTCAGGAAATGGGCGCCCTGCATGATGCGCACGCTGCTGAGCAGGATGCCCAGCACCATGCCCAGCGCCAATCCGCCCCAGCGCAGCGCGGGGCGCTGCATGGCCCAGCCCAGGAAATACAGCAGGCCGGCCGAATAGCCCGCCGCGGCATGATGGCTGGGCAGGGCGCCGCCGGCCGGCATGCCGCCCACGGCGAACCAGTGCGTGGGCATGGGCAGGTCGCCCCCGAACAGCGCCAGCCGGTAGGGCCGGGGCAGGGCGGTGATGTTCTTGAGCGCGGCGATCAGCAGCGGCACGGCGGCCATGGCGGCCAGCAACAGCGCGCAAGGCAGGACCCAGGGCCGCAGGGCCGGGCGGAAGGCCGCCACCGCCAGGGCGATCAAGGCCAGCGCCGCGATGCCGATCGGCAGGCCCAGGATGGCCTTGTGGCCGAGCAATTCCAGCGAGGGCAGGGTGCGCAGCGGGAAGCCGCGGCTGGCCGCGTCATAGAAGCGGCGGGCCAGCGCCATATCCAGGCCGCTGCGCTGGGCGAGGAAGGCGGCCGCGGCGAACAGGCCCGGCAGGGCGAAGACGTAGATAGCGGCGTAGGCGAAGGGGTCAATCGGAAGTCGGTGGCGCTGCATGGCAAAACCCGGCGGAGAAACGAGGGGCATGCTAGCCATGCGGGCATCGAAAAAACGTCAAATCGAGGGGCTGTCATTTCCCTGACGGGGACGTGTTGGCCAGCACGTAGCGCAGAAATCCGCTATGAGGCGTGTATTTGTCGTACAAGCCCCGCGCCCGGTAGTTGTTCTCGCGCGTATTCCAGTAAAGGCGCGACCAGTTGTTTTCTTTCATCCGGGCGACCAGCCAGTCCAGCATCTGGCCTCCCACCCCTGCGGCGCGGACCGCGGGATCGACGAAGAGGTCCTGCAGATAGCAGACCGGGGTGAGGGTATTGGTGTTCTCGTGCAGGATGTAATGCGCCAGCCCGATGGGCCGGCCCGAAGCGTCGCAGGCCACCACCCCGTGCACGGGCGAGTCCGGCGCCAGCAGGCGCCTCCAAGTATGGGCGGCCTGGACCGGGTCGGGCCCGCGCTCATAGAAGCGGTTATAGCCCTCCCAGAGTTCGAGCCAGCGGGCGTGGTCGTCGGCTTGCAGGGCGCGGATAGGCACGGACATGGATGGTCTCCTGGATGTCCGGCCATGCTCGCCGCTAGGCGTGCTGGCGTCAACTTGATTCGCAGTACCATGGCGTTTTGCGCGCGGCGGTTTGCCTGGAGGTTGGACGATGGACAGAAGAACGTTTGGCGCGGGTGTGCTGGCCTGGCTGGGCGCTTCGGCGGCGGGGCTGCCCGCCCTGGCCGGAGTGCGCGACAGCCTGCCCGCGGCCAGTGACGACGCGCAGCGCCAGCTGGCGCGCCTGGAGGCGCGCGAGGGCGGGCGCCTGGGCGTGAGCCTGCTCGATGTGCAAAGCGGCTACGCCATCGCCTACCGGGCCGATGAGCGCTTCGCCCTGTGCAGCACCTTCAAGCTTCTTGCCGTCGGCGCCGTGCTCACCCGCGTGGCCCGCGGCGAGGATGACCTGTCCCGGCCGATGCGCCTGAGCGCGGCCGACATCGTGGACTATTCACCGGTGACCCAGCAGCGGCTCAACGAGGGCATGACGCTGGGCCAGCTGTGCGAGGCGGCCCTGCTGTGGGGCGACAACACGGCGGCCAACCTCTTGCTGTCCACCATCGGCGGGCCGCCGGGCGTCACGGCCTATGCCCGCGCCCTGGGCGATGGCGCGACCCGGCTGGACCGTCTCGAGACCGCCTTGAACGAAGCCCGGCCCGGCGACGAGCGCGACACCACCACGCCGGCGGCCATGCTGGGCAACCTGAGGCAGCTGGTGCTGGGCGATGCCCTGCCGGCGCCCGAGCGCGAGCGCCTGCGCGACTGGCTGATGCAATGCCGCACGGGGCAGCAGCGGCTGCGCGCCGGCCTGCCCGCCGGCTGGTCCCTCGGCCATCGCACCGGCGCTGGCGGCCATGGCACCTGCAATGACATCGGCGTGGCCTGGCCCACGCCCACCACGCCGGTGGTGATCTCCGTCTATCTGACCGAATCGCCGCTGGATCTGCCCGGACGCGAACGGGTGCTGGCCGAGGCCGCGCGCATCCTGGCGCACGCCCTGGCGTCCGCCCGCCTGCACGCCGGCTGAAGCTTCAGCCGCCCTTGGCCGGGCTGGGCGCCGGCTTGTCCTCGCAGCTGAAAGTGACCACGGCTTCCTTGGGCATGAGGCCGGTCGCGTGGTTGGAGCTGACTTCCGGCCGCGCGTAGCGCCGGTTCATGCCAGCGCAATAGTCCTCGGCCTGCTGGCGCGCCTGGTTCTTGATTTCCACCCAGGTCATGGCTTTGGCGCCGGCGTTGTAGCGGATCTGGTAGCGATCCTTGTCCACACGCTTGATTTCGCTGCTCACGCCACAAGCCGTGAGCAGGACGAGCAGGCAAAGCGGCAGGGCAAGACGAAGATGCATGTCGGTTTCCGGAACAAGGCTGCAATGGCGGTATTTTATGCCAGCGTGGCGCGGTCCCGGCGCGGGGCGCCGTGCTAGCATCCGGCCCATCGTCCGCGCTCGCGGTGTTCTACACAGAGGTTTGCCATGGATATTCAGGAACAGATCGCCGTCATCGTGCACACGGTATCGCACCAGGGCGGGCGCATCGACGCGCTGAACGCCACGCTGGCGGCCACCCTGCACTTGGTCAAGGAGTCTCCCGGCCTGAAAGAGGCCATCGAGGCCCAGCTCGAGAAGCATTATTCGACGCTGCTGGCGCGCTCGGAAAACCCGCAATACATGGCGGGCTTCGAGAGCGTGCGCGACATGGTGCAGGCGGCCCTGAAGTAAGCCGCCGCTGCCCGGGTTATCCACTGCTTTTGTGGATAAGTCTTGGGATAGCTGCCCGATAAATCGGCATTTCCCTTATGCGACAAAGGCTTGTGTCGCCGGGTCATTTCTGGAGCGAGGCCACGATCCCGGCCAGGCGGCGGATGGCCTGCTCGATGCGGCCCGGATCCGGCTCGGCGCAGGACAGGCGCAGGTAATGGTCATAACGGCCGGAGTTGGAGAACATCGCCCCCGGCGCCACCCGTATCCCCGCGCTCAAGGCGGCCTCGAACACCGCCATGCCGGACACGCCGCCCGGCAATTCCACCCATAGCAGCATGCCGCCCGGGGGCAGGCTCAGGCGCGTGCCGGCAGGGAACTCGCGCGCGATGGCGTCGGCGACTTGCTGGCGCTGCTGCGTGAGCTGGCGGCGCAGGCGGGCCAGGTGGCGGTCGAAGGCCTTGGTGGCCATATAGGTCGCGGCGGCCAATTGCCCGGCGGCTTCGTTGGGCCGGCTCTGCGCGAACTTGAACATATCGACGCGGGCATGCCGGCGCCCGCCCATGATCCAGCCCAGGCGCATGCCCGGCGCCAGCGTCTTGTGCAGCGACGAGCAATAGATGACGTCGCCGGCCTGGTCCCAATGCTTGATGGCCCGCCGCGGTCCGCCATCGGCCAGCGCGCCATAGGTGTCGTCTTCGATCAGCGCGATGCCGTGCGCCACGCAAACTTCGAGCAGGCGCTGCTTGTCCTCGTCCGGCATGATGCAGCCCAGCGGGTTCTGCAGGTTCGGCACCACCACCACGGCGCGGATGCCAGGCTGGGTGCGCAAGGCCAGTTCCAGCGCATCGACCGACAGTCCGCGCTGCGGGCTGGTCGGGATCTCCAGCGCCCGCAGTCCCAGGCTTTCGAGGATCTGCAGGAGGCCGAAATAGGTCGGGGACTCCACGGCAATGGTGTCGCCGGGCTGCGACACCGCGCGCAAAGCCAGGTTGAGCGCCTCGATGCAGCCATGGGTGACCACGATATCCTGCGCCGTGCCGCGGATGCCGCAATCCAGCGCCCGGCGCGCCAGCACGGTACGCAATTCCAGGGCGCCCTGCGGCGGCGCGCGGCTGGTGAGCAGCGCCGGGTTCATGCGCAGCACGCGGCTCATGGCCTGCCGCAAGGCATGCTGCGGATAGGCCGAGGGCTCGGCCGCGGCCAGTGCGAAATTGGTCGACAGCGCATGCTGCTCGCAACGCGCCACAAAGTTCGACACGCGGTCATGGATGCCGACATAGCGGGCCGGGTCGGCCGGGGCCCGCATATCGGGTTCCGTGGCCGGCGCCAGCCGTGGCGCGGCGGCGCGGCGCACGAAATAGCCCGAGCGGGGGCGGGCCTCGACCAGGCCGTCATCTTCCAGCCGCCGGCAGACCTGCAAGGCCGTGCTCAGGCTGACGTGGTGGGTGCGCACCATGGCGCGCACCGAAGGCATGCGCGCGGCCGGCGGCAGCGCGCCGGATTGGATGGCGTCGCGGTAATACTGGGCAAGGCGTTGGTACAGCGGCTGGGCGTGCATGGGTTTCATGATGCCGCGCGAAAGAAGGATGGGACAGGCACAGAGCAGCGGTAAAACCACCATAACAGAAAGCCGGGCAGCGAGCTGTTATGGAACAGATAAGGTTTGCGTGTGCCTGTTGTGCGCGCGCCAGGCTGCGTAGTCTGGAGGCATCAGCGACACGGAGTCCACGACATGCCAGCCTCATCCCTTTTGTCCCTGCCTGGCGGCGGGTGCCACAGCCTCTATGCCCGCTCGGGCGACCATGTCGTCTGCCTGGAGGGCCGGATCGCGGTCGGCGAGGCGCGCGCCAGCGGCCTCGATCCATGCCATCGCGTCGAGTCGGCGCTCTACGCCGGCGAGGCGTATTGTTTCCATGAAGCCGGCGTCGTCACGCTCAGCGCCGCGCGCGACAGCCGCCTGGTTTATTTGCATGCGCAACCGGTTTGGCGCGAGCGCATGGCGCGCGCCGTGCAGCGCATTTCAAAATGGTGTATGATTCGTTTCATCAGACGCGGGGTGGAGCAGTCTGGCAGCTCGTCGGGCTCATAACCCGAAGGTCGTAGGTTCAAATCCTGCCCCCGCAACCAATTGAGAGCCCTGATTTCTTACGGAATCAGGGCTTTTGCATTTGGATCGCCGCCATCGCCCCGCTTGCGCTACCATGCACGGACAACCAGCACACAAGGGAGAACAACAGGATGGGAACGGCGAAGTACGATCATCCCGGTTTTGTCGCGGACACCGGCGTGCAGGGCAAATTCGTCATCGGCGTCTGGTGTCCGCACGGCTATCCCGCGCATATCCATATCGGGCGCTTCAAGCCCGGTGCGGCCGCCGAGCCCAATCTGCGGCTGCGCATCCCCGACGGCGTTTTCCAATCGATCTCCGATGACATGGAAAACCTCTGCCGCCGCGCATTGGGCCAGGCCATCGCCGACCGCCTGCTGGTGGACGCCGAAGGCGGCTACCAGGAGACGCGCTTTCGTATCGACGCGGTGCCATGGACCGGGCCTTTGCAGGCGCTGGCGGCCTGAGCGCGGTTGTGCACCGCCGCGGTGGATAAGTCTTGGGACAGCTGCCGCGCAATATCAAAAAGCGCTTTCCGCATAAGGGTTTGGAGGCCTTGCTCAATATTTGGGCAAGGCCTCCAGGCCCTGCGCGACAAGCACCGAAGGCTGAGGTATTCTGGCTGCGCCTGGAGCCGTCGGCATCCAGTGTTGCGACCTGCTGTCCTTATCAAAGACTAGGAGATCCCATGAAACAGAAAGCCCTCATGATCATCGTGCTGGCGCTGGCCGCGGTTTCCGCCGGCTGCAATACGGTTGCCGGTGCCGGCAAGGACATTGAGCGTGGCGGCGAAGCCATCCAGGGAGCAGCCAAAAAGTAAGCCCGGCCCGCGGCAAGGCTGGGGCCTTGCCGCGGGCTGTTGCATAATCGGGCCTTCGATGGTTTTGTGACAGAGGGCAGTCTCATGCGCCTATGGATGGGTTTGGCGGCGGTCGCCGTCGTGTTGAGCGGTTGCGCGAGCAAGGGCTTGCTGGAGCCGGACGCCAAGGGGATCACGCAGAGCTTTGTCGTGGACGCGGACCCGATGGCCGCCCTGCGGCGCGCCAGCGAATATGTGCGCGTCTGTCACGAGGCGCGCGCCCATCCCTATGGGGCGGTCTACGTCGGCAAGCGCTCCGTCGGCGAACGCGGCCTGCCCAACGAGATCCTGGTGCACAAGGAAACCGAGTCCGCCAAAATCCTGGAGCGCATCCATACCCAGGCCGCTGAGCGCGCCAACCAGGCCCAGGTCGAGGTCACGGTGCTGGGCGAGGGCATCTGGGACCAGGCCGAAATCGCGGCGGCCAGGCAGTCCATCACCTCCGCCACGCCGGCCTGCCGCGCGCTTCAATAAGGCCGGCCCATGCCCGATATGGCCGTAAGCGGCGTCTTCCTGTTGCTCGCCTCGGCCCTGCGCTGGGCGGGCTGGCTCAATGGCATCGCCTCCCTGATGCTGATGGCGTTTTCCCTGGGCATGGTGGGCGGCGATGTGGCGCCGCCCGATCTGTCCTGGCCGTTGGCCTGTTTTCTTGCCGGCGTCGCCGCCGCGGCCCTGGCCTTTGTGCTCATGGCGCTGGCCCGGGCCCTGGCGCCCGGCAGGCGGCCCTGGCTCTTCTGGCCCGTCCTGCTTCTGGCGCTGGCCAGCTACGGAGGGAGCGTGGCCGGCTTCGGCGCCGGGTGCTGGCTCACCCTCGGGGATACCGGCGACACCGGCGACACCCAGTACACCCGCAGCTGAGCGCGGGCAAAAAGCCGCTTTACGTGGGGACTTCTCTGGAATAATATGCGCAATGCGTATATTTACAGGGGGCGCCCGCCATGTCCATCTCCCAGCAAGCTTTTCTGCGCGACGCCATGCGCCGCCTCAACCTGACGCGCGACGTCTTTGCCGCGCGCATCGGCGTAAAGCGCCGGGCCCTTGATACCTGGCTGCTGCCGGAGGGCTCGCAGGAGTTCCGCGCCATGCCGGAGGTGGTCGAGCGCTTCGTGAGCGAAATCGTGCAGAATCGCGACTTGCTCGAAAAATATACGCAAAGCGTACAGGGCGGCCCCTTGCGGGACCGCATCGCGCTCAACGGCAAACATCAGCTGATTTCGGTGGACCAGTTCACGCGCGAATCCGTTGAAGACCTGTTTCGCGTCGCCGACATGATGCAGCCCATTGCCCGCCGCCAGAAAGTCTCGCGCGTGCTCGAGGGGGCGGTGCTGGGCAATCTGTTCTTCGAGGCCAGCACCCGCACCCGCGTCAGCTTCGGCGCCGCCTTCTGCCGCCTGGGCGGCTCGGTCTGCGACACCACCGGCTTTACCTTTTCTTCCATGGCCAAGGGCGAATCGATCTACGACACCAGCCGCGTGATGAGCGGCTATGTCGACGCCATGGTGATCCGCCATCCGGACAAGGGATCGGTGGCCGAATTCGCGGCGGCGACCAATATCCCGGTCGTCAACGGCGGCGACGGCCCCGGCGAACATCCCAGCCAGGCCTTGCTGGACCTCTACACCATCCTCACCGAGTTCTCGCGCCTGGGCAAGCTGCTCGATGGGGCCCACATCGCGATGGTGGGCGATCTCAAGTACGGCCGTACCGTGCATTCGCTCATCAAGCTGCTGTCGCTCTACAAAGGCTTGCGCTTCACCCTGATCGCGCCGCCCGGCCTGGAGATGCCCGACTATGTGCTGGAGCAGGCGGCCCGCAACGACAATGTGATCGAACAGAAGACCTCGCTGGCCGAACTGGCCGGCGCCGATGTGATCTACGCCACCCGCGTGCAGAAAGAGCGCTTCGCCAACGAGGAATCGAGCGAGGGCTATACGGCCGAATTCCAGGTCAACCGCGCCATCGTCGACACCTACTGCGGTCCGGACACCATCGTCATGCACCCGCTGCCGCGCGACAGCCGGCCCGGCGCCAATGACCTGAGCGTGGATCTCAATGATGATCCGCGCCTGGCCATCTTCCGCCAGACCGACAACGGCATTCCCGTGCGCATGGCGATTTTTGCGGTGCTGCTGGGCGTCGAGGGCCTGGTGCAGCATTCGATGCGCGACGTCACCTGGCGCCATCCCTCGCATGTGGGGCCGGACGACTCGTCCTTCCACGGCCTGGATTGAGCCCCGCAAAACAAGACCGCCCCGAGGGGCGGTCTTGTTTCTGCGGAAGGCGCGCTGCCGCGAGCGCTCAGTCGCGCTTTTCGCCGCCCAGGGCCTCGACCAGTTCGGCGAGCATTTTCGCCAGTTCGCCGGTCATGAGCGCCATGTCCGAATCGAACTTCTCGTCGTCATTGAAGGCCACGCTGTCGGGGTTTTCCTTCAGCACGTCCAGCGGCGCCACGCGCTTGATGTCCATGGACTCGGTCAGCACGAAGGACACCCGGTCGGCCCAGGTCATGGCCAGGCGCGTGCACTGCTTGCCGGACTGGATGTGGCGGCGCACGTCGTCGGCGTCGATGCTGTGCTTGACGTAGCGGATGGCCGCGCGGCTTTCGCCGGAGGCGCGCAATTCAGTGTCCTGGTCGATGGAGAAATTGGCCGGCGCCTCATCGGCGGCCAGCCAGCCGGTCATGGCCGCGGCCGGCGACTGGGCCACGTAGAGGTTTTCCAGCGGCAGGGGATCCACGGTCTTGACCAGCATGCCGATGACCTCGTCGGCCTTGGCCGAGGCGGCGGCGTCAATGACCAGCCAGTGATTGACCGTATCGATCCACACGCGCGTATCGCGATAGATGCTGAAGGCGCGCGGCAGGAGCTCGTCGGTGACGCGCTCCTTGATTTCTTTCATCTGCTTGCGGCCGGGCTTGTAGCCTTGCTGCTCTTCGATCTCCTGGGCACGGGCGCGGGCCACCTGGTTGACGACCGTGGTCGGCAGCAGCTTCTTCTCGGCCCGCAGCGACAGCAGGATCTGGCCGTTGACGCTGTGCGCCAGGCTGGCATTCTCGCGCGGCGAGATCCAACCCAGGCTTTGCATTTCGAGGTTGTTGCCGCTTTGATAGGCGTGCCGCGCAAGGCTTTCTTCAAGCTGCTCGCCGGTCAACGTCCAGGGGGCGGACAGTCGGTAGATCTTGAGATTCTTGAACCACATGGCGTCGGGCAAAAGCGTAGATTCTATACGAGCAGCAAGCTCCATGGCGCTTGCCGGCCGGATTGTTTGACATGACACGCTCTGTCACTGACAGGCCGCGGGGCATGGGGTAAGGTCCCGTCCATCGTCAACAGCAGAAAGGGGATAGGCGATGAAACCTGCCACCATCGTGGGTGTGATCCTGATAGTCCTGGGCGCGGCCGGCCTGATCTACAAAGGCTTCAACTACAAATCGGAGGAAACCGTGCTGCAGGTCGGCTCGGTCAAGGCCACCGCCGAGACCGAGAAGTCGGTCGCCATCCCGACCTGGGCCGGCGTGGCGGCCATCGTCGTCGGCGTGCTGGCGGTCGGTGTCGGCATGCGCCGCTGAACCCGCGGGGCGCTGTCGCCAAAGGAGGCCGGCTCAGCCGGCCTTCTGTTTTTTCCGGCGCGGAAAAAAAGGCGGCCCGGCAAGCGCCGGGCCGATACGGGGCACACGATACCGCGTCAAAAAAGGCTCGCGGGGAACGCGGCATCGGTGTCAGAGCACTACCCTGCAACCCACGTCCAGGGGATCGTTTGTCCGTGGGTACAGCGCAAGGCCGTAATCTGAGCGACCAGTCTACTGTTGTGGTCTGACAACATCCTGAAAACCCGGGATCCCGGGGCCGAAAAAAAAAAGCTCCACGAGGGAGCTTTTGAAGGGCCGGACTGGCGCAGCGGTCCAATCCGGCGGGGGAACGGTGCGTCAGGCGTTGATGTCGTTGTCCTTGGTTTCGCGCACGAACAGCGTGCCGATCACCAGGGTCATGACCGCGATGATGATGGGGTACCACAGGCCGTCGTAGATATTGCCGGTGGCGGCGACCACGGCAAAGGCGACGGGGGGCAGGAAGCCGCCGAACCAGCCGTTGCCGATGTGGTACGGCAGGCTCATCGAGGTGTAGCGGATGCGGGTCGGGAACATCTCCACCAGCATGGCGGCGATAGGACCGTACACCATGGTCACGTAGATCACCAGGATGGTCAGCAGCAGCACGACCATGACGTTGTTGGTCTGGGCCGGATCCGCCTTGGCCGGGTAGCCGTGGGCGCGGATGGCGGTGGTCAGGGCCTTGTCCAGTTCCGCGACCTTGGCCTTGAATTCGGCCGCCGGCAACGACTTGCCGTCGAAGGAGGCGAACTCGTCATTGCCAATCTTGACCTTGGCCACCGAGCCGGCCGGCGCCGTCTGGTTCTGGTAGTTCACCGAGTTGCGCGCCATGAAGGACTTGACCACGTCGCAGGAGCTGGTGAACGAGGCCGTGCCGACCGGGTTGAACTGGAAGGAGCAGGTGGCCGGGTCGGCGATCACGGTGACCGGAGCCGAGGCCTGGGCCTGGGCCAGGGCCGGGTTGGCGTAGGCGGTGATGGCCTTGAAGATCGGGAAGTAGGTCAGGGCGGCGATCAGGCAGCCGGCCATGATGATGGGCTTGCGGCCGATCTTGTCGGACAGCGAACCGAAGATCACGAAGAAGGGCGTGCCGATCAGCAGCGCGATCGCGATCATGATGTTGGCGGTGTTGGCGTCGACCTTCAGCGTCTGCGTCAGGAAGAACAGGGAGTAGAACTGGCCCGTGTACCACACCACGGCCTGGCCGGCGGTCAGGCCCAGCAGCGCCAGGATCACGACCTTGAGGTTGCGCCATTGGCCGAACGATTCAGCGATCGGGGCCTTGGAGCCCTTGCCTTCTTCCTTCATGCGCTGGAAGGTCGGCGATTCGTTGAGCTGCATCCGGATCCAGACGGAGATGCCCAGCAGCACCACGGAGATCAGGAAGGGAATGCGCCAGCCCCATTCCTTGAAAGCGTCCTCGCCCATGTAGTTGCGCACGCCCAGGATCACCAGCAGCGACAGGAACAGGCCCAGGGTGGCCGTCGTCTGGATCCAGCTGGTGTAGAAGCCGCGGCGGCCATGCGGCGCGTGTTCGGCCACGTAGGTGGCCGCGCCGCCGTACTCGCCGCCCAGGGCCAGGCCTTGCAGCAGGCGCAGGATGATCAGGATGGCGGGAGCGGCGATGCCGATGGAGGCATAGCTGGGCAGGATACCGACCAGGAAGGTCGACAGGCCCATGATGACGATGGTGACGAGGAAGGTGTATTTGCGGCCCACCAGGTCGCCCAGGCGGCCGAACACCAGGGCGCCGAAGGGGCGCACGGCGAAGCCGGCGGCAAAGGCCAGCAGGGCGAAAATAAAGCCGGCCGTCGGGTTCACGCCCGAGAAAAAGTGTTGCGCAATGATTGCAGCGAGCGAGCCGTATAGATAGAAGTCATACCACTCGAAAACGGTACCCAGCGACGAGGCGAAAATCACCTTGCGCTCGTCCTTTGACATTGGGCGGGGCTCCGCCTGCGGGCCGCGGCCCGGTAACGTCGTTGTGCTCATGAAGTCTCCTCGTTATTGGCCGGTGGTCCTCCACCGTGCTCCGTACCCTCGGCCGTCGCGGCGTTGAGCTTGTCCGACAAGGTAAGGAGCAAGACTGACGAGGTTCTGACGTAACCCTTACCTGAATCTTAATTATGTAACTATTTGAAACCTCTCCTTGGGAGCTTGCGGGCATTCCCTAGGTCAGGCTTCGGACTCCAGGAGGGGCAGGGCGTTGTACGGCTCGAACATCACGGCGATGCGTGTGCCCGGCAGGTCGGAGTGCTCGCTGGGATGGCCCTCGATGCGCACATCGGCGCGGTGCTTCTGCGCGATCTCGCGCACGATGGCCAGGCCCAGGCCGCTGCCGTCGGCCACTGTGCCCAGCACACGGTAGAAGCGGTCGAACACGCGCTCGCGCTCCTCGGGCGGAATGCCGGGCCCGGAGTCCTCGACCTCCAGCACGGCCTGGCCTGCGGCCTGGCGCACGCGCACTGTGATGTGCCCGCCGCGCGGGGTATAGCGCAAGGCATTGTCGACCAGATTGTTGATCAGCTCACCCAGCAGAATCGGGTTGCCCAGGATTTCCACCGGCCGGTCGCAGCCTTCAAACCCCAGGTCCGTCTTCATGGACAGCGCCTGCGGCACCCAGTGCATGGTCTGCTCCGAGGCGATGGCGTTGAGGTCGACGCGCGACATGCCCGCGGCGTCCGGCGTCTCGGCCCGGGCCAGCAGCAGCAATTGGTTGACCAGGCGTGTGGCCCGGTCCGACCCGGTCACCAGCTGCCTCAGGCTGGATTGCATTTCGTCGGGACTGGCATCGCGCAAGGCCAGCTCGGCCTGCGTGCGCAGGCCGGCCAGCGGCGTTTTCAGCTGATGGGCGGCGTCGGCCACGAAACGGCGCTGGGCCTCGACGTTGGAGGACAGGCGGTCCAGCAGGTCGTTCATGGCCGCCACCAGCGGCGCGATCTCCGACGGCGCGGCGTGCTCGTCGATGGGCGACAGGTCGTCGGGACGGCGGGCGCGCAGGCGCTGTTGCAAGGCATTGAGCGGAGCGACCCCGCGCGACAGCCCGAACCAGACCAGCAGCACCGCCACCGGCAGGACCACGAACTGCGGAATGATCACGCCCTTGATGATGTCGTTGGCCAGCTGGGCGCGTTTCTCGCCGGTCTCGGCCACGATGAGCAGAGGAGGCTGGGTGCCCGGCAGGCCCAGGTCCACCCAGGTGTAGGCCAGCCGGATGTCGAAGCCACGCAGGTTGTCATCGGCATACAGCACATGGCCGGGCCGCGGCTGGCCGGCCAAGGGCGGCAGGGGCAGGGCGCGGTCGCCGCCGAGGTATTCGCCCCGGCTGCCCAGGGCCAGCCAGAAGACGCTGTCGGTCTCATCGGCGCGCAGCACTTCGCGCGCCGCGTCGCTCATGTGCAGCACGGCGCGGCCATCCTCGGCCTGCACCTGGCGCGTGAGCACATGCAGATTATTGGCCAGCGCCCGGTCGTAGGGAGCGTTGGCGATGTTCTGCGCCACCACATAGGTGATGGCCACGCTCATTGGCCACAGCAGGAACAGCGGCGCGAGCATCCAGTCCAGGATCTCGCCCAGCAGCGATCGTTGCGGCGGGGCGAAGCTGGGGCCCTTGGCCCCGCCGCGCAGCGCCTCGACCGCTTCGTGGTTGACCGCTTCGGATGCCGCCGGATCAGCTGGCGAGGGGGTAGGCCGCGGCACCCTGATCACGTTCCAGGCAATAACCCAGGCCGCGCACGGTGATGATCTTGACGCCGCTGGGCTCAAGCTTCTTGCGCAGGCGGTGGACGTAGACTTCGATGGCGTTGGTGCTGACTTCCTCGCCCCATTCGCAGAGATGGTCGACCAGCTGGGTCTTGCTCACCATGCGGCCGCTGCGCGCCAGCAGGATTTCGAGCAGGCTGACCTCGCGGGCCGAAAGATCCAGGGTCTGGTCGTCCACGGTGGCCACCCGTCCGGTCTGGTCGAAGACCAGGCGGCCATGGCGGATCACGGTGGCGCCGCCGCCGGCGCCGCGGCGGGTGAGCGCGCGCACGCGGGCCTCGAGCTCGGACAGCGCAAACGGCTTGGCCATGTAATCGTCGGCGCCCAGGTCCAGGCCCTTGACGCGCTGCTCGACGCTGTCGGCCGCGGTCAGGATGAGCACCGGCAGCAGCGAATTGCGCGCCCGCAGGCGGCGCAGCACCTCCAGGCCGGTCAGCTGGGGCAGGCCGAGGTCCAGGATGAGCAGGTCGAAAGGCTGGGCGGCCAGGGCCGAGTCGGCGGCCAGTCCGTCGCGCACGGCGTCCACGGCATAGCCATTGTGTCGCAGGGAACGCGACAGCCCATCGGCGAGGATGCTGTCGTCTTCGGCAATCAGGATGCGCATGCGGTACGGCGGTGGTAGGCCGGCGGGCGCCGGCGGGATTGCCGGGCGGGCGGTTCGGCCTGGCGCAGGCAGGCAATGGCCGCGCCTGCCGGTTGTCGCGCCGCCTCCCGGTGCGGGCCATTCTGTCACAGGCCGCGGCCCTTGCCCACTCAGGGAATACGTGGAAAACCTGTACATACTGTTTGTTTATCCAGTATACTCCGATGCCATAATCCGCGTTCGCACATCCAATCGGGGTTCGCGCAGGCCGCGCCCGCGCCGGTTGGCACGATAGACCCGCTCGACCCGTTTGGCCGGCTCCTGTCCGGCCACGCATATAGGACTCTCCATGGACGACAAAACCAGCAAGGCCGCATCGGAAAAAGCCAAGGCCCTGGCCGCCGCGCTCTCCCAGATCGAAAAACAGTTCGGCAAGGGCTCGATCATGCGCTACGGCGACAATGAGGTCGAGCACGACATCCAGGTCGTTTCCACCGGGTCGCTGGGGCTGGACATCGCGCTGGGCGTCGGCGGCCTGCCGCGCGGCCGCGTGGTCGAGATCTACGGTCCCGAATCCTCGGGCAAGACCACGCTGACGCTGCAGGTCATCGCCGAGATGCAAAAGATCGGCGGCACCTGCGCCTTCGTCGACGCCGAGCATGCGCTGGACGTCCAGTACGCCTCCAAGCTGGGCGTCAACCTGGGCGATCTGCTGATCTCCCAGCCCGACACCGGCGAGCAGGCCCTGGAGATCACCGATGCCCTGGTGCGTTCCGGCTCGGTCGACCTCATCGTCATCGACTCGGTGGCCGCCCTGGTGCCCAAGGCCGAAATCGAAGGCGAGATGGGCGACGCGCTGCCCGGCCTGCAGGCCCGCCTGATGAGCCAGGCGCTGCGCAAGCTGACCGCCACCATCAAGCGCACCAACTGCATGGTGATCTTCATCAACCAGATCCGCATGAAGATCGGCGTGATGTTCGGCAATCCGGAGACCACCACCGGCGGCAATGCGCTCAAGTTCTATTCCTCCGTGCGCCTGGATATCCGCCGCATCGGGTCCATCAAGAAGGGCGACGAGGTCGTGGGCAACGAAACCCGCGTCAAGGTCGTCAAGAACAAGGTGGCGCCGCCGTTCAAGCAGGCCGAGTTCGACATCATGTATGGCGCGGGCATCTCGCGCGAGGGCGAGATCATCGACCTCGGCGTGGCCGCCAACGTGGTCGAAAAATCCGGCGCCTGGTACAGCTATAACGGCAACCGCATCGGCCAGGGCAAGGACAATGTGCGCGAGTACCTCAAGGAGCACCCCGCCATGGCCATCGAGATCGAAAACAAGATCCGCGAAAACCAAGGCATCGTCAGCCGCGCCGCCGAGTTCGCGCCCACCGCCGAAGAAAGCGCCGAAGACTGAGCGGGCCCGCCCGTTCTTGCCAGCCGCCCATGGTTTCGCGTCCCTCCGGCACCCGGCGCCCGCGGCACGAGGATGACTTCGAAACGCTGGCCACGCCGGCCGATGCGCCGCGCCCCGCAGGCCCCAGCCTGAAGGCGCGCGCAGTCGGCTATCTGTCGCGTCGCGAGCACTCGCGCGCCGAACTGGCGCGCAAGCTGCGGCCGCATGCCGAAAGCGCCGAGGAAATCGAAGCGGTGCTCGATGCCCTGCAGCAAGAGGGCTGGCAGTCCAACGCCCGCTTTGCGCAAAGCCTGGTGCATCGGCGCGCGCCGCGCCAAGGCACGGCGCGCATCGTCCAGGAGCTCAGGCAAAGCGGGGTCGAGGATGCCGACATCGCCGATCTGCGCGACGCCCTGCGCGCCACCGAATACGAGCGGGCCCTGGAGGTATGGCGCCGCCGCTACGGAGAAAAACCCCAGGATCGCACCGCCTATGCCAAGCAGGCGCGCTTTCTGGCCTCCCGCGGCTTTGCCCACGAGGTCATCCGCCGCCTCCTGGGCGAGGGCGGCAACGAGGACTGAGCCCGGTTCAGTGCTTGGCGCGCTTGATTCCCGCCAGCGTCTTGAAGCTGACGTCGCGGGCTATCGTCAGAAACTCATCAATATACGAGGCGCCGCGGTCCTCGCCGCGCACGGTGGCGTACAAGGTCCGCCAGACGCCTTGGGGCCCCAGGTGCAGCAGCTTGAGCGGCGCATGTTCCACATACTCCGCCACCGCCCAGTTGGGCAGGGCGGCCACGCCGCGGTTGCTGTTGACCAGCTGCACGATCATGGGCGTAAGCTCGGCGCGCCGCAGCGCCGCGGGCTCGACATCGGCCGGGTCCAGAAAGGCCGTGAAGACATCCAGGCGCTGGCGGTCCACCGGATAGGTGATCAGCGTCTGGTCGGCCAGTTGTTCCGGCATCACATGACGCAGGCTGGCCAGCGGGTTGTTCTGCGAGACGGCCAGCACCAGCTCGTAGCGAAATAGCGGCAGGTAGTCGACGGCCTCCAGCGGCTGGGGGTCGGAGGTGATCACCAGGTCCAGGTCGCCGCGCACCAGCGCCGGCAGCGGCGCGAAAGAAAACGCCGCCGACAGGTCCAGCGCCACATCGGGCCACTGCGCGCGAAAGGCATCCAGCGCCGGCATCAGCCACTGAAAGCAGGAATGGCAGTCGATGGCCAGATGCAGCCGGCCGGTGCGCCCGGCCGCCAGGCGCAGCAATTCCCGTTCGGTGGCGCGCAGCCGCGGCAGCACCTCATCGGCCAGCGCCAGCACCCGCAGCCCGGCCGTGGTGAGCCGGGCCGGGCGCGTGCGCCGGTTCAACAGCGGCGTGCCCAGGCGGGTTTCGAGGTCGCGCAACTGATGCGATAGCGCCGACTGCGTCAGGTGCAGGCGCTCGGCGGCTTCCTGCAGGCTGCCGCCATCCCGGATGGCGGAGAGGGTCTCAAGATGGCGGATTTCAAGCATGGCGAGTGGCCAAAAACCTTAGTTTATGAAAATCTCTCAAGTTATGCATGTAGAGATTGATTTTGACTCAGCTTGCTTTGCACGCAGAATAGCGGCCTGACTTGAGATTCTTTTGTCTTGACCGGATATTCATATGACTATTATTCATAATCTGGGTTTTCCGCGCATCGGTGCCCAACGCGAACTGAAGCGCGCTGTCGAAGCCTATTGGGCCGGCAAGCAAACCGCCGAGGAACTGCTGGCGACCGGCCAGCAGCTGCGCGCCACGCACTGGCGGCGCCAGGCCGCCAACGGCCTGCGCTTCGTGCCGGTGGGCGACTTCGCCTGGTACGACCACATCCTTGAATGGACCACGCTGCTGGGCGCGGTGCCGGCCCGCTTCGGCCAGCCCGAGTCCGAGCCCGTGAGCCTGGACACCCTGTTCCGCATGGGGCGCGGCCGCGCGCCCAGCGGCAAGCCGGCCGCCGCCTGCGAAATGACCAAGTGGTTCGACACCAACTACCACTACATCGTCCCGGAGCTGGTGCCCGGGCAAACCTATCGCATCGCCCGCGAATACCTGTTTGACCAGGTCAAGGAAGCCCAGGCCCTGGGCCACGCCGTCAAGCCGGTCATCCCCGGTCCGTTGACCTGGCTCTATCTCGGCAAGGGCGATGCCTTCCAGCAAGGCCCGGCCGACGCCGGCAAACTGGCACTGCTGGCCAATCTGCTGCCCGTCTACCAGGAGGTCTTCAAGCGCCTGGCCGCGCTGGGCGTGGAATGGGTGCAGGTCGACGAGCCCATCCTGGTGCTGGACCTGCCGCAAGCCTGGCGCGACGCCTTCCGCGACGCCTACGCCCAACTGGCCGATAGCCCCGTCAAGCTGCTGCTGGCCAGCTATTTCGATGGCCTGAAGGACAATCTGTCGACCGCCGCCGCGCTGCCCGTGGCTGGCCTGCACGTGGACCTGGTGCGCGCCCCGGAACAGCTGGCCGATGTGGTCAAGGCCCTGGGCGCCGACCAGGTCCTGTCGGCGGGCGTGATCAACGGCCGCAATATCTGGCGCACCGACCTGGACGAGGCGCTCAAGGTGCTCGAACCCATCGCCCGGCAACTGGGCGACCGCCTGTGGCTGGCGCCGTCGTGCTCGCTGTTGCACGTGCCGGTGGACCTGGCCGCCGAGACCGAGCTGGATGCCGAACTCAAGAGCTGGCTGTCCTTTGCCGCCCAGAAACTCGAAGAACTGAGCTTGCTGGGCCGCGCCCTGGACGGCGATGACTCGGTCCGCGCCGGCCTGGCGGCCCAGCGCGCCGCGCTGGCCGCCCGCCGCGCCTCGCCGCGCATCCACAACCCTGCCGTGGCCCGCCGCATGGCCGGCGCCGCCGAGGTCTCGCGCGACCGCGCGCCCTTTGCCGAGCGCATCAGCCGGCAGCAGGCGCACCTGAAGCTGCCGGCCTTCCCGACCACGACCATCGGCTCCTTCCCGCAGACCGCCGAGATCCGCGCTCTGCGCCGTGACTGGAAGGCCGGCGCCCTGAGCGACTCGGCCTATGAAACCTCCATCCGCAAGGAGATCGAGGAAGTCATCCGCTTCCAGGAGAAGGTCGGCCTGGACGTGCTGGTGCACGGCGAACCCGAGCGCAATGACATGGTGGAGTACTTCGGCGAGCTGCTGGCCGGCTTCGCCTTCACCAAGAACGGCTGGGTGCAGAGCTACGGCTCGCGCTGCGTCAAGCCGCCCATCATCTTCGGCGACGTGGCGCGTCCCGCGCCGATGACCGTGGGCTGGTCCTCCTACGCCCAGTCCCTGACCGACAAACCGGTCAAGGGCATGCTGACCGGCCCGGTAACGATCCTGCAGTGGTCCTTCGTGCGCGATGACCAGCCGCGCGAGGCGACCTGCCGCCAGCTGGCCCTGGCCCTGCGCGACGAGGTCGTCGACCTGGAGAAGGCCGGCGTCAAGGTCATCCAGATCGACGAGCCGGCCATCCGCGAGGGCCTGCCGCTGCGCCGCGCCGATTGGCAGCACTACCTGGACTGGGCGGTGGATTGTTTCCGCCTGAGCACGGCCGGCGTGGCCGACGACACCCAGATCCACACCCATATGTGCTACTCGGAGTTCAACGACATCATCGAATCCATCGCCGCGATGGACGCCGACGTGATCACCATCGAGACCTCGCGCTCCAATATGGAGCTGCTCAAGGCCTTCGAGGACTTCCGCTACCCCAACGACATCGGCCCGGGCGTCTATGACATCCACTCTCCCAACGTGCCCGATGTGGACTGGATGGTCGGCCTGATGGAAAAAGCCGCCAAGAGCCTGCCCAAGGAGCGCCTGTGGGTCAATCCGGACTGCGGCCTGAAGACCCGCGCCTGGCCTGAGACCGAAGCCGCGCTGATCGGCATGGTCCAGGCGGCCCGCAACCTGCGCCAGGCCGGCTGACCGGCGGCTGCCGCCGCCCGCCCGCGCCGTTCCCCCGGCGCGGGTTTTTGCTGTCCGCGGCCCGGCAAGCCGGGCGGGCCCCGCGCCGGGCACGGGGATCGGTTCCTTTTTTGCACTGCGAAACCTTGCCGCGTCATCCGGAACGGCTGCGTTATACTTTGATGGTTTTGCTGCCTTGCGCCAAAGTCGCCCGCAGGCCTTCCTATGCCTCTGCCACCGCCCGATGTTCCTCGTCAGCCCCTGCATACGCGTTCCATACGCGTGCAATGCTATGGGCGCGAAGACGGCCTGTTCGACCTCGATGCCGAGCTCATCGATGTGAAGGCCTACGATTTCCCCAGACGCGATGGCGAAATCTTCAAGGCCGGCGATCCCATCCATCACATGCATCTGCGCCTGACCATCGACGAGGAGTACAACGTCGTCGCGGCCCGGGCCGCCTATGACGCGGCGCCCTATGGGGCGTCCTGTATGGCGATCGATCAGGCGTATGGCGGCCTGGTTGGCTTGAATCTGCTCAAAGGGTTCCGTAACCGGGTCAAGGAGCGTTTCGGGCGTGTGGCGGGCTGTACGCACATGACCGAGCTGTCCCAGGTCCTGCCCACGGCCGCCGTGCAGATGATGGCCAATCGCCGGCGCGAAACCGTCAACGAGGGTCAGCGTCCCTTCCAGCTGGATGGCTGTCATGCATTGCGCACCGACGGGCCCGTCGTGCTTGAGCACTATCCCCGGTGGTACACGGGGGCGCCAGACACGGCCGACGCGACATCCGAGTCATCTTCTTTTTCTCATTCGTCCTGACAGGTAACACATGAAAATCCACGAGTATCAAGGCAAGGAACTGCTGAAGAAATTTGGCGTGCCCGTGCCGCGCGGTATTCCCGCTTTTTCCGTAGATGAGGCCGTCGCGGCTGCCGAGAAGCTGGGCGGCCCGGTCTGGGTCGTCAAAGCGCAGATCCACGCGGGTGGCCGTGGCAAGGGCGGCGGCGTCAAGCTCGCCCGCTCGCTGGACGAAGTCCGTCAACTGGCCTCGCAGATCCTGGGCATGCAGCTGGTCACGCACCAGACCGGCCCGCAAGGCCAGAAGGTCAACCGTCTGTACATCGAAGACGGCGCCGACATCCAGAAGGAATACTACGTGTCGCTGGTCACCGACCGCGCCACGCAGAAGGTGGCCCTGATCGCGTCGAGCGAAGGCGGCATGGACATCGAAGAGGTGGCTCATTCCTCGCCCGAGAAGATCATCACCGAATACATCGACCCGATCGCCGGCCTGACCGACGCCCAGGCCAAGAAGGTGGCTGACGCCATCGGCCTGCCGGCCGACTCGACCGCCCAGGCCGTCGATGTCTTCAAGAAGCTGTACCAGTGCTACATGGACACGGACGCTTCGCTGGTCGAAATCAACCCCCTGAACCGCGACAGCAAGGGCAACATCATCGCCCTGGACGCCAAGTTCAACTTCGACTCCAACGCCCTGTTCCGTCATCCGGAAATCGTCGCCTACCGCGACCTGGACGAAGAAGACCCCGCTGAAATCGAAGCCTCCAAGTTCGACCTGGCCTACATCCAGCTCGACGGCAATATCGGCTGCCTGGTCAACGGCGCCGGCCTGGCCATGGCCACGATGGACACCATCAAGCTGTTTGGCGGCGAACCGGCCAACTTCCTGGACGTCGGCGGCGGCGCCACGGCCGAGAAGGTCACCGAAGCCTTCAAGATCATGCTCAAGAACAAGGGCGTGAAGGCCATTCTGGTCAACATCTTCGGCGGCATCATGCGCTGCGACGTGATCGCCGAAGGCGTGATCACCGCCTGCCGCGCCGTCAACCTCAGCGTGCCGCTGGTCGTGCGCATGAAGGGCACCAACGAAGAGCTCGGCAAGAAGATGCTTGCCGAATCCGGCCTGCCCATCATCAGCGCCGACACGATGGCCGAAGCCGCGACCAAGGTCGTCGCCGCTGCCAAGTAAAAAATTGCCAAGGATTCACAAATGTCGATTCTGATCAACAAGGACACCAAAGTCATCACCCAGGGCATCACGGGCAAGACGGGCCAGTTCCACACCCGCATGTGCCGTGAGTACGCCAATGGCAAAGCCGCCTTCGTGGCCGGCGTGAACCCCAAGAAAGCCGGTGAAGACTTCGAAGGCATCCCCATCTACGCCTCGGTCAAGGACGCCAAGCAAGACACCGGCGCCACCGTGTCGGTGATCTACGTGCCGCCCGCGGGCGCCGCCGCCGCCATCTGGGAAGCCGTCGAGGCCGAACTGGACCTGGTGATCTGCATTACCGAAGGCATCCCCGTGCGCGACATGCTCGAAGTCAAGAACCGCATGCGCGAAAAGGGCAGCAAGACCCTGCTGCTGGGCCCGAACTGCCCCGGCCTGATCACTCCCGACGAAATCAAGATCGGCATCATGCCGGGCCACATCCACCGCAAGGGCCGCATCGGCATCGTCAGCCGCTCGGGCACGCTGACGTACGAAGCCGTGGCGCAAGTCACCGAACTGGGCCTGGGCCAATCCAGCGCCGTCGGCATCGGCGGCGACCCCATCAACGGCCTGAAGCACGTCGACGTGCTCAAGCTGTTCAATGACGATCCCGACACCGACGCCGTCATCATGATCGGCGAGATCGGCGGTCCGGACGAAGTTGCCGCCGCCCAGTGGGCCAAGGACAACATGAAGAAGCCGGTGGTCGGCTTCATCGCGGGCGTTACCGCCCCTCCGGGAAAGCGCATGGGCCACGCCGGCGCGCTGATCTCCGGCGGCGCCGACACGGCCGATGCCAAGCTCGAAGTCATGGAAGCTTGCGGCATCAAGACCACGCGCAACCCCTCCGAGATGGGCAAGCTGCTGAAGTCGGTGCTGTAAGCCGATCCCGCCGCCTTGCGCGAAAAGCCCGCCCTTGTGGCGGGCTTTTTTTCGTCCCTGCGCGCCGCAAGAGGGGGCGTTTCAACTCCGAGACAGCTTTTTTGTGTATCCGCGCCATCCGGAAAGCGGTCGGACAGGTCTTAGAAACTATAATGAAAGGCGAGGGTGGCTCCACCCCGCAAATCCGCGCATTTCAAAAACGAGGCTGTCCCGGCTCGCAACCGACAGAGACGGCAGGTGCGCTTTTCGCTCTTATACACACAATACCTAGGGGATCATTCTAGGAAAGAGAGGCATGGAACTCAGTTCTGCTGCATTCTGGATCGCGCTGCTCCAGATCATTTGGGTCAATATCCTGCTGTCCGGCGACAACGCCGTGGTGATCGCGCTGGCGGCCCGCTCGCTGCCGCCGCATCAGCAAAAGAAGGCCATCGTCGTCGGTTCGGCGGCAGCCATCATCATGCGTATCGTGCTGACCCTGGTGGCGGCCAAGCTGCTCCTGCTGCCCTGGCTCAAGCTGATCGGCGCCGTGCTGCTGGTCTATATCGGCGTTACGCTGCTCCTGCCCGAAGGCGAGGACGAAGGCGCCGGCAAGGAAAACGGCGGGCTGTTCGCGGCCATCCGCACCATCATGATCGCCGATCTGGTCATGAGCCTGGACAATGTGGTGGCCGTGGCCGCCGCGGCCATGGGCGACACCACGCTGCTGGTGGTGGGCCTGGCCATCAGCATCCCGCTGGTCATCTTCGGCAGCACGTTGCTGCTCAAGGTCATCGAGCGTTTTCCGCTCATCGTCTGGGTGGGCGCGGCGCTGCTGGGCTTTATCGCCGGCGAGCTGCTGGTGGGCGATCCCGCGCTGCAGGATTCGGTCCAGCGCATCGACGCCATGCTGGGCGTGACGCAGCATCAGTTCGCCCTGCTCTGCGGCGCGGTGGGCGCGCTACTGGTTTTGGCAATCGGAAAGTTTTTCTTGATTCGTCAGAAAGCTGACTGAAAGCTGAACTACAATAAGGGGTTGTGCCGCTCCCTCCGCAGCGCGGAAAAAGGAGGGAAGGCCGCCCCTTTTGATATTCGGGACTTGGTTCTCGGGGGCGGCTGGCGGTGAAATACCTCTAAGAACGCCAAAGGGAGTTACAAGTGCTCGAGTTTTTCCAGACCCTCAGTTGGGCCGCCGTCTTTCAGATCATCCTGATCGACATCCTGCTGGGCGGCGATAATGCCGTCGTGATCGCGCTGGCCTGCCGCAACCTGCCCCCCAAGCAGCGGATGCAGGGCATTCTGTGGGGCACCGCCGGGGCCATCCTGCTGCGCGTCGTGCTGATCGCCTTTGCGCTCACGTTGCTCAATATCCCCTTCCTGAAGATCGTCGGCGGCGCGCTGCTGCTGTGGATCGGCGTCAAGCTCCTGATTCCCGAAGACGACGGCCATGGCAACATCAAGGGCGGCGTTTCGATCTGGGCGGCGGTCAAGACCATCATCGTGGCCGACTTCGTCATGAGCCTGGACAACGTCATCGCCATCGCCGGCGCGGCCCAGAACGCCCATGCCGACCACCAGATCGGGCTGGTGATATTCGGCCTGGTCATCAGCGTGCCCATCATCATCTGGGGCAGCACCCTGGTGCTCAAGCTGATCGACCGTTTCCCCTTGGTGGTCACCTTCGGCGCGGGCTTGCTGGGCTGGATCGCGGGCGGAATGCTGGTCACCGACGTGTTTGTCGTGAATCAAATTGGCGAACAGCCGCAGGCGGTTAAAATCACCGTCGAAGTTATCGGCGCGCTGTTGGTCATAGTCTTGGGACGTTGGCTGGCAAGCCGCAAGAAAAACGCCTCCAAGGAATCCGCTAATGAGTCTGCGTAAGACTGAAGATCTGCAACAATCGGAGTCGGGCCTCAGCCTGCTGCAAGGCCTGTTCATCCTGGCAATCATCGGTGTGGTGGCCACGGTCATCGTGTCGTCTTTCCTCTGACGCCACAACGTGTCCCTGCCACAACGTCTGGTCATCGCCACCCGCGCGAGCCGGCTTGCCGTCTGGCAAGCCGAGCATGTGCGGGACAGGCTGCGCGCGCTCTACCCGGCGTGCGCGGTCGAACTCCTCACCCTGACCACGCGCGGCGATCAAATTCTCGATCGCACGCTGTCCAAGGTCGGCGGCAAGGGCCTCTTCGTCAAAGAGCTCGAGACGGCTCTGCTCGATGGGCGGGCCGACCTGGCCGTGCATTCCCTGAAGGACGTGCCAGTCGATATGCGGCCGCCTTTCGAACTATGCACCGTGCTGGAGCGGGCCGACCCGCGTGACGCCTTTGTCTCCAACCACCACGAATCACTGGAGGCCTTGCCGGCCGGTGCCGTGGTGGGCACGTCCAGCTTGCGCCGCGAGGCCCAGATACGCGCCGCCCGGCCGGACCTGGTGGTCAAGCCGCTCAGGGGCAATCTCGACACCCGCCTGGACAAGCTCGATCGCGGCGAATACGACGCCATCGTGCTGGCCGCCGCGGGCCTGGAGCGCATCGGCTACGGCGATCGCATCCGCAATCGCCTGTCGCCGGCGCAAAGCCTGCCCGCGGCCGGGCAGGGCGCCCTGGGCATCGAGATCCGCGATGACCGCGACGATATGCGCGCCTGGCTGGCGCCGTTGTCCAGTCCGGCCACCACGGCCTGCGTAAGCGCTGAGCGCGCGGTGTCCCGCAAGCTGGGCGGCTCCTGCCAGGTTCCGCTGGCGGCCTATGCCGAGCTGCATGGCGACGAGCTGCGCATCGAGGCCCTGGTCTCCTCGGTCGACGGCAACCGCATCCTGCGCGCCACGCGCGCCGGCGCCGCCGCCGAAGCCGAGCGCCTCGGCCTGGCCGTGGCGCAAGACCTGCTCGATAAAGGGGCGGGGGCCATCCTGGCCGAATTGCTGCAAGACGATCCGGCGCCTTGACGCGGCGCCTAGCAAGGGGGGCGTGATGTCGCCTTTGGCCATCCTGACGCGGCCCGCGGGGCGCAACGAAGCCCTGGCCGCGCGCCTGCGCGATGCCGGCTGGGAGGTCCATGCCTGGCCCGCGCTGCTCATCGAGACTCTGCCGCCACCGGGCGCGGGCCTGCCCCGCCCCGAGGATTTCGACATGGTGGTCTTCGTGTCCGGCAATGCCGCCCGGCTCTACCTGGGCCAGGTCTTCGGCGACGGCGGCGCCTGGCCGCCCGGCACGACGGCGGCCACGGTGGGGCCGGCCAGCGCCCGCGCGCTCACCGGTTCGGGCTTTTTTGGCGCGAATACAACAGTTTTGCATCCCGGCGACGATGCCCCGACGCATGATTCCGAAGCCCTGTGGCAGCGCATCCAGGCGTGCGGCGCCCTGCCGCGCAAGGTGCTGCTGCTGCGGGGCACCCGCGGGCGCGACTGGCTGGCCAGCCAACTCCGCCAGGCCGGCGCCGAGGTCAGCGTGCATGCGGTCTATCGCCGCCTGCCCGCGCAATGGGAGGCTTCGCGCCTCGATGCCCTGCGCTTGTGGGCCGCGCAGGGCAGGGCAGTCACCTGGCTGCTGACCAGCGGCGAGAGCATCGATGCCGTTGCCGCGCAGCTGGCCCGCGCCGGCCTGCCATCGTGGTGGCCGCAGTGCCGTTACGTCATCACACACCCTGTATTGCGCCAGCGGCTGGCGCTTGCTGGCGAGGGCGCGGCCGCAATGGTAAAAGAATGCATGCCTGCTGATGAGGCGATATTCGAGGCCTTTGGTGCTGCTTGAGTCGTCGTTTCATGCCATCAACGAATACAATCGCGTCATGACAGACAATACCTCTTCTCTTCCGCCGGGCCCGCCGGCGGGCGGCGCCGCCGAGCGCGCGCCGGAAACCGTCAAGCCGCCCAAACCCGCCCGCAAGGGGGGCGTGCTGTCCACGGCGCTCATCATCGTCCTGTTGATCGCCATCGGGCTGGGCGCGGCCCTCTGGAACCTGCGCCAGCAATCGGCCAAGAGCGGCCGCGAGGTCGCCGCCCGGCTGGACCGCCTCTCCGGCGAACTGCTGCAAGCCCGCAACGATGTGCGCGAGGCCCTGTCCCTGGCGCAGGCGCAAAGCGGCCGTGTGGCCGACCTGGAAAACAAGGTCCGCGAGACCCAAAGCCAGTACAGCGCGCTGCAACAGGCAATGCAGGACCTCAATGACGGCACGAGCGACGAGATGCTGGCCAATGACGTCGAACGCCTGATCACCGTGGCTAGCCAGCAATTACGGCTGGCCGGCAACGTCAACAACGCCGTGGTGGCGCTGGAGTCCGCGCAGGCCCGGCTGGCCCGCGCCGACCGGCCGCGCTTTGCCAGCCTGCAGCAGGCCATCAACGGCGATCTGGACCGCCTGCGCGCGGTCAGCACGGTGGACATCCCGGCGCTGTCAGCCCGCATCGAACGCCTGGTGGCGCTGGTGGGCCGTGCCCCCTTGCTGGTGCCCGATGGCGCCGCGCCCACCCCGGCCCCGCAGGCCCCGGCCCGGGTGGCGGTGCCGCCGCCGGCGCCCGAGCCGCTGCCGGCCGACGCCGCGTGGTGGCAGCGCTGGCGTGCCGAGATCGGCTCCTGGCCGGGCCGCGCCGGCGCCGCCCTGGCCAATGAGCTGGGCGACCTGATCCGCGTGCAGCGGGTGGACCAGCCGGCCGCGCTGCTGCTGTCGACCGACCAGGCCGCCGACCTGCGCTCCGTGTTGCGCCAACGCCTGCTCTCGCTGCAGTTGGCCATGCTGATGCGCCAGCCCGCCGTCTGGAAGAGCGAGCTGGACAACGTCAACGACACGCTGTCCAAGTATTTCGATGCGCGCTCGCCCGATACGCAGGCCGCGCTGGCCCTGGCGCGTGAGCTGGCCCAGACCGATATCGCGGTGCGCGTGCCTGACGTCGCCGACAGCCTGAACGGCATCGCCGCGTTGCGCGCGGCTGGCTTCAAGCCCGACGAGCAGGACTGAGCACATGCGTACCTGGTTCTGGACTCTTCTTCTGGCCTGCGTGGCCGTCGCGGTCGCGGTCGTGCTGCGGGCGCATCCCGGCAATGTGCTCATCCTGGTCTGGCCGTGGCGGCTGGAGATGTCGCTGGCGCTGGCTGTGCTGCTGCTGGTCGTGCTCTTTGCCGCGCTTTATGTCGGCTTGCGGCTGCTCGCCTGGCTGGTGGCCATCCCGGACCGCGTGCGGGCCTGGCGCGGCCGCCGCGCCCAGGCGCGTGACCACGAGCTGCTCGAACGCGGCTGGATCAGCCTGCTGGAGGGGCGCTTCTCGCATGCCGAGAAAGACATGGTCAAGCTGCTGGACCAGACCAAGGTGCGCGGCCGCCGCGTGCTGGCCGCCTTGTCGGCCGCGCGGGCCGAACACGGCCTGGGTGAATTCGAGCGGCGCGACCAGATGCTGGCCAAGGCCCGCGAGGAAGCCGGCGACGACGCCGGCCTGATCGAGGCGACCGCCACGGTGGCCGCCGACATGCTGCTGGACCAGGGCCAGCCCGCCCAGGCCCTGGACGTGCTCGCGCCGCTGCAAGACGGCGGCGCGCGCCATCTGCATACCATGCGGCTGCTGCTGCGCGCCGAGAAAGCCCTCGGCCACCAGGAGCGCGTGTTCGTGCTGGCGCGCGGCCTGGTGCGGCGCAACGCCATGGACAAGGCCGAGGCCGAGCAGCTGATCGACAGCGCCGGCGCGGCCCGTCTGCGAGCCGGCATGGCCGACGAGCAGTGGCGCGGCGTCTGGAAGGACCTCAAGACCGAGGAGCGCCTGCTGCCCAATATCGCCCTGGCCGGCGCCGCGGCCTTCGAGGCGGCGGGCGAGCACAACGAGGCGGCCCGCATCCTCGAGTCGGCCATCGCCGTGAAGTTCAATCCCGTTCTGGTGGCGGCCTATGCGCGCTGCGAGGCCGACCAGGTGCCGCGACGCCTGGCCAAGGCCGAGACCTGGCTGCAGCAGCGGCCCGCCGATGCCGGCATGCTGACCGCGCTCGGCCTGCTGTGCCTGAATGGTCAGCTCTGGGGCCAAGCCGAACGTTATCTGCAGCGCAGCGTGTCTCGCCGCAATGACGCCCAGACGCATGCGCTCTTGGGCAGCCTCTATGACCGCCTGAACCGCCCGGGCGAGGCGGCCAAGCATTGGCGCCTGGCGACCGCGGCCAGCATGGCGCTGCCCATCCTGGCCGCCGATGCGGCGCTGCCGGCGGCCGATACCCAGGCCGACCCGCTGCACGTGGATGCCGAAGGCGCCTTTGCCGATGGCGAAGAGCCCGCTTACGTTGCCGCCGCCCCGCAGGCCGAAGCGGCGCCGCCCGCTGCCGCCGCGGCGGACTACGTGCTCGACCCGGACGCCCGGGTGGCCGGTCGCGATGCGCCGCCCGAGGCGCAGGCCGCCGTGCCCTTGCGGTCCGCCATCGATATCGAAGAGTACTTCGACAGCGCGCCCATTCCTCCGGCCGCCATCGAAGCGCCGGTCAGCAGCTTCAAGAGCGATGCCGGCAAGCCGGCGGACAAGCCCGGCGAAAAGTCCTAATTCCCCTCCCAGTTACCATCCAGCAAGGTTTGCACTATGAGTTTCGAACGAGTCCCCGCCGGCAAGAAGCTGCCGGACGATTTCAACGTCATCATCGAAATCCCGATGAATGCCGATCCGGTCAAGTATGAGGTCGACAAGGAAAGCGACGCCATCTTCGTGGACCGCTTCATGCTGACCGCCATGCACTACCCGTGCAACTATGGCTACATCCCGCAGACCCTGTCCGAAGACGGCGATCCGGCCGATGTGCTGGTGATCACGCCTTTCCCCATCCAGGTCGGCGCCGTCGTGCGCTGCCGCGCCCTGGGCGTGCTGGAGATGGACGACGAGTCCGGCGGCGACGCCAAGCTGCTGGCCGTGCCGGTGGACAAGCTCTATCCTCCGTACCGCCATATCAAGTCCTACGAGGACCTGCCGGCCGAAGACATCGCCCGCATCCAGCACTTCTTCGAGCACTACAAAGACCTCGAGAAGGGCAAGTGGGTCAAGGTCAAGGGCTGGAAGGGCGTTGACGCCGCCCACCAGGAAATCCTGCGCAGCGCGGAGCGCTACGGCAAGGGCGAGTAAGACTTCAGTCGCGCGCGGCCTTGGCCACGCGCGGCCGACTGCGGCGCGGCCGCGACGGCATGATGCCGATCGCCGCCGCGCTTTTGTTTTGCGGGGTCAGCAGATTGCGCGACACCTCGGCGGCGGCCTGGCGGATGCGCGCCTGCAGCAGCTCCAGGCGGTCGGCGGGCGTGCGCGCTTGCGCGGTGATGAAGACCAGGCTGCCCACGACTTTCTCATCGGGGCTGAAGATGGCCGCGCCTATGCCCATCAGCCCCGGGTCCACCTCGCCGTGCGAGACGCAGACGCCGGCGGTGCGCAGGCGCTTGAGATTACCGCGGAACTCATCCCAATCGGCGCCCAGGCCCGCCTCGCGGATCTCCTGTGCATGCCAGAGCATGAGATTGCGCAGCTGGTAGGGCGGCAGGTTGGCCAGGATGGGCTTGGCCGTGGCGCCCCGGAACATCGGGAAGGGGCGGCCGCGAGCGTAGCTCGATTCGATGCTGTGGTCGGTCCAGTAGCGGTCCACGCACATGACCTTATCGCCGTAATAGCTGCACAGCATCAGATTGGCATGCAGCTCGTCGCCGGTGCGCTGCATGACCTCGCGCGCCGCGTGCATCAGTGGATCATGCTGGCGCAGATGGCGGTCAAGTTCAATGATCCGGGAGCCCAGCACATAGGCGCCGCCGGAGGTCGGCGCGAGCAGGCCGCTCTCGGTCAGCGATTTCAGATAGCGGTAGGCGGTGGCGCGCGAGCACTCCAGATGCGCCATGACATCTTCCTGGAACGCGGCGGTGGTGTCGTCGCGGAAGAGATCAAGAATGGACAGCATGCGGTCTGGAGTGCTCATTGTGTTGTGATGCCTAATGAATGTGAAAACCGCCGTTGACGTCCACGACGGTGCCGGTTGAATAGGATGACAGATCGGAAGCGAGAAACAGCGCGGCCTGCGCCACCTCGGCCGGCAGGCCGAAGCGTTGCAGGGGAATGCCCTGTTTGAGTTCCCGCTCCCAATCTTCGCCGAACTTGCCCAGGGTCATGTCCGTTTCGATGATGCCCGGAGCAACGCAATTGGCGCGTATCCCCATGGGCCCCAGTTCACGGGCCAATCCCTTGGTGAAGCTGATGACGCCGCCCTTGGAGGCCGCGTAATGCGACCCGCCCAGCAACCCGCCGCCGCGCAAGGCGGCGGTCGAGCCCAGGTTGACGATGGCCGGCTGGCGCTTGCTGGCCCGCAGGGCGGGCAGCGCCGCCCGCGTGACGCGGTAAGTGCCGGTCAGGTTGACGTCGATCATACGGCGGAACTCGTCCTCGGACAGCTCGGCGAGGCGGGTGGCCGCGACAATGCCGGCGTTGTTGACCAGCACGTCCAGGCCCCCCAGCGCCTGCACGGCCCGGCCCACGGCGGCCTCGCAGCTGGCGGCATCCGAGATGTCGCAGTGCAGGTCCACCCGGCCGCCGGCCAGCGCCGGCTGCGCGCGGTCAGGGTAGGCCTGGTCGAGCACGGCGACCAGGGCGCCTTCGTCCAGAAAGCGCGTCACGATGGCCGCCCCGATGCCGCGCGGATTGGCGCCGCCGGTGACGATGACGCGCTTGCCTTGCAGCAGGCCGCCCATCATGGCTTGACCAGCGGGCAATTGCCCTGGTTGAGCGGGCGGAAGGCCTGCTCGGCCGGAATTTTGCGCACCAACTTGTAGTAGTCCCAGTCGCGCTTGGATTCGGAGGGCTTTTTCACCTGGAAGAGGTAGAGGTCGCGCATGACGCGGCCGTCTTCGCGTATCCGGCCATTGTCGGTCATGAAATCGTTGATGGGCATGTCGTGCATTTTCTTGAGTACGGCCTCCGAAGCGTCGGTGCCCGCGGCTTTCACGGCGTTCAGATAGTGCAGGGCGGCGCTGTAGTTGCTGGCCTGCACCATCGAGGGCATGCGGCCGGTGCGCTTGAAATAGCGTTCCGACCACTGGCGTGCCTTGTCGTCCTGATCCCAGTAGAAAGGCTCGACCAGGTTCAGGCCCTGGGCGTACTCCAGCCCGACGCTGCGCACATCGACAATACTCATGAAGAGGGCGGCCACGCGCTGCTTGCTGCCCATGATGCCGAATTCGAAAGCTTGCTTGATACTGTTGATCGTGTCGCCGCTGCCGTTGGCCAGGCCGATCACTTGCGCCTTGGACGCCTGGGCTTGCAAGAGGTAGGACGAGAAATCCGAGCTGGCGATGGGATGGCGCACGCTGCCCACGACTTCGCCGCCGCGCGCCTTCACCACCGCCATGGCGTCGCGTTCCAACGAATGGCCGAAGGCATAGTCAGAGGCAATGAAGAACCAGCTCTTGCCGCCATCGTCCATGATGCCATTGGCCACGCCGGTGGCGTAGGCATAAGTGTCATAGGTCCAGTGGATGCCATTGGGCGAGCAGGCTTTGCCCGTGAGGTCGGCCGAACCGGCGCTGGTGAAAATCACCACGCGCTTCATCTGGCGCGTCAGGTCCTGCACCGCCAGCGCGATGGCCGAGTTGGGCACGTCCAGGATGAGATCAACCTTGTCGTTCTCATACCAGCGGCGAGCGATGGACACGCCGATATCGACCTTGTTCTGATGGTCGGCCGAGATTACCTCGATGGGCTTGCCCAGCACCGTGCCGCCGAAATCCTCCACCGCCATCTTGACGGCCTCGACGCCGAACTTGCCGGACAGGTCGGCCATCATCCCGGACTGGTCGCCCAGCACACCGATCTTCACCACATCATCGGAGACCTGGGCCTGGGCCGTCGAAAAGGCGCCAAGCAGGCAGGCCATCAAAAGCTTGCTGCGTAGTTTCATGAGTATGTCTCCTTGGGGGTGCCTCTATCGGGCGGTCGTGAACGCGCCTATTCCAGCGTCTGGCCGGCGTAGGCGTCGATGAACAGATTGGGTTTCAAGAAAAAGCTAAGCACCAGCGCGCCTTGCGGCGCGCGCGCCACGTGCTGGTTGCCGCGCGGACGCCAGACGTAGTCGCCCGCGCGGACCTCGCCTTCGGCGTCCACGATGGAGCCCTCCAGCACATAGGTCTGCTCGACCTCCACGTGCTCGTGCAAAGGCAACTCCGTGCCCGGCTGCCAGCGGAACAGGGCGGTCAGCAGGCCGGACTCCTTGTCTTGCATCAGGATTTTCATGTCGATGCCGGCGACCTGGGTGGGCTTCCAGGGCAGCTCATCGACCTTGATGAAACGCGAGGCCAGCGGCGGCAGGGCGTTGGCCGGGGGATAGCCGGGGGTTTCGATAGCCATGGTCTCCTCTCCTTATGTCGTTATCAAAGAAAAACGAATAATCTTGTTATTGAGTGTTTAAGAATTGTCGCGTATATTGAGATTAATGTCAAACCTTCGCGCAAGACGAAGCAGGCAGTCCAGGACAGAACGAGGAGACAAGAACGTGAAACTGGAATATCTGGGCCAGACCTTTGGCCTGGCGGGACGCACCGCGCTGGTGACGGGGGCCGCGCGCGGTCTGGGCTATGCCATTGCCACCGCCCTGGGGCGGGCCGGCGCCCGGGTGGTGATCAACGATCTGGATGCCGCGGCCTGCGAGGGCGCGTGCCAGGGCCTGGCCGCCGAGGGCATCAGCGCCCGGGCGGCCGCCTTCGACGTCGGCGATGCCGAGGCAGTCGCCGGCGCGCTGGGCACGCTGGCCGCCGACGGGACGTCCATCGACATCCTGGTGAGCAACGCCGGCAACCAGAACCGCAAGCCCATCGTGGACATGCAGCCGGAAGAATGGCTGGCCTTGCAGAATGTGCACGTCAACGGCGCTTTCCATTGCGCGCGTGCCGTCCTGCCGGGCATGGTGGAGCGCGGCTTCGGCCGCATCGTGCTGATGTCATCGGTGGCCGGACAGGCCACCATGCCCAATATCGCCGCCTATGCCACCGCCAAGGGCGCCCTGGCGGCCTTCACCCGGGCGCTGGCGGTGGAATATGGCGGCAAGGGCGTGACCTGCAATGCGCTGGCGCCGGGCTTTGTGCGCACGGATTTCACCCAGGGTCTGCAGGACAATCCGCATTTCCAGTCCTTCCTGGATTCCGCCGTGCCCGCCGGCCGCTGGGCCAGCCCCGGGGACATCGCGCCAGCCGTGGTCTATCTCGCCTCGCCGGCGGCGGCCTTCGTCAATGGCCATGTGCTGGCCATCGACGGCGGCTTGCTGGCCCGCATGTAGGAGGGAGCGCCCATGACGACGACCGTGCTGTCGGCCGAGGGATTGATCAAGCGGTTTGGTGGATTCAACGCGGTCGACGGCGTGTCGCTGTCGCTGCGCGAAGGGTCCATCCATGCCTTGATCGGGCCCAATGGCGCCGGCAAAACCACCTGCTTCAACCTGCTGACCAAATTCCTCACGCCCGACGCGGGCGAGATCCGCTATCGGGGCCGTGACATCACCGCGCTCGCGCCCGAGCAGATCGCGCGCCTGGGCATCGTGCGGTCCTTCCAGATATCCGCGGTCTTCCTCGGCCTGACCGTGCTGCAGAACATGCGCGTGGCGCTGATGCGCCAGCATGGCGACGGCATGCGCTTCTGGCGTCATCGCAGCAGCCTGGACCGGCTCAATGGCCGGGCCCGCGAGCTGTTGCGCGATGTCGGCTTGCAAGAGTGGGCGGACACCACGGCGGCCTTGCTGCCCTATGGCCGCAAGCGCGCGCTCGAAATCGCCATGACCCTGGCGCTGGAGCCCGAGGTCATGCTGCTGGACGAGCCCATGGCCGGGCTGGGCCAGGAGGACGTGGCGCGCATTGCCGCCCTGATCCGGCGGGTGTCGGCCAATCGGAGCATCCTGATGGTGGAGCACAACCTGTCGGTGGTTGCCGACCTGTCCGATACCATCACCGTGCTGGCGCGCGGCGCGGTGTTGGCCCAGGGCGATTACGCCACCGTCTCGGCCGATGCGCGCGTGATCGCCGCCTACATGGGCTCTGAAGAGGAGGCGCACTGATGCTGGCCATCAAAGACCTCAACGCCTGGTATGGCGAGTCGCACGTCCTGCATGGCGTGGACCTGCAGGTGCAGCGTGGCGAACTGGTGACCATCCTGGGCCGCAATGGCGCGGGCAAGACCACGCTGCTGCGCGCCATCATGGGCATCCTCGAGAAGCGCCAAGGATCCATCGTCCTCAATGGCCAGGAGACGGTCGGCATGGCGCCGCACCGGATTCCGCGCCTGGGGGTGGTCTATTGCCCCGAAGAGCGGGCCGTCTTTCGCAGCCTGGACGTCACCGAAAACCTGCTTCTGCCGCCCAAGCTGGCCGATGGCGGGATGACGCTGGAAGAGATCTACACCCTCTTTCCCAATCTGCGCGAGCGCAGCGCCAGCTCGGGCGGCAACCTTTCCGGGGGCGAGCAGCAAATGCTGGCGATCGCGCGCATCCTGCGCACCGGCGCCCAGCTGATCCTGCTCGACGAACCGACCGAGGGGCTGGCGCCGGTCATCGTGCAGCAGATCGGCCAGGCCATCCGTGCCTTGAAGGCCAGGGGATTCACCATCGTGCTGGTCGAGCAGAATTTCCGCTTCGCCACGCGCGTGGCCGACCGCCACTACGTCATGGAGCATGGCCGCGTCGTGGACCGGCTGTCCGCGCAAGAGGCGCACGAGGATCCGCGGCGCATCGCGCGCCACCTGGGTGTCTGAGGGGAGAAGACCGTGTTTGAAATCTTTGGCGTGCCCTCCACGGCACTGTTCGGCCAGCTCCTGCTCGGCCTGATCAATGGCGCGTTCTACGCGCTGCTGTCCATCGGCCTGGCAGTGATCTTCGGGCTGTTGAACATCATCAATTTCGCGCATGGCGCGCAGTACACGGCGGGGGCATTCCTGGCCTGGATGCTCTTGAACTATGCCGGCGTGGGTTATTGGGCCGCCTTGCTGCTGGCGCCGCTCATCATGGCGCTCTTTGCCGTGGTGATGGAGCGCTTGCTGATCTCGCGCACCTACCGCATGGACCACCTCTACGGGCTGCTGCTGACCTTCGGCATCGCGCTGCTCATCGAGGGCGGCCTGCGCCAGGCCTATGGCGTCTCCGGGCTGCCCTATACCATCCCCAAGGCCCTGAGTGGCGGCGTGAACCTGGGCTTTATGTTCTTGCCCTGGTATCGGGGCTGGGCGGTGCTGATCTCGCTGCTGCTCTGCCTGGGTGTGTGGCTGCTGATCGAAAAGACCCGGGTGGGCGCCATGCTGCGCGCGGCCACCGAAAACCCGACCATCGTGCGCTCCTTCGGCATCAACGTGCCGCTGCTCATCACGCTGACCTACGCGCTGGGCGTGGCGCTGGCCTCGGTGGCCGGCGTGATCGCCGCGCCCATCTACCAGGTCAGCCCCTTGATGGGCTCCAACCTCGTGGTCGTCGTGTTTGCCGTGGTGGTGATCGGCGGCATGGGATCCATCATGGGGGCCATCGTCAGCGGCTTCGGCCTGGGCATCATCGAGGGCCTGACCAAGGTGTTCTATCCCGAGGCGGCCAACCTGGCGATCTTCATCATCATGGTGGTGGTGCTCCTGGTCAAGCCGGCCGGGCTTTTCGGGCGGCCCTTGCAGGTCCAGAACGTGCTGGCCGCCGAAGCGACGCGCCAGCCCGTGCAGCTCGGCCGCCATGCCTCGCGCACCATCATGCTTATCCTGGCCGCCGCGGCCCTGGTCGCGCCCTGGTTCATCTACCCGACCTTCCTGATGAAGGTGCTTTGCTTCGCCTTGTTCGCGGCGGCCTTCAATCTGCTGGTGGGCTACGTCGGCCTGCTGTCCTTCGGCCATGCGGCTTTCTTCGGATCGGCCGCCTATGCCACCGGCATCGTGATGAAGCTGCTGGGGGCCACGCCCGAGCTGGGCCTGCTGGCTGGCGTGCTTACCGGCGGCCTGCTGGGGTTGGTCTTCGGCGCCATCGCCATCCGCCGGCAGGGGATCTACTTCGCCATGATCACCCTGGCGCTGTCGCAGCTGGTCTATTTCATCGCCGTGCAGGCCGGATTCACGGGCGGCGAGGACGGGCTGCAAAGCGTGCCCAGGGGCAGGCTTTTCGGCCTGTTCGACCTCTCCGATGTGAAGACCATGTACTACTTCACGCTGGCGGTCTTCGCCCTGGGTTATGCCTTCGTGCTGCGCGTGCTGAACTCCCCCTTTGGCGAAGTCATCCGCTCGGTCCGCGACAATGAGCAGCGCGCCCGCTCGCTGGGCTATTCCACCTCGCGCTACAAGCTGATGGCATTTGTGATATCGGCCTCGGTGGCTGGCTTGGCCGGCGGCCTGAAAGTACTGGTCTTCGGCGTGGCCTCGCTGACCGACGTGCACTGGCACGCCAACGGCGAAGTGGTGCTCATGGCGCTGCTGGGCGGCATCGGCACAGTGTTCGGCCCGCTGGCCGGCGCCTTCACCTTTGTGTCGCTGCAGAACTATCTGGCGCCGCTGGGATCCTGGGTGCTCATCGTGCAAGGCCTGATTTTCATCCTGTGTGTGTTGTTGTTCCGTGATGGCATCATGGGCCTGATCGCGCGGGCCTGGCTGGCCCTGGCGCATAGGCCCGTGGCCGGGCAGAAAAAGGAGGCTTGATGTTTCTGCATGTGGTGATGTTGCAACTTTCCGGGGCGGCCGATGCCGCCTTCCATGCCCGTGTGCAGGCCTATTGCCGGCGCATATTGGCCGAGTGCGACGGCGTGTTGGGCTATAGCTTCGGCGTCAACCAGGCCAGCCGCTCGGACGGCCTGGGCCATGCCGTGGTGGCCGCCTTCGAGGACGGCCCGGCCCACGACCGTTACCAGGTTTCGCCCGCCCACCAGGAAATGAAGACCTATATGGCCGGCTTCATCGAGCGCCTGGTGGTCTATGACGGTGACGTGCCGCCCTTTAGCTGACAGCCGGCTGAGCTAAAAAACTCCGTAAAACCGGATAAACTCGCGCATTGTCAGTGTCAGCCGGCCCGGCCGGCCATGCGTCCATAGAGGTCCAACAATCATGGAATACGTCATCCCCCCCCTGCCGGCCGTCTCGGTGCCCGTGGCCGGCAGCAATGCCCGCTTCCCGGTGCGCCGCGTCTATTGCGTCGGCCGCAATTACGCCGAGCACGCCAAGGAGATGGGTTTTACCGGCCGTGAAGATCCGTTCTTCTTCAACAAGCCGGCCGATGCCATCGTCGCGGTGGCCGACGGCGAAACCGGCGCCATGCCCTATCCGCCGCGCACGTCCAACCTGCACTACGAGATGGAACTGGTCGTGGTGCTGTCCAAGGGCGGCAAGGATATCCCCGTGGACCAGGCCAATGAGTGCGTCTGGGGCTATGCCCTCGGCCTGGACATGACGCGCCGCGACTTGCAGGGCGAGGCCAAGAAGCAAGGCCGTCCCTGGGAAGTCGGCAAGGGTTTTGATTTCTCCGCGCCCATGGGCCCCATCCACCCGCGCAGCGTGGTCGGCACCCTCGAAAACGGCGCTATCTGGCTGGACGTCAACGGGCAGCGCAAGCAATCCAGCGACATCTCGCAGATGATCTGGAACATCCCCGAAAGCATCGCCTACCTGTCCACCTTGTTCGAGCTCCAGCCCGGCGACATCATCTTCACCGGCACGCCGGAAGGCGTGGGCGCCGTGGTCAAGGGCGACGAGCTGGTCGGCGGCGTCGACGGCCTGGGCGAACTGCGTGTCCGCATTGCCTGAGCCGGAGAGTTCCCATGCGTAGCAAGATCGTGCTGACCGCCTTCGTGGTGTTCGGGTTTGTCCTGCAGGGCTGCAATACCGTGGCCGGCATGGGCAAGGACGTATCACGGGCGGGCAACGCCATTACCAACGCCGCCGAAAAATAAGCAGCGCCGCGTTGCAGACCCTCCGCCCGGGCGGAGGGTTTTTTTTCGCCTTCGCCGCCGTCCGGGCGGCTTTGGCCAATAATGCGCCCTGGCCTACTGATGCAGGAGCATGCATGACCTCGACCTCTGCCCACGTGAGCCCGGCGCTGGCCGGCTGGTTGCATGACCACGCCGAGGCGCTGGACAGCGGCACGATAGACAGCCTGCAAGTCCTGCCCCGCTTGGCGGCCGATGGCGTGTTCGCGCGGGGCACGGCCGCCGGCCAAGGCAGCGGCGACATCGGTCATGCCATCGAGACCATCGCCCAGCTTGCCACCCATTCGCTCACGGCGGCCTTCGTCGGCTGGGGGCAAAGCGTGGTCATCGAAACCTTGCTGCGGGGCGCCAATCCCCGGTTGGCCGAGGCCTGCTTGCCCGAGCTGCTGGCCGGCCGGCTGGCCGGCGCTTCCGGCTTGTCCAATGCCATCAAATCGCTGGGTGGTTTCGACCGCCTGCGCATCCAGGCGGCCGAGCGGCCCGGGGGCTGGGCGCTCACCGGCCGGGTGGACTGGATCACCAATCTGCGCCCGGCGGGTTTCCTGGCCACCGCGGCCACGGCGACGCCCCAGGGCGGCATCGCCATCGTGGCGCTGCGCGACCATGTCCAGGGTTTGACCCGCCATCCCGACCTGCCCCTGATGGGGCTGCGCGCCAGCAGCACCGCCGCGCTGGATCTCGTCGACCTGCCGCTGGCCCCGGCCGATGTCATCCACCCCGATGCCCGGCAGTTCCTGCCCGGCCTGCGCCCGGTGCTCGTGGGGCTGCAGTGCGGCTTTGCCATAGGCCTGGCCCGTGCCGGTCTGCATGCCTCGGCCGGTAGGGCGGATGTGCTCGCCCCGGCCCACGAGGCGCTGGCCGCCCGCCTCGCCACGCTCACCGCCGAGCTGCTGCAGGGCGTCAGGCAAGAGCGTTTCGTGACGCAGCCGGCCCGGCTCTTCGCGTTGCGCATCGCGCTGGCCGAGACTGCCCAGCAGGCCGTCGAACTCGAACTCCAGGCGACCGGGGGCACGGCCTATCTGCAAGGCGAGGGCGGCTTCGCCCGGCGCTGGCGCGAGGCGGCCTTTCTGCCCATCGTCACGCCCAGCCTGGTCCAGCTCAAGACCGAACTGTCCAGGCTTCAGGCGCCCGGATCACGCTAGGCGGCAGGCTCGCCGGCGCATGCGCCATCGCCCTCGATGGCGCACTTGACGGCATCCTCCACCCGGTCTAGCAACACGAAGCGCAGCTTCTGGCGCGCTTCGGCGGGCACGTCCTCCAGATCGCGCTCATTGCGCCGGGGCAGCATGACGATCTTGATGCCCGCCCGCAGCGCCGCCAAGGTCTTCTCCTTGACGCCGCCGATGGGCAGCACCAGCCCGCGCAGGCTGACTTCGCCGGTCATGGCGACATCGGCGCTGACCGGCTTGCCGCTCAAAAGCGAGGCCAGCGCCACGAACATCGCCACCCCCGCGCTCGGGCCGTCCTTGGGCGTGGCGCCAGCCGGAACGTGGATATGGATGTCCAGTTTTTCCAGCGAGTCGCCGCTCCAGGTCTTGGCCAGCGTCAAGGCCGTCTGGGCCGACTCCTTCATGACATCGCCCAGCTGCCCGGTCAGAATGAGGCGCCCGCTGCCGGGCACCTTGCTGGCCTCGATGAACAGGATGTCGCCGCCCACCGGGGTCCAGGCCAGGCCGGTGGCCACGCCGGCCACGCTCGTGCGCAAGGCGACTTCGTTTTCAAAGCGCCGCGGGCCGAGAATGGCGGCCAGGTCGCCCACGTCGATCGAGACATGCTCGGCCTTGCCCTCGGCGATCTGCATGGCGGCGTGCCGCAGCGTCGAGCCGATTTCGCGCTCCAGGTTGCGCACCCCGGCCTCGCGCGTGTAGTCGCCCACGATGGCGGCCAGCGCGGCATCGGTGATGTCGGCCTGCTCAGGCGTCAGGCCGTTGGCTTCCAATTGGCGCCGCACCAGATAGCGCCGCGCGATCTGGACTTTCTCCTCTTCGGTGTAGCCCGGCAACTGGATGATCTCCATCCGGTCACGCAGGGGGCCGGGAATGGTGTCCAGCGCATTGGCCGTGCAGATGAACATGACATGCGACAGGTCGAAGTCCACGCCGAGGTAGTTGTCGCGGAATCTATGGTTCTGCTCGGGGTCGAGCACCTCCAGCAGCGCGCTTCCCGGATCACCATGGAAACCGCCCGCGCCCAGCTTGTCGATCTCATCGAGCATGAGCACCACGTTGCTGGTGCCGGCGCGGCGCATGGCCTGGATGATGTTGCCGGGCAGGGCGCCCAGATAGGTGCGGCGATGGCCGCGGATTTCAGCCTCGTCGTGCACGCCGCCCAAGGCCACGCGCTGGAAGGCGCGTCCCGTCGCCCGCGCGATGGACTGCCCCAGCGAGGTCTTGCCCACGCCGGGCGGGCCTGCGAAGCACAGGATGGGGCTGCGCCCCTGGGGGTTGAGCTTGCGCACCGCCAGGTATTCGAGAATGCGCCGCTTGATCTTGTCCAGGCCGAAGTGGTCTTCGTCCAGGATGGCGCGCGCCTCGTTCAGGTCGATGGGTTTTTGCGGCTCCTGTTTCCAGGGCAGTTCGGTCAGCCATTCCAGATAGGTGCGCAGCATGGCGTTCTCGCCGCTGGCCTCGCCCATGCGCTGCAGGCGGCCGAACTCCTTGCGCGCATGGCGCAGGACGTCCTCCGGCATGCTGGCCGACTCGATCGCGGTCTTCAGCTGTTCGAGTTCGGCTGCCGTATCCTCGGTGTCGCCCAGCTCTTTCTGGATTTGGCGCAGCTGCTCGCGCAGCACGGTCTCGCGCTGTCTTTCATCGAACTGCGCCCGGGTACGTTCGCCGATCTCCTTGGACAGCCGCAGCACCTCGATGCGCGCGGCCAGCAAGGCGATGACCCTGTCCAGCCGCCGGGCCAGGTCGAAGGTCTCGAGCACCTCCTGCTTCTCGACCGGCTTGATGTCCACGAGATTGGTCACCATGTCGGCCAGCAGGGCGGGCGATTCGATGCCTTGCACCACGGCGCCCAGCTCGTCCGGCACATTGGGCAGCAGCGCGATGGCTTCCAGCGTCTGTTGCTTGAGCTGCAGAAACCGCGCCTCGATCTCGCTGTCGGTCTGGCCGGCGTCCTCGACCAGGGCCACGCGCGCCACCATGAAAGGCCAGCCCTCCAGGAACTCCAGCACGCGGAAGCGGCTCTGTCCCTGGACCAGCAGATGATGCGCGCCATCCTGGCCGGTGATGTAGCGGGCGATAGGGCCCTGCGTGCCGACCCAATAAAGATCATCGGGCCGCACTTCGTCTTTCTGCGGGTCCCGCTGCAACAGAAAGCCCACCGGGCGCTCCGCCTTGACCGCCTCCTGGGCGGCGGCCACCGAAACCTGCCGGCTGACCGTCACGGGGGTCAGCACGCCTGGGAAAAGCACCGCGTCGCGCAAGGGGATGATGATGCGCGCATCTTCGGGCAGCGTGCGCAAGTCAGTCATGGGATCTCCCTAAGTTTGTTCAGGGTGAGAAACAGGCAGCCGTCGGCCAGGCGCGGCGTGGCCGGCTCAAGCGCATGCAGCGGCAGGCGGATGCGGCGCTGGAACTGGCCGTAGGGTATTTCCAGCTGGTGGATGCGGGTGTCGTAGGCGGCGGGGATGGGGCGCAGGCCCGAGACCGTGATGCCCTCGGGATCGAAACGCACCACGACGTCCCCGGGGCCGACGCCGGGCAGCGCCACGATGACCAGCACGGCCGCCTCGCTCTCGATGATGTCCACGGGCGGCTCCCAGGCGTGGGCCGCGGCCTGCGCGGACTGCAGGACCTGGCGTTGCAGGCGCTCGGCGTGATGCAGCAGCGCCAGCGCGTCGCCCCAGATCCAGGAAGAAAAGTCGCGCGATTTCATTGAACTCGAAGCCCCAAAGAAGTTCTGCCGGGCCAGGCCGCGGCGGATTCGCGATGCCACTGCCCGGGGGCGGGCAGGGCACGGGTTCAAGCACTCGATGGACGGCGGTGGAGCCGCCCGTCCTGACCAATATACTCCAGTCGCCCGGCCGCTTCAGGGGCTGGCGTGCTGAACATGCGCGCCTCGGCTTATGCGAATTGTGGCCTGTCCTCGGCCTCTTCAGACTGGCATCTCGTGAATCTTGATGACGAGGTGCAACATGCAACACAAACGACGCCAGGCAGGGCAAGCCATGACCGAGTACATCATCGTGGTGGCCCTGGTCGCCGTGGCCGCGATCGCGGTCTACCAGTACTTCGGGCAGGTATTGCGCGCCCAGACCGCCGCTATGGCGCGCGAGCTCTCCGGCGAGGACGGCACGGCCCAGGTCAAGCAGGCGCAGGGCGCGGCCGGCAAGGCTGCCTCGCAGGCCAAGGGGCGCACACTCAAGTCCTTCACCGGCAACGCGGGGGCCAAATGAGGCCGGCCTTCCAGCGGCGCGCGGCCCAGGGCGGGCAGGCCCTGGCGCTGGGCCTGGTCGTCCTCGTCTTGCTGCTGGGAGGCTGGGTTGCCGCGCACTGGACGGCACGCATGGCCGGCGCCAGTGCACGGCTCACTCATGTGGCCGATGCCGTGGCCTATAGCGGCGCGCTGATGCAGGCGCGCCAACTCAACCTGCTGGCCTATATCCATCGCGCCCAGCTGGCCCACCAGGTCGCCATGGCGCATCTGGCCACCCTCATCGCCTGGCAGCAGCTGGGCCTGACACAGTCGCGCCGCCGCGCGATGGGCAATCCGCCCGCCTTCCTCATCGGTCGCCTGTTCGGGCCGCGCTTCGCCCAGGCCTATGGGGCCTCGCCTTCGGGCTCCTCGTCCGATTCCTACAATCCGGCGGCCTTGCAAGCCTCACTGAAACGGCATGATTCAGTCGTGCACCGCATCCTGGCCGAGGTCGCCCGCCAGCAATGGCGCAGGGCCGTGCCGCTGCGCGATGCGCACATGGCGCGGGTGCTGCAGGCCAACTACGTCTCATCAACTTCAAGCCGCACAGGGGTTCCCGTCATGCACGTGCACGACGACAATTTCCCGCGTCTTCTGGCATGGCAATCGCCCTCCGATGTGCAAGGGCTGCAGGCGCTGACGCAGACGGTCACGCGGCGGTTCGCCTTTCTGCGGCCCCGGGACCTCACCTGGGCCAGCGCCTGGATCGTCCAGCCGCGTTGCCCCAATACCCGGCACCAGCTGCGGCGGCGCGGGCATACCTTCCTGGATGCGCAAGGCCGGTGGGGGGCCAGCGACACCCTGTCCTTTCATGCCCTGCGCAGCAATCGCTGGATAGGCTGCTACTTCCGCGAGTACCCGATGGGTTGGGCCACGACCGGCGCCACACGCTGGAAACGGGGCCGCCACTATGTCGAACGCCCCTTGGCCGAATTCTCATCCCAGGACTTCTGGCGCTGGTACAGCCAGCACTCGGGTCTGCATGCGGGTGCCTGGCGCAACAATCCCCTGGCCAGTTCCTATGCGGTGCGCGACCGCTACGCAGCGCCCGAGGGCGCGGGCCTGCCCGATGTCCTGGGCTTGTCCGCCCAGGGCCTGCGGCAGCCCAATGCCCGTTTCAGGCTCAGCCTGCGGACGTCCTTGGCCGTGTCCGATCTTGGCCAGGCCTGGCATATCCCCCGTCTAGGGGACGCCGATGCGTGGTGGCGCGCCCGCCGGCTGGCGCGCGTCTCTGCGGCCGAGACCTACTTCGCAGCCCCGGCCGCGCCAACCGGCGGCCAGGCAGAACTGCCCTCCCTGTTCCGCCCTTATTGGCAGGCCAGGCTGGTTGCCACAAACAACGTCACTCACGGAGCCAGACCATGAAGCCCAAGCGATCGCCATATCGCAGCCGTCCTTGTCTTCCCAGTCAGCCGCGTTCCGGCAAGCTGCGTCTATTGCAGACCCCGGACAAGCGCAAGGTACTGCCAGTGGATGCCGACATGCCCAAGCCCGGTCCCACATGCCGCGATACGCCATGGCCCGCGCGCGCGGAGCGCCCCTGGCAACGGCTTCATCGCCAACGCGGCCAAGCCCTGCCCGAGATGCTCGTCATCACCGGGGCCCTGGCGCTGCTGTGGCTGGGCGTCCAGCAACTGTCCGAATCGCGGATGGCGGTGCTGGAAACCGCGCAGGCCAGCCGGCGCTGGGCTTTCGCCCTGGCACGGGCCGAGACGCCGCCGACCGCGGATCGGGGGCTCAGCCTGTCGGTGCTCAAGCCCGCGCAGGCCCGCGACAGCGCGGTGTCGCCCTCGGGCCAGGCCCTGGTCTCCGAGTGGCTGGACCTGCCGGCGCACTGGGCGGCCGTCCGTGCCCACGCGGGGCGGGGCATGCCGGCGCGACAGACCGTTCTGGCCGCCGGCGCCGGTCACGCCAGCGATGCGCGGACGGCGCAGCAGCGCCTGGGCCGCTCCACGCATGGGTGGGGCCACGCCGCCGACGATTCACGGCGTCAGGCCCGGGCGCTGGATCTGGCCTTGCGGGGGCTGGATCGGCCCTGGGGGCAAAGGCGCGTCCACACCGATTGGTTGATGCCCTGGGCCGATGTCGTGCCCGACGGGCGGCGACTTCCAAGAGGGCGCCGATGAGGGCATGCGCACTGGCGTTCGCCCTGCAGGGCCTGGCCGCGTTCGCGGCCCATGCAGCAGCGCAGCCCGCCCCGGAGCCTCTCTCCGTGCATGGGCTGCCGCCCGAGCCGGCCTTGTCGGCGATCTTGCCGTCGGGCAGCCGGCTCGAGTGGCGGCATTTCGATGCCGCGCAGGACATGGCTGCCGTGCTTGCGCAGGCCTGGGGCCCCGAGTCCCAGTCGCCCGCGCTGGCGGTCTGGCCCGGGCATACGCTCATGGTCCTAGAAAACGACGCCTGCCATGTACTCCTCAGCCTGCGGCCGCGCCCGGGTGGCGGCACGACAGGCAGCCAGTCACGCCTGTGTGCGCCGCGGCCCGCCGCCTCCGCCGGCGTGGAGCCGCTGGGCCAGCTGGCGGAGCTGCTGCATGCCCACGCCGAAGACCGCGTGACAGTCTCGGTCTGGTCATTGCCCTTGGCTGATAGGGCCGCGAGCCGGTGGCTGGACAGCGAGCTGCAATCGCGCGGATGGCGTCCGGCGCTTTCCGATGGGGCCTGGGTTCGCGGAGACGCAAGGCTGGACACCTTTTGGGCCCGGCTTGACGCTGGCGCCGCGGCCGCCAGCGGCTTGGTATTGGTGCACCACCATGACTGAAGCGCGCGCTCGTCTCAAGCAGCCCTTGGGCGTGGCCGCGCGGCTATGGGCGCGGCTGTGGTCCGGCCATGGCGTGTGGGTGCTGGCCATCGCTTGCGGGGCCGGGGCCGCCTGGGCGGTGCAGTTGCATATCCAGGGCAAAGAGCGGGATATGCAACGCCGCAGCCAAGTCCCCACTTTGTCCCGGCTGGTGGCCTGGACGGATCTGCCGGCCGGCCACGTCCTGGATGCCGACGACGTGGCGCAACGCGATATTCCCGAAGATTGGGCGCCCGCCCAGTCCTTGGCGCCCGAACAGCTCGGCGAGCTGTTGGGCGCCAGGCTCAAGGCCGCCGTGCCGGCCGGGCAGCCCATCTTGCGCGCCGACCTCGATCTTTCGCCGCCAGGCACGGCGGCGCGCCTGGGCGCGGGCAAGCGCGCCCTGACCCTGTCCCTGCGCGAGCTGGCGGAGATGCCGCCGGACATGCACGAAGGCGATCATCTCGACATCTATGTTTCGCTGATGCACAACGACAAGCGGCTTACCTTGCCCTTGCTGCAGAACGGCCGCGTGCTTGCCGCCCCAGGCCCGGATGCCGCGCAAGTCGTGCTCGAGGCAAGCGCCTCTGACGCCCTCAGGGTGATCGCGGCACGGCAGGCCGGCGCGCTCACCCTGGCGCTGCGTGCCCCCGAAGACGCGACGTCCGAGGCCCTGCCTGCCGGGGAGCTGGGCGATATCCTGGGATTGCAGGCGCCGGTCGATCGCACCGTGCCCGTGCTCTATGGCGACGGGCAGCAAGAACTGCCGCCATCCGTGCTGGAGGCGCCATGAGCCTGTGTCGCAGGTGGCGGCTGGGCCGCCGAAACGCTCGGGCCAGGCGCGCCGCATGCTGGGTTGTCTCGCTGTTGTTGGCGGCCGTTCTCCATGCGCTGCCGGCCACGGGGTACGCGGCCGAGGACATCCTGCTCGAGGTGGGCCAGACCCATGTGCTGCCAGCCCCTGGCTTGAGCCGTATCGCCGTGGGCAGCGGGCAGGTGGTGCAGGCGCAGGCTGTCGACGGTAAAGAGGTCATTCTGTTTGCACGCAAGGAGGGGGTGTCCTCGGTCCACGTATGGACCGGCAGGCAGGGCGCCAAGGCCTACACCTTGCGGGTCATGCCGGCCGGCTTTGGCCGTATGCGCGCCGAGGTGGAACAGTTGCTGGCCAGCATGCCGCAGCTGCGTTTCAGCGTGGTGGGCCACCAGATCGTCATCGAGGGCAGCGGCCTGACGGACGACCACAAGCAGCGCATCGCCGCGCTGGCCGCCCGCTATCCCGAAGTGCTCGATCTCACCGGAGACGTCGGCTGGGAGCAGATGGTCCTGCTGGATGTTCAGGTGGTCGAGATCCCCCGCACGCGCTTGTGGGAGCTCGGCCTGAACTGGGAGACGGGCGCCGACACCGCCGGCGGTGTCACGCACGCCGGGCCGTGGGGCGCGGTGCAATGGCTGGGCGTGCACGCCTCGCTGGGCGCCCGCCTGCAGGCGCTGGCGCAGCGCGGCGAGGCGGTGTTCCTGGCGCGCCCGCGCCTGTTGGCGCGCAGCGGCTCATCGGCTTCCTTTCTGGCCGGCGGCGAGGTGCCTTATCCCGGCGCTGATAGCGATGGCAAGGGCACGACAGTCTTCAAGCCCTATGGGGTGGGGCTCACCATCACGCCTCGGATCGATCCGCGCGGCACGATACGTTCGCGCATCGAGGTCGAAGCCAGTTCCATCGACCCCACGCTCACGGTCGCCGCGGGGCCGGCCATGCGGACCCGGCGCGCCGCGACCGAGTTCAACCTGCCTTCCGGGCAGACCCTGGTGCTTGGCGGCTTTCTCGGCCGTGAGCGGACGCAGCACACGCGCGGGCTGCCTTGGCTGAGCGAGCTGCCGGTCATCGGTGCCTTGTTTGGCGGGCGCCGCGAACAGACGCGCGATACCGAACTGGCCATCTTCGTGACGCCCACCATCGTCAAGCCGGATGATCCCGCCCTGGCGGGCGAGGCGCTGCGCGGCAGGCAGTTACTGCATCGCGCGTTTCCCGAGCCGCCGGACATGCTGTCGGAGATTTCCGGACCGGTTCAGGGCGGGCGCAAGCCGGCTTGGTCGAGATCCCAGTGGTCGTCCGCGGGGGCGGAGGCGAACCATGCACTGCCGGGAGGGCCCACGCCATGATGTTGGAGTTGCACTATGAAGACGGGCGCACCGAGCAGTTGGCCTTGTCCGATCCCATGCTGCTGGGACGGGCGGCGCACTGCGATCTGCGTATCTCCAACTGGCGCGTGGCGCGTGAGCATGCCCGCCTGCAGCGCGGCCCGGAGGGCTGGGTCATCGAAGACCTGGGTGGCCTGTCCGGCACCTTCGTCAACGGCGTGCGCGTGACGCTGCATGGCCCGCTGCAGCCATCCGATGTCATCGTCATCGGGCCTTGCCGGCTGCGCCTTCTCGCGCCGGTGCCGTCGAAGCCCGACAGCGCCGGTTCCGGCGGCGGCCGCATGGCGGTCGGACAGGCATGGCAGTCCTGCCGGGTGGCGCTGCACGAAGCCCTGATCCAGGCGCTGGACCTGCGGCGGCGGGATGTCGCCGCCATGCCCGACGCGATGCTGCGCCAAGAGGCTTCGGCATTGCTGGCGCGCCTGCTGCGCGACGAGGAGGTGGAGGTCCCCGAGGACGTGGACAGGGAGTCGTTGTGCAAGAGCGTACTGGACGAGGCGGTCGGACTGGGGGCGCTGGAGCCCTTGCTGCAGGATCCGGCCATCTCCGAAATCATGGTCAATGGTCCCGAGCGCATCTATGTCGAAAGGCAGGGGCGCCTGGAGCGCCATCCTTCTTCCTTCAGCAGCGAGCAGGCCTTGCGGCATGTGCTGGAGCGCATCGTCGCCCCCCTGGGCCGGCGGATCGACGAGGCCGCGCCCATGGTGGACGCGCGACTGGCCGATGGCGCGCGCGTGAATGCGGTCATCCCGCCCATCTCCACCCGGGGCACCTGCCTGACCATACGCAAGTTTCCGGCGCGCCACCTGAGCATGGCTGATTTGCTGCAAGGCCAGGCGCTGAGCGCCGAGATGGCCCGCTATCTGGAAGAAGCGGTCAGGCAGCGCCGCAATATCCTGGTTGCCGGCGGCACCGGCGCGGGCAAGACGACCCTGCTCAATGTGCTCTCCAGCGCCATTCCTGAGCACGAGCGCATCATCACGATCGAAGATGCGGCCGAGCTGCGGCTGTCGCACGAGCATCTGGTCGCCCTGGAGGCCAGGCCCGCCAACATGGAGGGCAGGGGGACGGTCGAGATCCGCGACCTGGTGCGCAATGCGCTGCGCATGCGCCCGGACCGCATCGTGGTCGGCGAATGCCGGGGCAAGGAAGCCTTTGACATGTTGACCGCCATGAACACCGGCCACGAGGGTTCGCTCACCACCCTGCATGCCAATTCCCCCAGGGATGCGCTGGGCAGGCTGGAGTCCATGGTGCTCATGGCGGGGCTGGACCTGCCCGTCTCGGCGCTGCGCGAATACGTGGCCTCCTGCATCGACCTTATCGTGCAGCAGGCGCGCGGCGCCGATGGCGTGCGGCGTATCACCGCCATCGCCGAAGTCTGCGGTATCGAAAGCGGCACCATCCAGTTGCAGGAGCACTTCCGCCACGAGCCGGCCAGCGGCTTCGTCGCCGCCGAATGGGCCTGCTGGCAATCGGGAGAGCGCCTGTGACAGCGGCCGCCTTTCTCGCCGTGCTGCTTGCCCTGCTGGCCGCGTCGCTGCTGGCCTGGCAGCTTCAGCGCAGCCTGAGGCCGGCCTGGCAGCGCTATCGCGACACCTATATGCAGGACGCCCATCATGGCCTGCAGGAGGTGTTTCTCTTTCTTGATCCCAGGCAGCTCTGGGGCATGGCGATGTCCTGCGCCTGCGTGGCGTTCGGCCTCGTCCTGGCGGCGGGCGCCCATCTCGCGCTGGCCACGGTGGCCGGATGCATCGCCTGGCGCCTGCCGGCCTGGTCGCTGGCACGCTTGCGCCGGCGGCGGCAGCAGCGCCTGCAGGCGCAATTGCCGGCTGGGCTGCTCAGTCTCGCGGCCGCCCTGAAAGCCGGCGCCAGCCTGCCCATGGCCCTGCGCCAGCTTGCCGACCTGGCGCAGGCGCCGCTGTCCCAGGAGCTCGGCCTGATGCTGCGCGAGCAGCGTATCGGCGTGTCGTTCGACGATGCGCTGCGTCGGCTGGAAACGCGGGCGGACCTGCCAGCGATACGCCTGATGGCGGCGGCTTTCCGGGTGGCAGGCACATCGGGAGGCAATCTCGCCCAGGCGTTGGAGGGTATTGCCCAGGCCTTGCGCGGCCAGCTGCTCGCCCAGGGCCGCCTGAAAGCCTTGACCGCGCAGGGGCGGATGCAGGCCTGGGTGCTGAGTGCCTTGCCATTGATGCTGGGCGTGGCGCTTTATTTCCTGCGGCCGCAACAGATGGCACGCCTGTGGCAGACCGATACTGGGTGGGCGCTGATGGCTGTCATCGCGGGCTTGCAGATGCTGGGCTGGCTGATGATACGCCGCATTCTGGCTGCGGCGTCATGAGCATGGCCAGCGTTCTGGCGGCGTGTGCCGCGATCTGCCTCGTCCTTGCCGCCAGGGGACTGATGCGTGGCGGCCCGGATCTGCCCGTCCCCATGCCGGAGCTCTCGGGGCTGCAGGCCTGGGCCTGGCCGCTGTCCTGGCGCCTGGCGCGCCGCCTGGAGCGTATGCTGGGCTGGCGGGCGCGCGACCGCCTGGGCCGGCTGGCCCTGCTGGCCGGATGGCCGGCCCAGCTGCCGGCAGCTTGGCTGCCTGCCCGCATGGTGCTATGCGCGGCCGCGGGCGGCCTGGCGGGCGCGGGGGCGGTGTGGTTGGCCTACCCGGGGGAGGGCGCCACGGCGCTAGCGGCCGGGGCGGGCCTTGGGGCGGCGGGTGCCGCCGGACTGCCGCTATGGGCATTGCGTCGGCGCATACACGAGAATCGCCGTCGCGTCGCGGCCGACCTGCCTTTTCTGCTGGACGTGATGACGCTATGCATCGAGGCCGGCCAGGGTATGGCCAAGGCCATGTATCTGGCCGCGCGCTATTGCCCCCCGGGGCTGTTGACCCGCGCCTTGCTCCAAGCCCTGAACGAAGTCCGTGCCGGTCGCACCCAGCGCGAGGCCTTGCAGGCCTTGGCGGCGAGCCTGGAGGTCGACGGCGTGCATGCCTGGGTGGCGGCCATGTCTCAGGCCGAGCGCCTGGGCGGGGGGACGGGCACGATGTTGCGTGCCTTGGCCGGGCAATTGCGCGAGGAGGCGTTTCAACGCGCCGAGGAGGCCGCCATGCGCGCGCCGGTCAAGATGCTCTTTCCCTTGGTCAGCTGCATGTTCCCGTGCACCTTCCTGATCCTGGCGTTTCCGCTGCTGGTGGATTTTCTGCCGCAGGGGCAGCCTTGAGGCGGGCCTTGCCGGCGGCCCGCCTGCGCCTGCGGGAGGCGGCCGTATGGCATCGCCGGCTGCTCGGCCTGTTGGGCAGGCGACGCGCGCCGGGGCCGCGCAGCGGCCTTTTGCTCAGGCCCTGTCATGCGGTCCATACCATGGGGATGGCCTATCCCATCGCGGTGTGGTTCATCGGCCGCGATGGGCGGGTCTTGCGGGCGCGGCGCCTGGATCCCTGGCGCTGGGCTTCATGCCGCGGCGCTGTCGCCGTGGTCGAGACCAGGGTGGAAATCCTCGATGCCGAAGACGGAGGTATAGGCCGGGTAGAAGCTGCTGTAGAGCACCGCGCCGGCCGCCACGTTGATGGGGATCTGCACGATGTTGGCGACCGAGGCCGGGATGCCGACGGCGACCAGCAGGCCGGCGCACAGGTCGATGAACAGGAACACCATGACCCAGACGGCGCCGTAGACCAGGAAGGCCCATTTATTGCGCCAGCAGGCCACGCCCGAGAAGAACAGCGCCTGCACCATGCGCAGTCCATGCCAGGCCACCAGCACGGGCGCATGCCAGAAGAGCGCGGCGATGACGACGTAGAGGATGGCAAACAAGAATAGCGGGATGCGCACGGCGGCCACGAAGGGCATGATGTCGTGCTCGACCTGGATGGCCCGCAGCCCCTCGGTCAGGTCACCCCAGAAGGGCAGGAAGGCAAGCAGGCCGCCGGCCAGGCTCAGGCCGGCATACAGCAGCCCCATGAGGAAGAGCTTGCGAAAAACCCCGGGGCGCAGCAGCGGTTTGGGCCACATGGAGGGCAGCATGACTCGCCCGGCCTCGATGTGCTTGCAGGCCGACAGCGTCATCAGGGTGAACACCGGCATCAGCGCGACGAACAATAGCGGCCCGACTGGTGGGGTCAGGGTGGCGAACAGCACGAAAAGGCTGAGCGCCATGGCCCAGAAGAACATGGGCAAGGGCTGTTTGGCAAAAATTTTCAGCCCATCTCTTACCCATTGCCAGCCAAAGGACGCGGGTAGGGTTGCTGCTTGCATAGGTCTCGTGGAAATTCGCAGGGGACGGATGGCTTGTTCAACACCCATTATGCGTGTCGTGGCGGTCAGGGCAAGGGCGGCAGCGCGCTGCGGTGGCGCGCTTGCAACACTCTTTCAAAGTGCCGGGGGTCGTGGGGCTTGAGCGTCTGGGCCGGGCGCGGCAGGAAATAGTCATACAGGCGTGACAGCCAAAAGCGCAGGGCCGCGGCACGCAGCATCAGCGGCCAGGCGCGGCGCTCGGCGTCCGTGAAGGGGCGCTCCTGGGCATAGGCGCCCAGCCAAGCCTGGACCAGCTCCGGGATGAACTCGCCGCTGTCGCGGTCGATGCACCAGTCATTGACGGAGACCGCCACGTCGAACAGCCAGGTGTCGCAGCCGGCAAAGTAGAAGTCGATGAACCCGCCCATGAGCGGGCTATCGAACGTGCCGGCAAACAGCACGTTGTCGCGGAAGAGGTCGCAATGCGAAGGTCCAAAGGGTAGTTCGGCGCGCTCCGGCAGGGCCGCGGCGGCCTGCTGGTCGGCCAGTTCCCGGGTCAGCAGGGCGGCCTGCTCGGGCGTCAGGAAAGGCATGACCTTGGGCGCGGTTTCCAGCCACCATGACAGGCCGCGCAGATTGGGCTGGCGGATGGGGAAATCGGCGGCGGCCTTGTGCACGCGGGCCAGGGTGGCGCCGGCCAGCGCGCAGTGCTTGGCGCCCGGCGCCGGCTCATAGCCGCCAGGCAGGCGGCTGACGATGGCGGTGGGCTTGCCGTGCAGCGTCGTCAGGCGGCTGCCGTCTCTCAGGGTCTGGGGCTGGGGCACGGGGATGCCGCGTTCGGCCAGGTGGTGCATCAGCTCGATGTAGAAGGGCAGCTGCTGCTGGGTCAACACTTCGAACAGCGTGAGGACATATTCGCCTCGCGTCGTATGCAGGAAAAAATTGGTGTTTTCAATCCCGGCGGTAATGCCCCGCAGGGAGACCAGCTCCCCGATGTCATAGGTCGCGAGCAGGGCACGGGCGTCTTGGTCGGATACGGGAGTGAAAACGGCCATTGATGAGCGTTGGATGGGAGTGGAAAAAAGGGGCGGGGCCTGCCGAATGGGCGAGGCGCTGCAATTTTAGACCAGTGCTTCCCCTGTTTCGGGCCAAGGCGGCCCCGGGGCCGTAAAATACCTGTTTCCCGTATTCCCAAGCCCGGAAGGTTTTTTCTTGACCCCGCCCGACTGGCGACTGTGTGTCGCGCCCATGATCGATGTGACGGATCGCCATTGCCGCTATTTCCACCGGCTGTTGGCGCCGCACGCACGCCTGTATACCGAGATGATCACGACCGGCGCCTTGCTGCACGGCAATGTGGCGCGGCATCTGGATTTCGACGAGGCCGAACACCCGGTGGCCCTGCAGCTGGGCGGCAGCGAGCCCGAGGCCCTGGCGGCCGCGGCCAGGCTGGGCCGGCAATGGGGCTATGACGAAATCAACCTGAACTGCGGTTGCCCGTCGGAGCGCGTGCAGCGCGGGGCGTTCGGCGCCTGCCTCATGGCCGAGCCGGACCTGGTGGCCGACTGCATGAAGGCCATGCAGGACGCGGTGGACATCCCTGTGACAGTCAAGCACCGCCTGGGTCTGGACTACGACGAGTCATACGCCTTTGTGCGGGATTTCGTGGGCAAGATCCACGACACGGGCTGCCGCGTCTTCATCGTGCATGCGCGCAATGCCGTGCTCAAGGGGCTTTCGCCCAAGGACAACCGCGAGATTCCGCCTTTGCGCTACGACGTGGCCGAACAGCTCAAGCGCGACTTCCCGGACTGCACCATCGTGCTCAATGGCGGCCTGTCCGATGCGGCACAGGCGCTTGAGGCGGCCGGCCGCTTTGACGGCGTGATGCTGGGCCGGGCGGCCTGGCATACACCTCGCGTGCTGTCCGAAGTGTCGCTGCGCCTGTGGCCGGCTACGCGCCTGCCGACCGATGCCCAGGTGGTCGATGCGATGACCGAGTACACCGCCCGCCAGATCGCGCGCGGCGTGCCGCTGCGAGTGATGCTGCGGCCCATGCTGGGCCTGGTGAACAACCAGAGCGGCGCGCGCGGCTGGCGCCGCCTGCTTTCCGATCCGGGCCGCCTGGCCGAGAACGATCCCGGCCTCATCTATGAGGCCTGGCGCAATCTGCGCTCGGCAGCTCGGACGCGGCCCGAGCTGGCCCAGCCGGCGATCTGACTCCGCCAGCCCATGGCAAAGGGCCACCCGAGGGTGGCCCTTGTTGTATTGGCGCGCCGTGCTCAGGAGTTGGGCGAGGCGCTGTCCATGGGCCAGTCGCGGATATAGGCCTTGAGCATGTTGTTTTCGAACTGCTGGGCCGCCACGATGGCCTGTGCCATGTCGTAGAAAGAAATCACGCCCATCAGGGTGGGGCCGTCCATGACCGGGATGTAGCGCGCGTGCTTATCGAGCATGAGGCGCTGGACCTCGTCGGCGCTGGTGTTGGGCGAGACGCTGACCGGGGCATCGTCCATGATGGCGCGGATGGTGGTTTCGCCGACCTGGCCGCCATTGAGATCCAGATGGCGCATGATTTCGCGGAACGTCAGCATGCCGGTGAGCATGCCGGATTCCATGATGACCAATGAGCCGATGTCTTGCTCGCTCATGGTGCGGATGGCGACGGACACGAGCGTGTCCGGCGTGGCGGTGTACAGCGTATCGCCCTTGACGCGCAGAATTTCGCTGACTTTCAACATGGTGTTCCTCCTTGGGGCGCGAAGCCAGCCCCGATTGCGTACTGGTTTTTTGTCTGCCTGTGGTCCGGATGGCGTATCACCTGGGCTTCTTGGCATTTTCCAGCGGCAGCACGGTGATGGGGCGCGTTTCGCGCTCGAAATCGTCGTCTGGCGTTGGCCCGATGTCTCTATTGTGCGACAGGCCGGCGAGTTCTTCCAGCGTGGGAGCCGTTTCCGGCCCGGCCAGCCGGGCGGCCAGCATGGTCAGGGACGGATCAAGCCGGACGCGCCGCTGCCGCCTGTCGAGCAGAAATTGATCGTAAAGCGGCGTGAGCGCCGTGGACTGGGGGTCGGCGGCCAGGATCCAACGGTCGTCGCCGGTCGGAGCGACCAGCCCTATCGCATGCAGGGACGCCAGGACCGCATTGAGCTCGTCGTGGTGCAGGTGCAGCTGGCGGCAGAGCGTTTGGGTGCTGCGTCCTGGCGGAAGCTGCCCGCGCGCGGCCAGCAGCAGGCGGAGCACGCCCACGGCATCGACGAACTGCGCGCCCGCCGCGCGGTTGATCTCCCAGCGGCCCAGGCGGATCATCGGAGCGCTGGCGGCGATGCTGGCGCCAAAGAGTACGGCCAGCCAGGAGAGATAGATCCAGAGCAGGAAGATGGGCAGGGTGGCGAAGGCGCCGTAGATGATGGTGTAGGCGGGAAACCGGGTCAGGTAGAGGGCGAAACCCGACTTCATGACTTCGAGCGCGATGGCGGTGCAGAACCCGCCGGTCAAGGCGTCGCGCCAATAGACGCGGCAATTGGGCACCACGACGAACAGGGCGGCAAAGCCCAGGCCGGTGAGCAGCAATGGGATGAAAGAGATCGCCAGGCTGATGATTTCCGGCACGTCCCGGACCAGCCCCAACGATTCCCGCGCCACGAAAGACGTTGCCCAGAGACTGGCGCCGGTGGCCACCGGGCCCAGGGTGATGACGGCCCAGTAGACCAGGGCACGCTGCGGCCAGGGCCGCTGGCGGCCGACGTGCCAGATATCGTTGAACGTCTTGTCTATCGTCATGATGAGCAAGAGCGAGGTCACGATCAAGAAGGCGCCGCCTATCGTTGTCAGGCGCGTGGCCTGCCGCGCGAACTGGTTGAGATAGTTCATGATGTTGTCGGAGACCGCCGGCGGCATGAGATTGTTTGCCAGGAAGTCTTCGAGCGCGACGCGGAAGTCCTGGAATACCGGAAAGGCGGTGAACAGCGACAGCACGACGGCCAGCATCGGCACGATGGCCAATACGGTGGTGAAGGTCAGGCTGGAGGCGACTTGAAGCAGGCGTTCTTCATCGGCGCGGTGCGCGGCGAAGCGAAGCGCATGCACCACGCGCCGTATCCAGGAGCGGCGGCGCGGCCTGGGCGGGGAGTCCCCTTCGGCGGTTTCGGCGGTCGGGTCCATCGGGTGATAATAGCAGCATGAGCCCCGAACTCGATCCGAACCTGCGCCGCCTGGCCACGGCCAGCCTGCTGGCCCTGATAGTCCTCTGCCTGGCCTGGGAAACGTTTCTGGCGCCGCTGCGTCCCGGCGGCTCCTGGCTGCTGCTCAAGGCCGTGCCGCTGGCCTTTCCGCTGCGAGGCATCATCCGGGGCAATGTGTATACCTATCAATGGGCCAGCATGCTGTCGCTGCTCTACCTGATGGAAGGGGTGGTGCGCGCGATGTCCGATCCGGCGCCGCTGTCGGCCGGACTGGGGGCCGTGGAGGCGGCGCTGGCGGCCGTATTTTTCCTGGCGGCGATTTTTTATGTCCGGCCGGCCAAGCGCGCCGCCCGGCAGGAGCGCGCCTGATGTTGCGCAAGCTTGACGAACTGACGCTGGACAACAGCTTCGCGGCCCTGCCCGAAGCCTTCTACACCCGGCTGCTGCCGCGCGCGCCGGGCAATCCGCGCCTGCTGCACGCCAATGCCGAGGCGGCAGCCCTGATTGGCTTGGCGCCCGCCGAGCTGTGGACGCCGGCCTTTCTGGCGGTGGCCTCGGGGCAGCAGCCCCTGCCGGGCGGCGATACGCTGGCGGCGGTCTACAGCGGCCACCAGTTCGGCGTGTGGGCCGGCCAGCTGGGCGACGGCCGAGCCCATCTGCTGGGCGAGGTGGTCGGCCCCGAGGGCAACTGGGAACTGCAGCTCAAAGGGGCAGGCCTGACGCCTTATTCGCGCATGGGTGATGGCCGCGCGGTGCTGCGGTCCTCCGTGCGCGAATACCTGGCCAGCGAAGCCATGCATGGCCTGGGTATTCCGACCACGCGCGCGCTGGCGCTGGTGGTGTCCGACGATCCCGTCATGCGCGAGACGCGCGAGACCGCCGCCATCGTCACCCGGATGTCGCCCAGCTTCGTGCGCTTCGGCTCGTTCGAGCACTGGTCCGCGCGCCGCGATCCCGAGCGTCTGCGCCAACTGGCCGATTACGTCATCGACAAGTTCTACCCGCAATGCCGCGAGGCGCCCGGCGAACACGGCGAGCTGCTGGCGCTGTTGCGCGAGGTCAGCCAGCGCACCGCGCGGCTGATGGCCGACTGGCAATCGGTGGGCTTCTGCCACGGGGTGATGAACACCGACAATATGTCCATCCTCGGCCTGACCCTGGACTATGGCCCCTATGGCTTCATGGACGGCTTCCAGTTGGGCCATGTCTGCAACCACTCCGACGCCGAGGGGCGTTACGCCTGGAACCGCCAGCCTTCGGTGGCCCTCTGGAACCTGTATCGGCTGGCCGGCAGCCTGCACACGCTGGTGCCTGACGCCGAGGCCTTACGCGCCGTCCTGGCCGAGTATGAGGCCGTGTTCACGCAGGCCTTCCATGAGCGCATGGCCGCCAAGCTCGGCCTGGCCGCCTGGCGGGCCGACGACGAGGCGCTGGTCGATGACCTGCTGCGGCTGATGCACGAAAGCCGCTCCGACTTCACGTTGACGTTCCGCGCCCTGGCACAAGCGGTGCGAGGCCAGGCCGGGCTGTTCCTGGATTACTTCATTGACCGCGAGGCGGCGCAGGCCTGGTGGGAGCGCCTGTCGGCGCGCCATGCGGACGACGGGCGCGCGGCGCAGGAGCGGGCGGACGGCATGGATGCGGTCAATCCCTTATATGTCTTGCGCAACCATCTGGCCGAGCAGGCCATCCGGGCGGCCGCCCAGGGCGACGCGAGCGAAATCGACCGCCTGCTGACCTTGCTCAGGCAGCCCTGTCGCGCCCAGGCCGGCGCCGAAGCCTACGCCGCCTTGCCTCCCGATTGGGCGTCCGACCTCTCGGTCAGCTGTTCTTCTTGAAGGCGCGGCGCGCCTATAACACGAAGACCGATACCAATCTCTTTGGGAAAATCCCTCGGTCCCAGGTAGAATTTGGCAACACTATGTCATTGGGTGATGCCGGACGGGCGGGGCGGCGTTGCGTCCAATTATCGGAGTTTGGGGGAAGACATGCTGTCAGTGGACGGTTTATTGCGTATTGGGCTTCTGGAAGACGACGAAGACTTTCGCGAGGAACTGACGCTCGGCCTGGAAGGCTACGGCTTCAAGGTGGCCTTCGGCTGTGGTGATTCGGTGTCTTTCCAGGAGGCGGTCCAGGCACAACCCTGCGATATCGTCATCATCGATGCCAACGTGCCGGGCGAAGACGGCTTTTCCGTGGCGACCCGGCTGCGCGCCCACAGCCACCTGGGGATTGTGATGCTGACCGGCCGCGGGGCCCTGGAAGACCGCGTGCGCGGCCTCGAAGGCGGCGCCGACGTCTATCTCACCAAGCCCGTCGATCTTCTCGAGCTCAGCTCCGTCATCCGCAGCCTGGCCCGCCGGATGCGGCTGGCGCGGCCCGCGGCGCAGGATGGCCAGGCGGCGCAGGAGCCCAGCGCGCGCGCGCCCGGCCAGCAATGGTCGCTGCTGGAGGGCGGCTGGGTCCTGGCGTGCCCGGACGGCGGTTCGCTGCACCTCAACGCCCAGGAGCGCGTCTTCCTCATGACGCTGATGCAAAGTGCCGGCGAGGCCGTGACCCGCCAGGTGCTGGCCGAGATCATCCAGCCCGACAACCCTGGCGAGTTCGAGCCGCGCCGGGTCGACGTCATGGTCAGCCGCCTGCGCGCCAAAGCGCAATCCGCCGGTTTCAAGCTGCCCGTGCTGTCCGTGCGCGGGCAGGGCTATGTGTTCGTAGCCTGAGGCGGCGGTTCAAACCGGCTCGCCTTGCGGCGAGAGCGCGGCCAGGCCGCTGGCCGGCAGGGTGATGACAAAGCGCGCGCCCTGGCCCGGCTGGGCCTGGGCCGTGAGGTTGCCCTCCTGGCTGATGCAGATCTGGCGCGCCAGATGCAGGCCCAGGCCGGACCCCGGCGTCTCGCGGTGCGCCGAACGCCTGAAATGCGGCTCGAAAATCGCCTCGATCTCGTCCTCGTCCAGGCCGGGGCCATTGTCCGACACGGCCAGCCAGGCCATGGCATGCTGCGCCCCCGTGGTCGCCAGCCCGGCATCGACCAGCACGGGCTGGTCGGCGGGCGAATACTTGATCGCATTCTGGATCAGGTTGCGCAACACCAGGGATGTCAGCAGCGGGTCGCATAGCGCCGGGACCGCCTCTTCGTTGCGCACGATCAGCGGATGGGCGCTGTCGGCCTGCATGCTCGCGCAGACGTCATGGGCCAGTTCGCCCAGGTCCACGGTTTCCAGCCGCGGCACCATGGCTTGGTCGTCTCGGCGTTCGGGGCTGAGCATCTGGTCGATCATGTCTATCATGCGGCCGACGGCGCGGCGGATCCGCGCCAGGCGGCTGTCCACTTCCTGGCCGCTGCCGGCCAGGATGGTTTCCAGCGATTGCGCGGCCGCGCTGATGGTGGCCGCCGGTGTGCGCAGCTCATGCGAGAGCAAGGACTGCAATTGGCGGTGCGATTGCAGCGCCCCGGCCATCTCGGTGAGGCGCCGGTCGCTGCGTTCCTGGCGTTTGCGCAAGGTGCTTGGCCCGGGTACCGGCGGCGGCTCGATGGACGGGGCAGCCTGCGTGGGGAACTCCTCCAGCGCGGCGGTCTCATAGGGCAGCGGCCGCAAGACAATGAAGCCGAGCGATGACAGCAAGGCCGCCTGGGCGTCTTCCCTGGCGTCGGCGGCGTAGGCCGGGATGTCCAGCGCATGCGCCGTGCGCACGATGGTCGAGGCCAGTTGGCGATTGCCCGGGCTGGCGGCCAGGCTGTGCACGAAACCGCCGCCCACTTTCACATAGGCCAGGGGCAATTGGTGCAGCTTCTCGATCGCCGAAAATTGTTCGGACAGGCGCTGTACGCCCACTCGCGCACCCACGGCGGCGGCGATCTCGCACAAGGCGCGCACGGTCTCGTAGTAATCGACCAGGCTGTGCGCGTCGATCTCCAGGATGAGTTGCCGGCCCTGGGCCGGGCGGTCTTCGAGCAGGGCTTGTACCCGGGCCAGGAAATGCGCCTGAGCCAGGGAGGCCTGGGCCAGCGGGACCACCAGTGTGCCCGTCTGCCGCGCGCGCGTATCCAGCGCCAGGCGGAGAGCCTGGATGTCGCAATCTGCGGCCAGTCCCAGGCGCGAGGCGGGAGGCATGAAGACCGAGGCTGGCAAGGCGTCCCTGCCCCGCAGCATCAGCCGGGCCTCCTCGTGCAGCGGCCGGCCTTGGCTGTCGCTGCGCGGCTGCACGTCAAGGTAGAAGCGATGCTCGTCCAGGGCCTGGCTGATGAGATCTTGCCAGCGGTATTCGCCCTCGATGCGCCGTTCTCCGGCGATATCGGCCATTTGCAACACGTCGTTGTTGGCGGTCTCGGCGCGCATGAGCGCATTGTCCAGGCGGGCCAGCACGGAACCGACTTCTTCGCCGGCTTCGTAGCGTCCCAGCGCAATGGCCCAGCGGCACCACTCTTGCTGGCGCAGCGGCAGGCGGCGCAGGCGCAGCTCGCGGCGCACCCGTTCGCTCAAGGCCAGCGCCGGCTGGGCGGCCAGGCCCGGCAGCAGGGCGGCGAAGTCCGAGCCGTTCAGGCGCGCCAGCATGGCTTGCGGGCCGGCCTGCTCCTGGATGGTCTGCTGAAGCTGGGCGGCGCTCAGGCGCAGCCATTGATCGGTCGCCTCATGATGCATGCGCCGGTTGATCTCCGCCATGTCGCGCTGGCGGAAGATGAGCACATGGCCGGCCGCCTGAGGATCCTCGCCTCGCAGAATGTCGCGGAAGCGATCAAAAAACGTCTTGCGGTTCGGCAGCCGGGTGACGGCGTCCCGCATGGTCTCGTTCTCGAGCATGGCGATGCGTTGTTGCAGCCGTGCCACGACCTGCTCGTGTTCCAGGCGGTTCTGCGCCAGGGCTTCGCGCACCGGCACAAGCTCGGTGAGCTCGGCGCTCTGGCCATCGTCATGGCCGCGCGCGGCTCGCGCCAGCGAGCCCAGCGGACCCTTGCGCATCCAGCTCATCAGATGCCGCACATAGAGACACCAGGCCAGGGTGGCCAGCACGAACAGCACGGTCTGGACAAGGGCGCCCGTGATATAGGCATCGGGCGCCGCGTCGTCGGGGATGGCGTAGGCCACGACATGGCCGTGGCTGGCGCCGTCGGCGCTCCGGTAGGGGCTGCGGGCCAGCACGGCCAGGTCGGGGGCGGGCTCGGCGTCGGCGGGCCACAAGGGGATGCTGCGGCCCAGGGAGGTCTCGTCGATGCGCAGGCGCGGCCCCTCGGCGCTGGGCGCCGGCAGCCGGCTGACCCAATCCCGGGCCGTGCCGTCAAAGCGGCCGATCGCCCAGGCCAGGCTGCTGGCCGCATCCCGCGCACGGCCGATCTGGTACGCCTCGGCATCGACCTTGGCCGCCCAGAGACCCGCGAGCTGGGTGCCGAACAGCAGCAAGCCCATCAGGAGGACGATACTGAACAAAAGATGCAATGAAAGACGCATAAGTGGCCGCCGGAGGGTCCCTGACCCGCCGTCCGGGGGGCGGACAGCAAGAATCAAAACATTACTGATTGTATTGGCAAATGTCGCTCCCACCATCGAAAGAATGTGGATTTAGGGACAAATACGCAGTCCTATTTGGGCCAATTCATGCATAATCCCGCTGATACCCGTTAGGGGTGCTAGGGGTCACCCTAGGGATGGGTCCGTGCCACAGAAACGGACGCTGTGCTCGCTGAAACGAGGGGGCTCCGTGGGCTTGGATGACCTGGTGAGACAGTGTCTGCTGCCGGGAGTGGTGCTGATCGCCATTTGCGTGGTTTTTTTCGTGATACGGGAGCGCAGGCTTCGCAGCCGCCTTTCGCGGGATTCTTCCACCCACGCCCTGACGCCCGACAGCCTGCGCATCCGCGCCCAAAGCTCCATGGGCCGTGTCGGCCAGGGGGCGGTTTTCCTGGTCAAGCTCATCCATCATCCCGCCCTGAGCGCCATGTTGGCCGTCGAGGACAACCGGGCCTTGCTCGCCATGGTGGCCGATCGGCTGCAGCAGCAATCCGACGACTTCCTGGTCGCGCGCTACGCCACCGATTCCTTCCTGATCTGGGCCCCCGCCGCGCATGCCTGGGAGATCCCGGAATTCGCGCCGCATATCCTTGAGCAGCTCTCCTGGCCCTATGAGCTGCGCGGCCAGCCCCTGATCGTCGATTTCCGCATTGCCGCGGCCGTGTATCCGGACCATGGCGACAGTTTCGACGAACTGGAGCGCGGGGTGCAGATCGCCTTCATGCAGATGGAGGAGGACGGCCCCCACTGGAATGTCTTCGAGCCGGCCATGCTGGAGCGCCAGCGCCATTACCAGGGCCTGGAACACGATCTGCGCGTGGCCCTGGCTTCGTCTTCGATGGACCAGTTCGAGATCCATTACCAGCCCGTTTTCGACACGCGCACCGGCAACATCGAGGGTTGCGAGGCGCTGCTGCGTTGGCACCATCCGGTGCACGGCAATGTCTCGCCGGCCATCGCCATCGAATTGGCCGAGCGCACGGGCCTGATCGTGGCGCTGGGCGCCTGGGTGCTGGACACGGCTTGCGCGCGCGCCGTCACCTGGCCGTCGCACTGGCGTTTGCATGTCAATCTCTCGGTGCGCCAGATGTATGCGGACGAGCTGCCCATGCAGGTGGCGCACACCTTGGCCAACACCCGCCTGGCGCCTCACCGGCTGGTGCTGGAAATCACCGAATCCGTTTTCATTCTCCAGTACGAGCGTCACGTCGCCACCCTGAACGGCCTGCGCGCCCGGGGCGTGCAAGTGGCCCTGGACGACTTCGGGGCGGGCTATTCCAGCCTGACCCATTTGCGCCGCCTGCCCATCGATTGGGTCAAGGTCGACCGCGGCTTCATCGCCGAGCTGGAGTCGGATGCCGTCAGCCAGGAGGTGGTGTCGGCGCTCATGGGCATGTGCCGGGCGCTGGGCCTCATGGTGGTGGCCGAGGGGATAGAGACCGAGGCCCAGCGCGATATCCTGAGCCGGCTGGGTTGCCGCTATATGCAGGGCTTCCTGCTTGGCCGCCCCGTCCCCGCCCACCAGATCCGGGTCCTGGCGTCTTCGGTGTCATAATCGAGCCTGCCCCAAAATCCCGCATTTCGCAGACCCGCTATGTCCGGCAATACTCTTGGCTCCCTGTTCCGTGTTACCAATTTCGGCGAATCCCATGGCCCGGCCATCGGTTGCGTCGTCGACGGCTGTCCGCCCGGGCTGCCGCTGGACGCCGCCGATATCCAGTTCGAACTGGACCGCCGCCGGCCCGGGACTTCGCGCCACGTGACGCAGCGCCAGGAGGCCGACCAGGTTGAAATCCTGTCCGGCGTCTACGAGGGCGTGACCACGGGCACGCCCATCGGTCTGCTGATCCGCAACACCGATGCGCGCAGCAAAGACTACTCCAACATCGCCGATACTTTCCGGCCCGGCCATGCCGACTACAGCTATTGGAAGAAATTCGGCCAGCGCGATCCGCGCGGCGGCGGCCGGTCCTCGGCGCGCTTGACCGCGCCGACGGTGGCCGCCGGAGCCATCGCCAAGAAATGGCTGGCGCGCGAGCATGGCACCCGGGTGCGCGGCTATATGAGCCAGCTCGGGCCCATCGAGATCCCCTTCGTGTCCTGGGACGATGTGCCCAACAATCCTTTCTATGCGCCCAACGCGGCCATCGTGCCCGAGCTTGAGGCCTATATGGACCAGTTGCGCCGCGATGGCGACTCCATCGGCGCGCGCATCGAAGTGGTGGCGGACAACCTGCCGGCAGGCTGGGGAGAACCCATCTATGACCGCCTGGACGCTGACATCGCGCACGCCATGATGGGCTTGAACGCCGTCAAGGGCGTTGCCCTGGGCGCGGGTTTCGCCAGCATCACGCAACGCGGCTCCGAGCATGGCGACGAGATCACGCCCGAGGGATTTCTCTCCAACCACGCCGGCGGCGTGCTGGGCGGTATCTCGACGGGCCAGCCGGTGACGGTATCGCTGGCCATCAAGCCGACCTCCAGCATCCGGGTCGAACGCCGGTCGGTCAACCGTGCGGGCGAGCCGGTCAATGTCCAGACGCTGGGCCGTCACGATCCTTGTGTCGGCATCCGGGCCACGCCCATCGCCGAGGCCCTGCTGGCCTTGGTGCTGATCGACCACGCCCTGCGCCACCGCGGCCAGTGCGGCTGATTCTTTTTCTTTGCGAGGGTGCCCCATGCCGACATCCCTGTTGAGATCCTGCGCGCTGCTGGCGGTGGCGCTGCTTGCCGGCTGTGCCGGCATGAACACCACGCAATCCGGCGCGGTGGGCGTCAACCGCACACAATACATGTCCAGCCTGGTGCCGGAGGCCCAGCTCGAACAAGAGGCTGACAAGCAATACAGCGACATCATTGCCCAGGCCAGGACCAAGGGCTTGCTGGACAAGGATGCCGCGCAGCTGAGCCGCGTCAAGGCGATCTCGCAGCGGCTCATCGCCCAGACCGCGGTGTTCCGTCCGGACGCCGCCAAGTGGGCCTGGGAAGTGCATGTGCTGACCTCCGATGAGGTCAACGCCTGGTGCATGCCGGGCGGCAAGATCGCCGTCTATACCGGCCTGCTGAACCAGATCAAGCCCACCGACGCTGAATTGGCCGCCGTGCTGGGCCATGAAATCGCCCATGCGCTGCGCGAGCATGCGCGAGAGCGCGTTTCGCAGCAGATGGCTACCAGCGTCGGCCTGTCCATCCTCTCGATCGCCACCGGCTCGCAGCAGGCGGCCGACCTGGGCGGGCGCTTGAGCGAAGTGATGTTCACCCTGCCCAACAGCCGCACCCATGAAAGCGAAGCCGACCTGATGGGCGTGGAACTGGCTGCGCGCGCGGGCTATGACCCGAGGGCGGCGGTCACGCTGTGGCAGAAGATGGGCGCGGCCCAGCAGGGCAGCGCGCCGCCGGAGTTTCTCTCCACCCACCCTTCGGCCAGCACCCGCATCGCCGACCTGCAGCAGGCTTCGCAGCGCGTCCTGCCGCTTTATGAACAGGCCCGGCGCTAGGTATCTCGCGGCTTCGCCGCGGCGGGCTAACTGCCCAGCGCCGGCATGAGGCCGGAATCCCGCATGACGCGCAGGCCCAGCCGGGCCAGCAGGCTGCGCGTCTGCTCATCCGGCACATCCTGGGCATAGACCTCGATGTCCAGGGCACGGGCGGTGCGCTGCACCGAGGCGGTGAGCCGCTGGCTGGCCGGGTTCCGCGACATGCCGTCGATAAAGCATCCGCCCAGCTTGACGTAGGTCAGCGGCAGGGTGTGCAGACGGGCCACGGCGTCAAACTGCTGGGCGAGGCGGCGCAGGCCGATGCGCGCACCGTAGGCGGCCGCGGTGCGCGCCAGTGCCATGACCTCCTCCTGGCAGGCCACCAGGCCGTGGGCATCGACCTCCAACAGCAGGCGCGGCGCCAGATGAGGATGGCCGGCCAGCGACGCGGCCAGCTCACTGAGGAAGCGTTCGTCGCGCAGCGAGGCCAGGGCCAGGCGTATCGTGAGTTCGCCCGGGTGGTCGGCGAGCCAGCGCAGGCCCAGGCCGATGGCCTGCCGGTCGCAGGCCGAGACCAGGCCCAGGCGTATGGCCGGCGGGATGAACAGCGTAGCAGGGATGTGGGCCGCGTCATGCTGCAGCATGAGCATGGCCTCGGTGCGCACGGGGTCGCCAGCCGCCGTGGTCAGGACTTCCGTCTGCAGGCTGAAGCCCTGGGTCCGCAGCGCCGCGAGAATCGCCTTCTGCCAGCCCTGCTCGCCGTCCGGCGCGGTGGCGCTGTCGGCAATGCCCTGGCCGGCAGGGGCCGCCGCCTGCGCAAGGGCCTCGGTCCCCTCCGGAGGCGCCCAGCGATAGAGGCGGCCGTCATTGACCGGGATGCCGGCCTTGCCGAGGTCGGCATGCAGCTGCCTGGCGATCAGCATGGCCTGGGCTGTCGTGGTGGACGGCATCAGGACGGCGAAATCCGCGCCGCCCAGGCGGGCCAGCAAGGTGGATTGCAGATGGGGCTGCCGCAGCGAAGCGGCGACACATTCGCCGGCGGCCTGCAGCCACTGGTTGACGGTGGCCCGGGACGGCTGGCGGGCGGCCTGATCACGCTGCCGGAAAACCAGAATGTGGCCCGGGCCTTCTTCGGCCGCGCCGGCGCGCGTGACATGAGAGGGTTCGTGTTGCGTGCCCAGCAGACGCGCCAGCCGCTGGCTGCCGCTGTCCGCTGCGCCGCCGCGCGCCGGCGCATCGCCCAGCATCGCCCGCAGCGGATCCGAGCCGGCCTTGCCAGGCTGCTGGATGCAGGCTTCGGTGGGGTCGGCAAGCGCCGGCGCACCGACCTCGCCGCTCATCGTGACCAGGCGGCTTGCGCCGATCACGACAGGAATCCCCGCGGCGCGCAGCGCGATCGTGCTGGCCGCATCGGTCATGACGTCTACCCCCGCGGGAATCTTGCTGCCCGCGCGCAGCTCGGCCAGCGAGCCATCGCCGCCGCGCATCCAGGCGCGGCCGATCAGGGAGGTGACAACAGCAGGATAGGGGGTGGCCATTTGATCTTCCTGTTGGCGGGCCGGCTCTCCGCGAGGGGTGGGCCAAGGCGCGAGAGGTGTTGTTCCTTGAGGATGGGGTATCAGTTGCCCGTCGTGGTTGCCTTGGGCTGGGATATGCCATGCACCAGCAGCGCCAGCTGCAGCCGGTCCGCCACGCCCACTTTCTCGAACACCGCCGACAGGTGGGCCTTGACCGTCCGTTCCGTGATACCGAGCAATTCCGCGATCTGGGCATTGGATTGGCCGGCCGAGGCATGGCGGGCCACTGTATCCTCGCGTTCGGTCAGCAAGCCTCGGCTCCAGTCGGCTTGTACGCAGGCACGCTCCTGGACCAGCTGCAGCAGGCGCTCCACCAGCGAGCGGCCCAGCCAGATGCCGCCTTCGGCCACGACACCCAGCGCCTGCCCCAGCGCCGCCGGGCTGGCATAACCATGGCAATAGCCCTGGGCGCCGGCGCCCAGGGCCTGGGTGCCTTGCTCGTCGCTGGGATGCAGGCTGGCTACCAACAGGGCCAGGTCCCGCGTCATTTCCGGCCAGCACGGATCCTGCCAGGCGGGACGCCGCGGCAGGTCCGCGTCGATCATGGCCACGCCACGGCCCTGTTCGCGCCAGCGGGCCAGATCGGCCATATTGCGGCCGCGCGCGGGCAGCCAACGGTGATCCAGTTGGCGCCAGTGCTGCCAGAGCAGGTCGTCATGCGTGATCAACAGGACAGGCGTCGGTTTCATGGCTCCTTCAGTGCTTGGCGTCAGCGCAGGCCTTGCGGGTCTTGCGTGGGCGGCACCGGTCTTTTCAGGCCACGCCCGGTCTCGAAAACACTGCCCGGGACTGGCGCGTTTCATCTTGGGGACTCCGGTTGGCCGTGGAGCGGTCCAGGCACGTCGGGCCCAATGTCGCGTGGGGAGGTTCGCGGGATCAAGAAATGATACAAAACGCGAACAGTTTGTATGCAAATGTCATAAGGCGCGAGTCAAGATTTGTTAAGTTATTTGAAAACTCTCGGCCGGATGCATGAAATTTTTTGCCAGCATGCCACGGGGATAATGTTCCTGCCCGAAAAATCCCTCAATAAATCATAATATTGCGTCATATGCGAAATGTTTCGCATAATTGCGTATTATGTTTCTGGCGATATTTTCCGGGATTCGGATTAATGCTTCCGTAAGTATATCTTCCTAAATGATGCACCGACAGCGCGCCGGTGGCAGGGGGGTAGTGCTTGTACTAGGATAATTGGTTGAATTGTACTAGCTTGATAGCCTGGGCATAATCGCTGCATGCCGCGCGGTCACAGCGACCGGAGGCGGTTTGCCTACTCATCAGAGCGATCCATGGCCCAAACCCTTTACGACAAACTCTGGGACGCCCACGTCGTCCACCAGGAAACAGACGGCACCTGTCTGCTCTATATCGATCGTCATCTCCTGCACGAGGTGACCAGCCCGCAGGCGTTCGAAGGGCTGACCCTCGCCGGCCGCAAGCCCTGGCGCATCAGCGCCAACCTCGCGGTGGCCGATCACAACGTGCCCACGCTGAATCGCGCGCAGGGCATCGAAGACCCGGTGTCGCGCCTGCAGGTCGACACGCTGGACGCCAATTGCGATAAGTACGGCATCACCGAATTCCGCATGAATGACCTGCGCCAGGGCATCGTGCACGTGATCGGCCCGGAGCAGGGCGCCACGCTGCCCGGCATGACGGTGGTTTGCGGCGACTCGCACACCAGCACGCACGGCGCCATGGGCGCGCTGGCCTTCGGCATTGGCACCTCCGAGGTCGAGCACGTGCTGGCGACCCAGACGCTGCTGATGAAAAAAGCCAAGAGCATGCTGATCAGCGTGGACGGCGAGCTGCCCTTCGGCTGTACCGCCAAGGACGTCGTGCTGCACATCATCGGCATCATCGGCACGGCCGGCGGCACGGGCCATGCCATCGAATTCGCTGGCAGCGCCATCCGCGGCCTGTCCATGGAAGGCCGCATGACGGTCTGTAATATGGCCATCGAGGCGGGCGCGCGTTCCGGCATGGTGGCCGTCGACGACAAGACCATCGAATATTTCCGCAATCGGCCCTTTTCGCCGGTCGGCGTGCTGTGGGACCAGGCCGTCAATTACTGGCGCACCCTGCATTCCGATGAGGGCGCCAAGTTCGACCGCGTCATCCGCATCGACGCCAAGGAAATCAAGCCACAGGTGACCTGGGGCACGTCGCCCGAAATGGTGCTGCCGGTCGATGGCCGCGTGCCCGACCCCGAGCGCGAGAAGGACGAGGTCAAGCGCAGTGGCATGGAGCGCGCCCTGCAGTACATGGGCCTGACGCCCAATACCCCGCTGGTCGATATCCGTGTCGACCGCGTGTTCATCGGCTCCTGCACGAACTCGCGCATCGAAGATCTGCGCGCCGCGGCCGCGGTGGCCCGCGGCAAGCGCGTGGCGGCCAATGTGCGCCAGGCCATGGTGGTGCCCGGCTCGGGCCTGGTCAAGCAGCAGGCCGAGCGCGAAGGCCTGGACAAGATCTTCACCGACGCCGGCTTCGAGTGGCGCGAACCGGGCTGCTCCATGTGCCTGGCCATGAACGCGGACCGCCTGGAGCCGGGCGAGCGCTGCGCCTCGACCTCCAACCGCAATTTCGAGGGCCGCCAGGGGCAGGGCGGACGCACCCACCTTGTCAGCCCGGCCATGGCCGCGGCTGCCGCGGTGGCCGGCCATTTCGTTGACGTGCGCAGCTATCGCTGAGCGGGGATATTCATGCAAGCATTCACTTTTCACGAAGGGTTGGTCGCGCCGCTGGATCGCGAGAACGTCGACACCGACCTCATCATCCCGAAGCAGTTCTTGAAATCGATCAAGCGCTCGGGTTTCGGCCCCAACCTGTTCGACGAGCTGCGCTACCTGGACCACGGCGAACCCGGCATGGACAATAGCAAGCGTCCGCTCAATCCGGATTTCGTGCTGAACCAGCCGCGCTACCAGGGCGCATCGGTGCTGCTGGCCCGCAAGAACTTCGGCTGCGGCTCCAGCCGCGAGCACGCGCCCTGGGCGCTGCAGCAATACGGTTTTCGCGCCATCATCGCGCCGTCGTATGCCGATATCTTCTTCAACAACAGCTTCAAGAACGGCCTGCTGCCGATTATCCTGACGGAGCTGGAGGTCGCGCGCCTGTTCGACGAGGTCAAGGCCTTCCCGGGCTACAAGCTGAAGATCGATCTCGAGCGCCAAGTGGTCATCGGCGCCGATGGCCGCGAAATGGGTTTCGAGATCGATGCCTTCCGCAAGTATTGCCTGCTCAATGGTTTTGACGACATCGGGCTGACCCTGCGCCAATCCGACAAGATCCGCGCGTTCGAGGCCGAGCGCCTGGCCCGCCATCCCTGGCTGGAAAGCCGGCCGGTGGCCTGAGCGTCGCGCCGTCCTTGCCGCGCGGACCGGGCATCGCCGCGATGCCCGGCGTTTTTTTTTTGCTATCTACAGGAATTCCCATGACCCAGAAAATCGCAGTCCTTCCCGGTGACGGGATCGGCCCGGAAATCGTCGAGCAGGCCGTGCGCGTCCTCAAGGCGCTGGACCTGCCGCTGGAACTGAGCGAAGCCAAGGTCGGCGGCGCCGCCTTCGACGAATTCGAGCATCCACTGCCCCCGGCCACGCTGGAGCTGGCCAAGACCTCGCGCGCCGTGCTGTTCGGCGCCGTGGGCGACTGGAAGTACGACAGCCTGCCGCGCGAGTTCCGCCCCGAGCAGGCCATCCTGGGCCTGCGCAAAGCCCTGGGCCTGTTCGCCAACCTGCGTCCGGCCATTCTCTACCCCGAGCTGGCCAGCGCCTCATCGCTCAAGCCCGAGATCGTGGCCGGCCTGGACATCGTCATCATCCGCGAACTGACCGGCGACATCTATTTCGGCACCCCGCGCGGCGTGCGCAGCTCGCCCGACGGCCAGTTCGCCGGCGAGCGCGAAGGCTACGACACCATGCGCTATGCCGAGTCCGAAGTGCGCCGCATCGCCCGCGTCGGCTTCGAGACGGCCCGCAAGCGCAACAAGAAGCTGTGCAGCGTGGACAAGGCCAATGTGCTGGAGACCTCGCAATTCTGGCGTGACCTGGTCATCGAGACCGCGCGCGACTATCCGGACGTGGAGCTGTCGCACATGTACGTCGACAACGCCGCCATGCAGCTGGTGCGCAACCCGCGCCAATTCGACGTCATCGTGACCGGCAATCTGTTTGGCGACATCCTCTCGGACGAGGCCGCCATGCTCACCGGTTCCATCGGCATGCTGCCTTCGGCCTCGCTGAACGCCAGCGGCCAAGGCCTGTACGAGCCCAGCCATGGTTCGGCGCCCGACATCGCTGGCAAGGGCATCGCCAATCCGCTGGCGACCATTCTGTCGGCCGCGATGCTGCTGCGCTATTCCCTGGACCAGGCCGCCCAGGCCGATCGCATCGAGGCGGCGGTGCGCAAGGTGCTGGCCCAGGGCCTGCGCACGGCGGACATCCACGAGGCGGGCACCACCAAGGTCAGCACCGCGCAAATGGGCGATGCCGTCCTGAAGGCGCTGGCCTGACCGTCGGCCGGGCCGGCGGGCCGCCGTCGGTTCGGCGCGACACGTCCCCGAATTGCGAGGGTGCAATGCAGCATTGCGCCTCGCATTCTGATAAATTGCAGTAGTTCATTCCCGTTTTTTTCATTCCAGACCCCTAAAGAGCCCAGAAATGACGCAAGCAGTAGGCCTCGTCGGTTGGCGCGGCATGGTCGGTTCGGTTCTCATGCAGCGCATGCGTGAGGAGAACGACTTCGCACTGATCGACCCCGTGTTCTTCTCCACCAGCAACGCCGGTGGTGCCGCGCCCAAATGGGCCGAAGGCGCCGGCCCGCTGCAAGACGCAAACGATATCGAGGCCCTCAAAAAACTGCCCATCATCGTGACTGCGCAAGGTGGCGATTACACTACCGAGGTCTATCCCAAGCTGCGCGCCGCGGGCTGGAAGGGCATCTGGATCGACGCGGCCAGCACGCTGCGCATGGCCGACGACGCCATCATCGTGCTGGATCCGGTCAACCGTCCCGTCATCGACGCTGCCCTCAAGCGTGGCGTGCGCAACTTCATTGGCGGCAACTGCACCGTCAGCTGCATGCTGATGGGCTTGGCCGGCTTGTTCAACAACGACCTGGTCGAATGGATGACCTCCATGACCTACCAGGCCGCTTCGGGCGGCGGCGCGCAGCACATGCGCGAACTGCTCAATCAGTTCGGCATCCTCAACCAGGCCGTCAAGCCGCTGCTCGACGATCCGGCCTCGGCCATCTTGGACATCGACCGCGGCATCCTGGCCAAGCAGAAAGACGCCAGCCTGCCCCGCGAACACTTCGGCGTGCCGCTGGGCGGCAACCTGATTCCCTGGATCGACAAGGACCTGGGCAACGGCATGTCGCGCGAAGAATGGAAGGGCGAGGCCGAGACCAACAAGATCCTCGGCCGCGGCGAAGCCTTCGGCACGCCCGCCACGCCGATCGACGGCCTGTGCGTGCGTATTGGCGCCATGCGCTGCCACAGCCAGGCGCTGACCATCAAGCTCAAGCGCGATGTGCCGCTCGACGAGATCGAGGACATGATCGCCGCCGGCACGCAGTGGGCCAAAGTCGTGCCCAACACCAAGGAAGCCACGGTCGAGCAACTGACCCCGGTGGCCGTGACCGGCACGCTGGATATCCCGGTCGGCCGCCTGCGCAAGCTCTCCATGGGCCCGCAGTACCTGGGCGCCTTCACGGTGGGCGACCAATTGCTGTGGGGCGCCGCCGAGCCGCTGCGCCGCATGCTGCGCATCGCGCTGGCCGAGGCCTGAGCCCGCGAGGGTTCGCCGTGCAGCAAAGGGCACCCCGGGGTGCCCTTTGTTTTTGGGCGCGACGCCACAGGTGTTTACTATCTTATACGTCGAATGAATATGTTCGGTTTATGAATCGTCCTTGATCCATTACACTTTTCCCCTGCATTGCCCTGGTATAGAACACGGAAATCACACCATATGAGTTCGCGCCATTCGCAGCACCGCCTTTCTCCGCAGATCTGCCGCCAGCGCGGCCTGGCCCTCGCGCTGGCCATGGCCCTGGGCACCACATGGGGGTGGAGTGCGCAGGCGGCCCGGCTGGGGCATGCCAGGGTGGTGTCCGCCCCCGGCGAGCCCTTGCGCGTGGCGCTGCCCCTGACTGAACTCAGTCCCGAAGAGGCGCAGAGCCTGCAGGTATCCCTGGCCGATGCCGCCGATTGGCAGCGTGCCGGCCTGACACCGCCCGCGCCCCTGTCTTCCCTCAGCCTGCAGACCCAGGTCCCGCGCGACAGCTCACGCCGCGATCTGCTCATGGTCTCGCCCCAGCCCATGCAGGGCGATGCCGTCGATGTCTTGCTCAATCTGCGCACCAGCGCCGGACAGCGCCTGGTCCAGGTGACGGTGCTCGTGCCCAAGGGGGCGCCCAAGGTGCAGCCGGCCCAGCTCGGCACGGCGCGGCCGGCGACCGGGCAGGCCGCGGGCGCCAGCGTGCATGTACGCCGCGGCGACACGCTTTACAACATCGCCCAGCGCAATCCGGTGGCCGGCGCCAATATCCACCAGATGCTGGTGGCCTTGTGGCGCGCCAACCCCAATGCCTTCATCGGCGACAACATGAACCGCCTGAAGGCTGGCGCCGATCTGGCCCTGCCTGATGCGGACACCGTGCGCGCCATCGACCCGGCCGAGGCGCGCCGGATCTATATCGAACAGGTCGAGGCCTATGCGCGTTACCGCGCCGGCCTGGGCCAGGCCGCGGGCGGGACTCGCGTGAGCGCCGGCGCGGCCAGCGCGGGCAAGATCGGCAGCGGTGACACGCCGGCCGGCGCCAGCGCCGCCTCGTCCCAGGACCGCCTGCGCCTGTCTGGCGCGCCGGCCGACAGCGCCGCCGACGCCAAGCGTGATAGCAAGGCCTCGGATGCTCATGCCCTGGCCGATGCCCGCGAGCGGGTGGATACGCTGCAATCGAACGTCGAGGCCTTGAAGCAAGCGGGCGCCGGGCGCGACAGCGCCAGCGATGGCGCCGTCGGCGCGGCGGGCATGGCCGCCGGCGCGGCGGCCGCGGCATTGGCCGGCGCCAGTCCCGCTCCCAAGGAGGCCGGGA